>DASSYC010000190.1:0-17285 GCA_035703465.1 Microbacterium sp. | reverse complement strand
CGCGTCCGGGTTCGGGTCGACGAACACATGGCGATGGTCGAACGCGGCGACCAGTCTGATGTGCTCGGAGCGAAGCATCCCGTTTCCGAACACGTCACCCGACATGTCGCCGATGCCGACGACCCGGAAGTCGGCGGTCTGGGTGTCGTGACCCAGTTCGCGGAAGTGGCGCTTGACCGACTCCCATGCGCCGCGCGCGGTGATGCCCATGCCCTTGTGGTCGTAGCCGGCCGAGCCGCCGGAGGCGAACGCGTCGCCAAGCCAGAAGCCGTGCGTCTCGGAGATGCCGTTCGCGATGTCGGAGAACGCGGCGGTGCCCTTGTCTGCCGCGACGACGAGGTACGGGTCGTCGCCGTCACGGCGCACGACGTCGGCGGGCGGGATGACCTCGGCTCCGTCGCGGTTGTCGGTGACCTCGAGCAGCGCCCGGATGAATGTGCGGTAGGCGGACTTCCCGCCCTCGAGCCAAGCCGCGCGGTCGCTCGGCGGCGGTAGGCGCTTGGCGATGAAGCCGCCCTTCGCCCCGGTGGGCACGATGACGGCGTTCTTGACCATCTGGGCCTTCACGAGCCCCAGCACCTCGGTGCGGAAGTCCTCGCGCCGGTCGCTCCAGCGCAGGCCGCCGCGCGCGATCTTCCCGAAGCGCAGGTGCACGCCCTCCACCTCGGGCGAGTACACCCAGATCTCGACCATCGGGAAGGGCTTGGGCAGGCCCGGAACGCGGGCGCAGTCGAGCTTCATCGACACCCACGGCTTCGGCCGGCCTTCGGCGTCGAGCTGATAGAAGTTCGTGCGCAGCGTCGCCTCGATGACACCGGTGAACGAGCGCAGGATGCGGTCGTGGTCGAGGCTGGGCACATCGTCGAGCGCCGCGTGGATCGCGGCGACCAGGACGGATGCCTCGGCATCCCGGTCTCCGGTGAAGCCGGGGTCGAAGCGCACCTCGAACAGTCGCACGAGATCGGCGGCGATGCGGGAGTTCTCGATGAGCGCCTGCTCGGTGTACTCGACCGAGAACGCGGAGCCGATCTGTCGCACATACATGGCGATCGCGCGCAGGATCACGATGCGGCGCCAGTCGAGGCCCCCCAGCAGCACGAGCGAGTTGAGGCGGTCGCTCTCGGCAGCCCCGGTCCACACCGCCGTGAAGACGTCTTCGAAGACCCGGCCCCACGTTCCATCGCCCCACGGCTTCGCCTCGGGTGCGGTGAGCCCGAAGTCGGAGATGTGCAGGGTGCGTCCGTTGCCGAGGGTCACCCGGTAGGGGCGCTCGTCCACGACGTCCACGCCGAGGTCGGTCAGCGCCGGCAGGACGCGCGTGAGCGGATACTCGGCGGGCGACACGATCGTCAGATAGCGCTTGCCCGGGTCGTTCTGCTCGGGGTCGTACAGGTGCACGGCGAACTCCTCGCCGGCTTCGAGGCGCTCCAGCAGGGAGACGTCCTTCACGGCCTCGGCCGGAGTCACGTTCTCCTTGTAGGCCTCGGGGAATGCGTTGGCGTAGCGGCTCAGCAGCGTCGCCGCCTCGTCCTCGCCGAAGCTGTCGTGGAGAACCTCGACGAAGGCCTCCTCCCAGCCACGGATCGCGATCTCCAGCCGGGGCTGCAGCTCCTCGGCGGTCACGTCGGGCAGCGACCGGCCCTTGGCCACGCGCACGACGAAGTGCAGCTGCGCGAGCGGCGACTCGCCCACCCGCATGGCGTGGTCGACGGTCTCGGCGTCGAACGCCTCACGCAGCAGTGCCTCGATGCGCAGGCGCACCGTCGTGTTGTAGCGGTCGCGCGGCAGGAAGACCAGTGCCGAGACGAAGCGGCCGAACTCGTCGCGACGCAGGAAGATGCGCGCGCGCCGGCGGGTGCGCAGCCTGCTGACCTCCGTCGCCATCGCCAGCAGATGCTCGGGGTCGTCCTGGAGCAGCTCGTCCCGCGGGTACTGCTCGAGGATCTGCAGCAGCTCCTTGCCGGTGTGCGAGTGAGGGGCGTGGCCGGATGCCTCCAGCACGGCGTGCACCTTGCTCTTCGCGATCGGCAGGGTCAGGACGGAGGCGGCGTAGGCGGCCGAGGTGAACAGGCCGAGGAAGCGGCGCTCGCCGGTGACGCGGCCGTCGGCATCGAAGGTGCGCACGCCGATGTAGTCGAGGTACACGTCGCGATGCACGGTGGCGCGTGAGTTGGCCTTGGTGATGGTGAGCAGGCGCGGACTGCGCGCGGTGCGCTGGGCCTCGGGCGTGAGGTGGGCGACCGACGTCTTCGAGCCGCGCAGGATGCCGAGTCCGCTCTCCGGCAGGGACCGCAGCGTCTCCTCGCCGTCGGCGTCGGTCTCCAGCACCTGTTCGCGGTAGCCGAGGAACGTGAAGTGATCGTCGGCGAGCCAGGTGAGGAAGTCGATGGTGGGCTGCACCGAAGCCGGGTCGACCGTGGCGGGCACGGCGGCGCGAAGCTCTGCGACGATGTCGAGGCACTTCTGCCGCATCGCCTGCCAGTCGCGCACGGCATTGTGCACGTCGTCGATGACGCCGCGCAGGCGGGCCTCCAGGGCGATGCGCTCGTCCTCGGTCGGCACGCGATCGATCTCGAAGTGCATCCACGACTCGAGCTCCCCGTCGCGGCTTTCGAGCTCGACCAGGGCACCGTGCTCATCGCGCGTGACCGCGACGACCGGGTGGATGAGCAGGTGCACGCTCAAGCCCTGCCCGACGATGGCCGCGGTGACCGAGTCGACGAGGAATGGCGCGTCGGCGGTGCAGATGTCGACGATTGTGCGCTTCGACGTCCACCCGTACTCGCGCAGAGTAGGGGTGAACACGGCGATGAGGGTCTCGCCGGGACGGCGGTGCGCGGCGAGCTCGCGCATGGTGGTGGCCGCCCCCACGACGTCGCGCGGCTCGCGCTCGGCGAGCTCTTCGGCATCGAGTCTCTTCAGCAATCGCTCCAGACCCGGCCGCAGTGTCGGATCGATCCCGTCGAGGGCGGAGAGAAGCCGGGCTTGAGCGGCATTGCTCGTCATGAGCCCATCTTCGTCTGTGTCGCGTCGGTTTGCACGCCGGCCGCCGCGCGCCGAGACCGCGGAAACTGCTGGAATCCCAGTGGATTCGAGCACTTTGTGCGGTTTCGGGCCGGAGCTGTGTGTCAGCGCGTGGCGAGCACATCTCGCGAGAGCAGCGTCGCGCCCGCTACGGCGGCCGGCATGGTCACGATCGCCCCGAGCGGGACCATGAAGCACAGCTGCGTCCCGACGCCGAAGCCGAGCACGCGTGCCCGGTGCCCGCGCAGCATCCGCCGCCGCTCGGCCCGGTCGAATCCGCGCGCCGAGATCGCGCGTGAGGTCAGCTCGTCGGCCAGCAGCCGGCCGGTCATGACCACGGCGAAAACCGTGGCGAGGATGCCGCCCACCGCCGGGATGAGGCCGATCAGCGCGGCGGCGATCGCCACGCCGATGCCCCGGACGAAGAGCAGGAGCCCATCCGCGACGCCGCGCCAGAATCCGATGCCCGGGCCCGGATCGGTCACTCCGAGATCCGCTTCCACTGCGCGCCAGATGCGGTCGTAGAACGGCTCGCCCACGATCAGGGCGAGCGCGGTGAAGGTGACGGCGACGAGCACCAGGGCCGCGCCGACAAGCGCCGTGCCGATCGCGATGCGGATGACGGTCGCCCACAGACCCGGCCAGCCGTCGGCGAACGGCGTGAGAGACACCGTGATGCCGGGCAGGCTCACGCCGAGCGCGACGAGGCCGGCCAGGAGCAGCAGCCCGACCACGGCGGCCGGAACGAGGCCCAGTGCCATGAGTCCCGGGCGGGAGCGCCAGCACCCGAACCCGCGGCCGAGGTCGGATGCTCCCCGGGCGAACTCGCGCATCGGCTCAGCTTAGGCGGCGGGCGGGACGCCGAGCGGCGCTGAGGCGGTTCAGCCTGCCAGGCGCTCGGTCAGCCCATGTCCCCACGAACGCGCACGCTCGAGCTGCCCCGCGACCAGTGGGCCCTGGTAGCCGTGGACGAGGAAGCTCGCGGGGTCGTGCATCGAGAATCCGAGCTTCTTGGCGACGCGGCTGGCGGCGCGGGACGCCGCGCCGGGGAGCAGCGGCATGTCGACCCGAGTGTCGAACGCGGCGAACGTGCACGGTCGCGTGGAGGCGGGCAGCGCGGTCAACCACTCGCGGATGCCTGTCGCGGCATCCGCCGTTGCGCCCCCTTGCCGGATCGCATCCTGTCGGGTGGGCACACGCGACATCGAGAACGCATGCGTCGGACCGCCGACGACGACGATGTCGACGTCGTCCGGCACCCGCTCGGGTGCGTCGGCGACATCGGTGATCGTCACCTCGGCGCCGTCCGCCATCCCGTCGGCGATGGCCTCGGCCACCTGACGGGTGTTGCCGAACATCGATTCATACACGACCAGTGCTCGCATGCGACCATCCTCGGGCCTGCGCGCGCCGTCGGCCGGGACGAAAGTCACACGGTGTCGGTGTCGGTGTCGCTGGCCGGCCGTGCGGTGCCGTCTGTACCAGAGGACGAAGGTCCCCTCAGGGGAGTTCACGCAGCGGTGGAATCGTCGTGTGGACACGGTTCCGGCACTGTTCGACGTCCGTGCGGCGGGAGGCCGCTTCTGGACCGGACGGGTGCGGATCCCCCGGCCCGGAGGAGGGGTGCTGGACGATGGAGCGCATCCTGGTCGCCGATGACGGCAGCGCAGCGTCCACCTCGGCGATGGAGTGGGCGGCGTCCCGCGCGCGCCGAGAGGCGGCGACGATCGACGTCCTCAGTGCGGAGACCGCCGCCGGCGAACCCGGCGGAGACGTGGGGGTGCGCGGGAACATCGGGGCGCGCGGAGACATACGAGGCCCCGGGGATCTGCTGGTCGTCGGCGCCGACCACGGGCGTCCCACCCGTGCCGCGCTGACAGACGCGGCCTCGCGGCCCGCCGGGGGCATCACGGTCGTCGTGGTCCCGGCCGGCTGGGTCGCGACAGCCGATCCGGTCACCGTCGGCATCGCCGACGACGAGTCATCCTCGGGCGCGCTGGCGTTCGCCGCGCGCGAGGCGGAGACCAACCGGGTGCCGCTGCGCCTGGTGCACGCGTGGCTCATGGCGACGCCGCCCTTCGCACGCGCGCGGGCCGAGGCATCCGAGCCCCACGTGCAGACTCCCGACGAGGCGGCGGCGCAGCACCGGCGCACGCTCGAGGCGGCCGCCGGATGGGTGGATCAGCGGCACCCTCGCGTGGAGGTGCAGCGCGAGCTCGTCCGCGACAGCATGGTGGCCGCTCTGCTGCGCTTCGCGCCCCGATCCTCACTGATCGCCGTCGGCACGCATCGCCGTGGCCCCTTCGCCGACCATCTTCTCGGAAGGGTGGCGCAGGCGGCCGCGTGGCAGGACTGTCCGATCGCCCTCGTCCCGGTCACTCCACGTCGTGCGTGAACTGGAAGGCGACCGCCTGAGTGCGACGTTCCAGGCCGAGCTTGCTCAGCAGCGATGACACATAGTTCTTGACGGTCTTCTCCGCGATGCCCAGCCGTTCGCCGATCTGGCGGTTGGTCAGGCCGTCGGCGATGAGACGCAGGATCTGACGCTCGCGCAGCCCGAGCGAGCCCAGCCTCGGGTCGTCGTCGTCCGCACGCCGGCGGATCTTCGCCGCCGCGTGATGTGTGATCGCGGCGCTGATGAGGGAGCGGCCCGCCGCCACGGCGCGGATCGCCTCGATCAGATTCGACCCGCCGACGGTCTTCAGCACGTAGCCGGAGGCCCCCGCCAGCACCGATGCGCTGACCGCGTCGTCATCGTCGTAGCCCGTGAGGATGAGACAGGCCACCGACGGGAGGCGCGAGCGGATGTCGCGGCACAGGTCGATTCCGCTGCCGTCGGGGAGCCTGACGTCCAGCACCGCGACGTCAGGCGACGTGGCCTCGATGCGCCCCGTCGCCTGGCGGACGGTGGATGCTTCGCCGATCACCTCGAGATCCGGCTCGGCGCGGATCAGGTCGGCGATTCCGCGGCGGACGATCTCGTGATCGTCGACCAGGAACACGCGGGTCACCCGGGACCTCCTTCTCGAACGGCGGAGGGGTGGGCGCTCAGCGGTGCCCTCCACCGCACGGCGGTCTGTCCGCTCGCCGATCGGATCGAGAGCGCCCCCCCGCGCTCTGCCGCCTTCTCCGCCAGGTTGCGCAGTCCGCTGCGTCGCCCGTCCGCGGGGATGCCGACCCCGTCATCCTCCAGGACCACGGTCACGTCCGCCTCGTCGACGATGACATCGACCGAGATCCTGTCGGCGTGCGAGTGGCGCACGGCGTTGCTGAGCAGTTCGCGGGTGGCGCCGACGACATCGTCGGCGAGGGCGCCGGTGATCGCATGGTCGACCGGCCCGCTGAACCGGATGGCCGGCGGATGCGCCAGCGACGCCGAGAGGTCGGCCACCACATCGATCACCCGGTGGCGCAGCGAACTCTCGTCCGGGTGTGACAGAGCGAAGACGATTGTGCGGATCTGCGAAACGGCGTCGTCGAGCTGATCGACGCATTCGTGCAGCCGATCCGGCCCGGAGCCGGGATCCAGGCTGCCTGCGACAGCCTGGATCGAAAGGCCGGTTCCGTACAGCTGCTGGATGACGTGGTCATGCAGGTCACGGGCGATGCGCCGCCGATCATCGGCCAGCAGCGCGCGCTGAGCCTCCACCCGAGCATGCGCCAGCTCGAGTGCGATCGCCGCCCGCGAACCGAAGTGCGATGCCGCCTCGACCTCCGTGTCGGAGAAGCGCGGACCATTCGGGCCGCGCGCAGCGCACACCGCACCCCACAGCCGCGAAGGAGTGCGCAGGGCGGCGACCACTGCAGAGCCCGCGATCCCGTCCCGGACCACTCGGAGCGCATCGTCACCCGACCGCTCGCGTACGCGTGCGCCCGCCCCCGCCGACTGCAGCGCCTCCCCCGCCCACATGCTGTCGACATCGACCAGGATGCCGCGGATCTCGGCCTCATCGGTGCCCCGGGCGGCGGCGATCTGCATCTGCGCCGTGTCCTCCCCGGCAAGCAGCACGGTGACCTTGTCGATGCCCGGGAGCTCGAACATGCGGCCGGCGATCAGGTCCGGCGCCGTCTCCGTGGGCGATGACAGCAGCGCCGCCGACAGTCCCGCTGCGGCCTCCATCCACTGCCCCCGGTGCCGCACCCGCTCCAGCAGGCGCGCATTCTCGATGGCGAACCCGGCCGTGGTGGCGAGCGCCTCGATGAGCTGTGCATCCTCCTCCGTGAAGAGCCCCTCGCGGTGATTCGTCAGGTACAGGTTGCCGAATATCTCGTCGCGGATGCGCACCGGAACGCCGAGGAAGGAGTCCATCGGCGGGTGGTGAGCGGGGAAGCCGACCGAGCGCGGGTCGTCCTTCAGGTGCTCGAGCCGGATCGTCCGAGGGTCGGTGATCAGAGTCCCGAGCAGGCCGCGGCCCACCGGCAGGTGCCCGATCCTCGCCGCATGCTCATCGGATATCCCGGCATGGACGAACTCCTCGAGCCCGTCGCGCTCGGGAGAGATCACGCCCAGCGCTGCGTACTCGGCATCCACCAGCGACCGCGCGGCCTCCGCGATCCGCATCAGCACGGACGGCAGGTCGATCTCCTCGACCACCGCCTGGGTCGCATTCAGCAGGGCCCGAAGCCTTCCCTGGGTGATGCGGACCCGCTCGGCTTGAGCCAGGAGGTCTGCCAGTGCCTGGTCGAGCTCCTGACGCGGTCCATCAGGGAACGACAGGCCGCCCTTCGCGTCCACGTTCGCCTCGTCTCTCGGCGGGATCGAGGCCAAGGCTACCCGTGTGACCTTCGTCCCGCCGCGCATCGCCGCGGTCCGCGACGGTGGAGCTATGGACGACAGTGCAGAACGGGTGACGGTGGACACGGACCGGGTGATCGCAGGCGTCGACGGATCGGCTTCTTCGATAGCCGCCCTGCGATACGCCGCGCGCGTCGCGGCCGCATTCGATGCCCCGCTGGAGGCGGTCACCACCTGGGCGTTCCCGCGCCTGGCGGACGCATACACCGTGGCCGCCTGGTCGCCGGAAGACGACGCGGCAGCGGTCCTGAAGGCCGCGATCGAGCAGGCATTCGGATCCGAGCCGCCCGCCGGCCTGGTGGGCACGGTGCTCCCGGGGCCGCCGGCGAGAACGCTCGTCCAACTCAGCCGAAACGCGGGAATGCTGGTTCTGGGCAGTCGGGGCCGGGGCGGGTTCGCCGGCCTGCTTCTCGGGTCGGTCAGCACGGCGTGCGCTGCGCACGCGCACTGCCCCGTGCTGATCGTCCATGGCGAGGGTGCCGATCCCGGAGATGGCGAACCCGAGGAGGAGTCGCGCTGAAGCCGGTTCCGGCCGTGTCAGCGCAGCGGGTCGAACGGTGCAATCGCCGGATCGACCCGGCCGGTGACGATCTGCTGGGCCAGCAGCTTGCCGGTGGCCGGACCCAGGACGATGCCCCACATGCCGTGACCGCCGGCGACGTACACGCCCGGCGCGCGGGTGGCGCCGACCAGGGGGAGGCCGTCGGGAGTGACCGGGCGCGAGCCCACCCACTCATCCTGCCGGTCGTCGAGGTCGATGCCCTGGAACAGCGTGCGCGCCTGGTTGATGATGGCCTGGATGCGGCGGGGCTGCAGCGGCTCGTCCGGCCGGCGGAACTCCATCGTGCCGGCGATGCGGAACCGCCCCTGGTACGGGGTGCAGGCGATGCGCTGGAACGGCAGGTACACGGGGTAGCGGACCGGCGGGTCGGTCTGCACGCTGAACGAGTAGCCGCGGCCGGCCTGCACGCGGGTGCGCACCCCGAGCCGGCGGGCGAGCTGCGGCATCCAGGCTCCCGTCGCGACGACGACGGAATCCGCCCTCAGGCGCTCACCGCCGTCGAGGGTCACGCTTGGGGTCGCACCGCCGTCGACGGCCGTCACCGCCTCGCCCGTGCGCAGCACTCCCCCGCGGGCGACGACCGCGTCGGCGAGCGTCTGGACGAAGGGTCCCGGTTCGAAAAAGCGCTGCCCGTCGAGGCGGTAGGCGACGTTCACCGAATCCGAGAGCTGCGGCACGAGCTCCTGCGGATGGTCGAGACGCTCGAACGGCACGTCCTGACCGTGGCGGATGACCCCCTCGATCTCGCGCAGGAAGCCCTTCGAGTGAGGCTCGGCGGTGAACCCGATGACGAAGGGGCCCTCGCGGGTCCACGAGTCGACGCCCCCTTCGACGAGCTCGTCGAAGCAGGTCAGGGCGATGCGGTCGATCGGCGTCAGTGCCGCCATCGTGCGGTTCCACGCGCGCATCGTGCCGTGCGCGGCGAATCGGGCGAGGAACGACCAGAGCGCGACATCGGCGCGGAACGGGACGTGCAGCGCGGCATCCGGATCCAGCAGCGCCTTCGGGCCGTACGTCCACAGGCTCGGATCGGCCAGCGGAATCGTCTTGCCGGGCGTGAGCCAGCCGGCGTTGCCCCACGACGCGCCCGCGGCCACGCCCGTGCGGTCGACGACGGTGACCTCGACCCCGTGCTCCTGCAGGTGCCAGGCGGTGGCGAGCCCCAGCATCCCCGCTCCGACGACCACCGACGATGCCATCTCTTGTCCTCCCTGACAGCAGACACACTTCCTCCATGATTCTGCAGAATCCGTTGATCGATCGCGGATCTGCGGAAGAATCGGAGCAGCAATGCGGGATACAGGGGAGGATCCTTCCCGAAGGGATGGTATGAGGGATGCCTGAGCCGGAATCTGCACGCGCCCCGCTGGACGATCTCGACCGGGCGATCCTGGCAGCACTGCAGCTGGACGGGCGCATGTCGAACGCCGACCTCGCCCGCCGGGTGCGAGTCGCCGAGTCGACGTGCCTGAAACGGGTGCGCGCGCTCGTCGCGTCGGGGGTCATCACCGGGTTCCACGCCTCGATCGACTCGGCGGCGCTCGGGTTCGGGCTCGAGGCGCTCATCGCCATCCGGCTCCACGCCCACGCGCGCGGCGACCTCCGGCGCTTCCAGGCTTACCTCGAACGCCTGCCGGCGACGCGCCATGTCTACTTCGTCGCGGGCGACCGCGACTTCCTGCTGCACGTCGCCGTGCGCGACGCTGTGGCCCTGCGCGAACTGGTGTCCGACACGCTGAGCGTGCGCGAAGAGGTCGCCGCGACGAACACGAGCGTGATCTTCGACCACCGCCCCGGCCGGGCGCCGCTGGGCTGAGTGATCGCGGACGCTCAGTGTCGCTGGGTGTGCCGTCTGCCGGCCATCAGCACGAGCGTCAGGCCGAGGCCGACCGCGAGGATGCCGGCGGCCAGTGCCCAGACGGGCAGCTCACCTCCCGAGTTCGCCAATTCGGCCGGTGCTTCACCGCCGCCCGCGGTCGCGGTGACGGTCACGGGTGCCGAGGCGACGGTGGCCGGTGCCGTGACGTACACGCGGTGTGCGCCCGGCGCGAGGGTTGTCGGCACCTCGACGGTCGCCGACAGGGTGCCGTCGGCCGAGATCGTCGTCGTCGCGAGCACGACCGGGTCTGAGGCGATCCACACGTCGGCCGTGTCGCCGGGGGTGAATCCGGATGCCGTCACCGTGAACTGCTGGCCGGGGGAGAGAGCGCTGTCGTCCAGGGTCACGGATGTGCCGGCGGAATCGACGGGAACGGCATCCCTGTCGGCGGTGTCCGTGCCGACGTGCTGCAGCACCCCATCGGGCCCTGCGAAGTACACGCCCGGCGCGTCCTCTGTCGGATAGCCGGGGGTGTCGTCGCAGTCGTCGCCGATGCCGTCGCCGTCCCGATCCGACTGACTGTAGTTGTAGAGCGCGGGGCAGTTGTCCTGCGCATCGGGGGTCGAGTCGCCGTCCGACGTGATCAGCACCGAAGTGGCCGCCGTGGATGTCTGCCCGTCGGTCTGGGTCACCCGCACCGTCACCTCGATGTCGGCCAGGTCGGTGTAGGTCGACGTCACCCGCGGAGCCGTGGTGGTCTCGTCGAACGATCCGTCGCCGTTCAGATCCCACTCGTACTGGGTGATGGCGCCGCCACCCGCCGCCGATCCGCGCGCGTCGAACTCGATGGACGTTCCGGCCTGCTGCACGTAGGGGCCGGCAAGCCAGGCGGTCGGCGCTGCGGCGTCGCTCGGGTTCGCGGGGGCGGCGGCGTTCGCCGCCTGGACCGCGAGCGCGCGGGGCAGCAGGCCGAGCTCGGTTTCGAGGTGCTTCGCCTCCTGCGCGTGGCCGGTGATGCCGGGGTGCCAGAACGTCATCTCATCGGCGCTGTAGCTGTAGTCGGTCGTGGCGACGAACCCCGGCGGGTCCTGCACGGTCTCGGTCTCGAAGAACTCGTCCACCCAGCGGTGGTCGTTCGACGTTCCCGGCGCCGGTTCGTGACCCGCGAACAGCTCGTGGATGTCGGTGACGTGAATCGCCTGCGGCACGCCGGGCTGCTGGTTGTACTCAGCCACCACCGTGTCCTGCAGCGTGTTGGCCTTGAGCCCCAGCTGACGCACGGCGGCAGCCGCGTCGTACTTGTAGCTGCCCCAGCACATGATGTGGTAGTCGCAGAGGATGTACGGGGTGTCGGTGGACAGCAGCGGGTAGCCGAGGATCACGATCTGCGCGTCGGGGCTCAGCTTCGCCGCGAGCTCGTCGAGGATCTTCCGCGTCGCGGTGGCGACCGTGGGCAGATCGCCGACGGCAGCGTCGACAGCGGTGCGGCATCCGGCCGCGCTTCGGTAGCCGACGAAGAAGCAGTCCTGCACGATCGTGGCGAACCCGACGTCGTTGCCGCCGATCGTGAACATCACCAGGTCGGTGTCGGCCGACACCTGCGGGAGCTGCGTCTTCAGGATGTCTGCCGTCACGGCTCCGCTGTGCGCGTAGGAGACGTACTGCACGGGCAGGTTCGGCTGCGTGGCGAGCCAGTCGGCATAGAGGTTGGCCCAGCTGCGATGGCTGCGGTACGCGGCCGGATCGCCGTAGTAGTCGCCGGCGCCGTTGCCGGCGGAGTACGAGTCGCCCATCTGGGCGATGTGGTAGATCTCCTGCGCGTCGCCCTCGGCCGCCGACGCGCTCGGCGCGCTTGCGAGCACGAGCCCTGCGGCAGCGACGAGGGCGGCAATGGCCCGCATGCTTCTCACGATTCCGAGTCCCCTTCGTGCGGCATCGTTGCCGCGCCGCTGCGCCGCGTCCGCGCTCACCCAGTTTCAGGGATCGGCGGGTCGCTGTCGACCCCTGCTGATCCGATGATGGCCGCGTCGAGCTGTGCACGTCGGGCATGGGGCGCGCCGGTCAGCTCCACCACGACGGCATCGCCCACCAGGTCGCCGTCGTCGGCCAGTTCCCGCAGCGCGTCGTTCATCGCCTCGCGCAGGTCGAGGTCTTCGTCGGCGCCGACCGCCATGGCATCCCGTTCGCTCAGCGGCAGCAGCACCAGCAGGTCGACGTGGGTCATGGCTGTCGCGGTGCGCGGGATGCCGCGGCGGAACAGTTCGGGCGACCGGGTCGGGCGGCGCAGCGTATCGAGCGCGTCGAGATACGCGAGGAAGTCGAGCGGGCCGCGCTCGGCGATCACCCGCGCGCCGGCCGGCAGCTCGAGCAGCCGCGCCGCCGAGATCTCGAGCTGGGCCGC
Organism: Microbacterium sp.; assembly: GCA_035703465.1. Classification (GTDB taxonomy): domain Bacteria; phylum Actinomycetota; class Actinomycetes; order Actinomycetales; family Microbacteriaceae; genus Microbacterium. The sequence goes on along the minus strand of DASSYC010000190.1, from coordinate 4,684 downwards.
GAAGAGCGCGGCGCCCGCGGCATCCATCTCCTCCACAGCCTCGAACGGATCGCCCAGCACCTCGAACTCGGGGTGCGCGGCGGCGAAGTCGGAGATCAGCGTGCTCTTGCCCGACGCGTGCGTGCCGGAGACGACGATGCGCATGCGCGGACTCTACGCCCGGTCGGTCTACTGTGAAACGCATGCCTGTCACCATCCACCGCCTGCAGGACCTGACCGTCGACCACCACACCCTCACGGTGCCGCTGGTCTGGGGCGACGACGCCGACACGCGCACCATCCACATCCATGCCGCTGTGGTCACCCGCGACGGCGGTGGCGACCTGCCGTACCTCGTGTTCCTGCAGGGCGGCCCGGGGCACGAAGCGCCGCGACCGTTCCACGCACCGACCGCGCCGTCCTGGCTCGATGCGGCCCTGAAGGAGTACCGGGTCGTGCTGCTCGACCAGCGCGGCACCGGGCTGTCGACGCCGGTCGGCGACGACGATCTGGAGCGCGACGATCTCGCTGAGCACCTGACCCATCTGCGGGCCGACGCGATCGTGCGCGACGCCGAGGCGCTGCGCGAAGAGCTGGGGGCGGCGACCTGGAGCGTGCTGGGGCAGTCGTTCGGCGGATTCACGACGCTGGCCTACCTGTCCACCGATGCCGCATCACTGGATCGCGTCTACTTCACGGGCGGGCTGAGCGCCGTCGGCCGGAGCCCCGACGACGTGTACGCGCTGACCTACGACAAGATGCGCATCGAATCGGAGAGGTACTACCGGCGCTTCCCGGCGCACCGCGATGTGATGCGGCGGCTCGTCGACCTCGCGGCCGACAGCCGCCTCGTGCTGCCCGACGGAGAGGTCGCCTCGGCCTCGCGCGTGCGCTCGCTCGGGCACCTGCTCGGATCGAACGACGGCTGGCAGCAGCTGTGGTCGCTGCTCGAGGCGGACCCGCGTTCCAACGCCTTCCGGTACGACTTCGCCGACGCGATGGCGTTCGACGCCCGCAACCCGCTGTATGTCGCGCTGCACGAATCGAGCTACGCCGATGGGTTCGCCACGCGCTGGGCGGCCGAGCGCGTCGAGCCGGACGACTTCCGGTCCGACCCCACCCTGCTCACCGGCGAGCATCTGCGCCGCGAATGGCTGGACACCGTGCCCGCGCTGCGGCCGTGGCGAGACGTGACTCTCGCCCTCGCCGAGCACGAGTGGCCCCGGATCTACGATGCTGCGGCGATCGAGGCATCCGGTGCTCGCGGCGCGGCCGCCGTCTATGTGAACGACGTCTATGTGCCGCTGGAGTTCTCGTTGGAGACGGCTCGGCTGATGCCGGGCGTCCGGCCGTGGATCACCAGCGAGCATGAGCACAGCGGGCTGCGTTCGGGTGACGTGCTCACGCGTCTCATCGACCTGGCGCACGACCGTCGCGTGCGCTGAGCATCAGACCCAGGGGTCGATCACCTGGAGGTCGTAGCCCACGAAGTCGCGCAAATTCCGCGTGGCGACCGCCGCCCCGCGTGCGAGCGCCGTCGCGAGGATCTGCCCGTCCTCCGTGCCGAGCACGCGTCCGGCGTGCTCGGCACGCACCCGAAGGTCGGCGTGCGCATCGGCGGCGGCCGAATCGTACGGGAGCAGCCGCTCGTCCATGGTGGCCAGCATGCCCTCGATGGTCGCTGCAAGAGCATCGCGTCGATGCCCGGCCGGCAGACGCAGGACTCCGTACCGCAGTTCGTGGCGCACGACGGCCGGCATGTGCAGGTCACGGTGTCGCTGGCACATCCACGCGAGGACCGACGGGTCGGGCTGCGGTCGCAGCGATTCGGACCAGATGTTCGTGTCGACGACGATCACGACAGGTCGACTCCGCGCGGAGCCTGCCGGGTTGCTGCGTCGAGCTCGATCGTGGCGCCGGCCGCTCGCAGCTCGTCGGCCTGGCGCAGGATGGTGCGCAGCTTCTCGGATCCGCACCGGCCCATCGTGGGACAGCGAGAATGAGGGGATGCCTGAGACCGCTGCACGTTCCCTGTCGCCGGTGCCGCTGGCGTATCCGCTGCGCGGATCGTTCCGCGCGATGAACAGCCCTGCCCGCCGAGTGCCGAGCCACGGCTCACACGTGATGGGCACCACCTACGCGATCGACCTCGTGCCGGTGGACGCCCGAGGCCGATCCGCGCCATGGGGCTGGCGCGCCGCTTTCGCCACCGAGGCGCCCGAGGCCTTCGCCGGGTTCGGTGCCGACGTGCTCGCGCCCGTGACCGGGACGGTGGTCATCGTGCACGACGGCGAGGACGACCATCGCGCGCGCCGATCGCTGTTCACCGCTCTGCCCTATCTCGCTCGCCAGGCCGAGCGACTGCGGGAAGGTCCGGCCGGGCTCGCCGGAAACCACGTCGTCATCGCCATGCGCGAGGACGGTCCGTTCGTGCTCGTGGCGCACCTGCGTCGCGGGTCGATCCGTGTGCGGCCGGGCGACCGGGTGCACGGCGGCCAGGTGATCGCCGCGTGCGGCAATTCGGGCAACAGCACGCAGCCGCACGTGCACGTCCAGGCCACCGACAGCAGGGACTGGGCGCACGCGCGAGGACTGCCGATCGCCTTCGCGGCCGCGGGTGCGCCGGCGATGCCCCGGGAGGGCCAGCTGATCACGGTGCGCGACGGGCAGGCGGACGACGTCGGTGGGAAGGCGTAACCTCGGCGGATGACCGGATTGACCCCGTATCTCATCCTTCCCGGCACCGCGCGCCAGGCGCTGGAGTTCTACCGCGACCTGTTCGGCGGTGAGACCGGGCTCAACACCTTCGCCGAGTTCGGCCGCGACGACGCCCCGGGCGAGTACATCGCGCACGGCATGCTCAGCAAAGGCCCCGTGACGCTTTACGCCTCGGATGCTGCGCCGGGCGAGGCATCCCTGCGCACGGAAGGGGTGCTGTTCGCACTGCTGGGCGCCTCCGAGCCGGAAGAGCTGGAGCGCTGGTTCGCGGTGCTCGCCGACGGCGGCACGGTCGTCGATCAGCTGCAGCAGCGCCCCTGGGGTGCGCACGACGGCACGGTCACCGACCGGTTCGGGGTGACCTGGCTCATCGGCTACGAGGTCGGGTGAGCACGGGCAGACTGGATGCCGTGCCCCCCGTTCCAGAACCCGAAAGCGCGCGCGTCTCGGTCGCGTCGGTCTGGCGCGCACCGGGCATGCCGGCGCTCATCGCGATGGTGGCGGCCGGCTTCGCCGGCTTCGCGGTTCTGATGCCGGTCGCCCCGATGTGGGCGGCCCAGGGCGGGGCGAACGCCACCGGCGTGGGGTTCGTCACCGGGGTGTTCATGTTCGCCACCGTCGCGGTGCAGCTGTTCGTGCCCAGCCTGCTGCGCCGGTTCGGGTGGGCCCCGGTGCTGGTGGCCGGGCTGCTGCTGCTCGGTGCGCCGGCCCTCCTGCACCTGCTCTCCGACGGCCTGTGGCTGGTGCTCGTGCTGGCCGCCGTCCGCGGCGCCGGATTCGCGATCCTCACCGTCGCGGGCAGCAGCGCCGTCGCCGAGCTCATCGAACCCGGCCGCCGCGGCCGCGCGATCGGCGCGTTCGGGCTCGCGATCGCCGCACCACAGGTGGTGCTGCTGCCGCTGGCGCCCTGGGGGGCCGAGCATCTCGGCTACCCGGTCGCCTTCCTCATCGCCACCGCACCCGTGCTCGGCGTCGTGGCCGCGTACCGGCTGGGCCGGCGGATCGACGCTCTGCCGCAGCATCCTGATCTCGAGCATCCCGATCTGCACGGCGGCCTGCGGCGCTTCGCCGGGCTCGCCCAGCCGGTGGTGCTGCTGCTCGGGGTGACGCTGGCCGGAGGCGCGATGCTCACCTTCGCGCCTCTTCTGACCACCAACGCGGGGGTGACGATGGCCGCCCTGCTGCTGCTGACCGGGCTGGCGGCGCTCACGCGGTGGGGTGCCGGGCACTTCGCCGATCGGCACGGGCCGCGCGGGCTGCTGTGGCCGAGTGTGCTGAGCACCGTGGCCGGGCTGTCGCTGTGCGCGTGGTCGGCGACCGGCCCCGATCTCGCGGCGGCCCTGCTGGCGGGCATGGCTCTCATCGGACTGAGCTACGGCACACTGCAGAACCTCACGCTGGGCATGGCGTTCACCGCCGTGCCGCGCCGCGATCAGGTGACAGCCAGTGCGGCGTGGAACATCGGCTTCGACATGGGCACCGGCGTGGGCGCCGTGATCGTGGGGGCGATCGCCACCGGCACGACCTACCCGATCGCGCTGCTGGCCGCCGCGGCGATCTCGCTGCTCACCCTGCCGATGGCGTTCCTGCGCCCGCGGGCGGTGGGCTCGGCTCGTGCGTAGGCTCGGGGCATGACGAGCATGCTGGATGTCGCGGCCCTCCGCACCGCGTTCCCCTCGCTGGCCTCGGGCATCGCCCACTTCGACGGACCCGGCGGCACGCAGACGCCCGGCGCGGTCGGCGCGGCGATCGCCGCCACGCTGACCGGACCGCTGTCCAACCGGGGCACCGCGATCCTCTCCGAGCAGAACGCCGAAGACGCCGTCACCGCGTTCCGCGTGGCCGGCGCCGACCTGCTGGGCGCGCAGCCCGAGGGCATCGTCTACGGGCGCAGTGCCACGCAGCTCGCGTACGACTTCGCCCGGCACCTCTCCCGCGACTGGGGGCCGGGCGACGAGATCGTCGTGACGCAGCTCGACCACGACGC
>DASSYC010000113.1:0-21358 GCA_035703465.1 Microbacterium sp. | reverse complement strand
CCACTGGCCGCCCAGGTCGTACTCGGTGCCGTCCGCCCAGGTCACGGTCGTGGACCCGGCCACAGCCACTGCGGCGTTCTGGATGAGCTCCTGGGTGAGGTCGGCGATGCCGTTGTAGTCGCTGTAGGCCTGGTAGGCCTCGAGCATCGCGAACTCCGGGCTGTGCGTGGAGTCGGCTCCCTCGTTGCGGAAGTCGCGATTGATCTCGTAGACGCGCTCGATGCCGCCGACGACGGCGCGCTTGAGGAACAGCTCGGTCGCGATGCGCAGGTACAGCTCGGTGTCGAACGCGTTGGAGTGAGTCACGAACGGACGCGCGGACGCCCCGCCGGGCTGGATCTGCAGGATCGGGGTCTCGACCTCGACGAAGCCGTGCCCGTCGAGAGTGTTCCGGATGCTCGTGTTCACCTTCGCCCGGGCGAGCACCGTCTCGCGGGCCCGGTCACGAACGATCAGATCGAGGAACCGCGAGCGCACGCGACTCTCCTCGCTGAGCTCGGTGTACATGTTCGGCAGCGGCAGGATCGCCTTCGACGCGATCTGCCAGTCGCTGACCATGATCGACAGCTCGCCGCGACGGCTGGAGATCACCTCGCCGGCGACGAAGACGTGATCTCCGAGGTCGACGAGCTCCTTCCAGCGCTGGAGCGACTCCTCGCCGACTGCGCCGAGCGAGACCATGGCCTGGATGCGGCTGCCGTCGCCGGACTGCAGGCTCGCGAAGCACAGCTTGCCCGTGTTGCGGCTGAAGACGACGCGGCCGGCGACGCCGGCCGTCACGCCGGTCTCCTCTCCCGCCCCGAGACCGCCGTACTCAGCGCGCAGCGCCGGGATGGTCGCGGTGACGGGCACGGTGACGGGATAGGCGCCGCCCGCGGCATCCGCCCGCTCGCCCATCAGCCGCTCGCGCTTGGCGAGCCGGACGGTCCTCTGCTCGAACACTTCGGCAGACTCAGTGCGGTGGGCGTCGTCTCCGGCGGACTCGGGCGCGGGGGCAGAGGCGGGCTGGTCGGTCACAGGGGGCTCCTCGGAAAGTCGAACCAATCCTATCGACGCCGCCTCGGCGTTCCCCCGCACGGGTGCCGTTGACATGCCCCCTGGCACGGGCCAGCCTGGACGAGACGAACCTGGGACGAGGGGCCGCACCCGTGGCGGCTGCGAGGGAGCGAGCGCGATGTCCGCAGCGGCGCACGACACGTTCATCCGCGACTACATCGAGACTGTGTTCAACCGGCATCGGCTCGACGATCTGAGCACCTACTGGGTCGACGACCTCGCCTCGCACTGGATGGGCCAGCAGACACTGCACGGGCTCGATGCCTGGCGTGGGGGGATGACGGACTTCTTCACCGCGTTCCCCGATCTCGCCTACACGCTCGACGATCTCATCGCCACCGACGATCGAGCAGTATGGCGGGGCCGGTGGCGCGGTACGCAGCACGGCGAGTGGGCCGGCATCGCCGCCTCCGGCAAGGCGGCGAGCTGGACGGTCATCATCATCGGCCGGTTCGCCGACGACGGCAGGCTCGCCGAAGACTGGGTGGAGTACGACCGCCTCGGCCTCTACCGGCAGCTCGGCGCGATCCCGCTCGCGGGCTGAGGGCCGTGACCGGCTCAGAACCCGGACGGCGGCCCGATCAGCGGCGTCTTCAGGGGCGCCGCGGCGCCGACGGCGACCACGATCGCGTTGCCGAACGGATTCACGACCGGGTTGGCATCCCGCTTCCAGTTGTTGGTGAGCCAGATGTTGCCGGACGGGTCGATCTGGCCTCCGGTGATCCGCTCGAGCGCGTCGCTGCGGTACCCGGTGTCGGGTGAGATCGGGTCGCCGGTCTTCAGCCCCTTCGGGCAGCCGCCCCGGTCGATGCCGCAGAACCGGCTGATGCCGGTGGGGATGTCGGTGGACGTTCCGACCGGGACGGCGCCGAAGTTGAACACCCAGACGGTGTCGTCCCCGTCGACGGCGATCCCCCACGGGAGGGTGAGCCCGCCTCCCGTGAACGGCGATCCCGGGTACGGCCGGCGGGAGTCCGCTCGGATCATGGTGACCGACGGGTTCTGCGCATCGCCCAGTCGGAAGCGCGTCGGACAGGGCGAATCGAGCCAGTCGGAGTTGGCGACCCACATGTTGCCCTGCGAGTCCGAGGCGTTGCCGACCGGGTGGCTGAGCACCGTCTTCCCCTTGTAGGTGCCCGAGATGGTGTCGATCAGCTCGCCGTCCGGCGAGAGGACCGACACCGACCCCGCGCGGTTGTTGACGATCCACACGTTTCCGTCGGCCCCGACGGCGGCGCCGAACGGCTTCATCTCGGGCCGGCCGTCCCTCGGCACCGGACCGAGCGCGATGTTGCGCGCGGCGTCCGGATCGCCGCCGGGCAGCAGCGTCACCGAGTCGTTGCCGCAGTTGGCGATCCAGATGTTCCCCTCGCGGTCTGACACGGTTCCCTGCGGCCACGAGATGGAGCCGTTCGTGTAACCGCTGTCGCCTGACACCGGCGTACCGTCCGGATTGAACACCGACACGCTGTTGCTGGTGGCCGCGACCGGAAGCAGGGCGCACGGCGGGTCCTGGAAGCCGAAGTTGCCGATCCACACCTTGCCGCTGGGGTCGAGCGTGATGCCGTACCCGGCCCCGCTGAGCCCGCCGCCGAAGTATGGGGTGCCGGGGAATGGCTCGCCCCACGGCGTGAATTTCAGCAGCCGCCGGCCGGCGCAGGTGAACTCGTGCTCGACCTGCGGCACGGCGTTGTCGTTCACCCACACGTAGCCCTGCTCGTCGATCGCGAAGTTGCCCGGGCCATTGATGAGATTGTCCGCGTCCTGCTCGCTGTAGGGGCCGCCGGTGAACTTCAGGAACAGCAGCCAGCTCGTCGGCGGCTCGGTGAGGGCGGGCTCGTTCACGGGGCTGAGCATCGAGAGCAGGAAGACCGGGTCGCCCGACTTCAGCCCGCGGATCTTCCGATCCGGCGGATAGGAGGGATACCTCGCGATGTTCGCCACCGCCTGGAGCACGTTCTTCGGCATCTGCCCACCGGGCTCGGCGGTGCCGCGGAACAGCGCGGTGCAGCTGCTCTGCTTCGCCGCGCAGCTCGCCACGGCGTTCGTCAGCGAATTGAAGGTCGCCAGCGTCGAGGTCTCCGGGCCGTTCGGCTTCGTGGTCAGCACCGCCCCCAGTTCACCGGTCTGCGGGTCGACGAGATTCGCCGCCATATGCACCGCGTTCGCCATGCCGTACCGGTTGCCCGTGATCTTCCGGTCGTTGATGAACTGCGCGAACGCCGTCCCCGTCGCGACGGTGGTGCGCTCGTTGATGACGACCTCTTCGGGGGCTGCCTCGCCCGTGCCGATCGCACTCGCCAGCAGCACGCGCCCGAGCTTGGCCTCGACGAACAGCACCGCATCGGCGGGGGCGGGTGCATAGCCGATCTCGAAGCGACCCCGCTTGTCGGCGGTGTCGGAGCCGAGCAGGGTGAACGCCGAATCGGGGCGGGCCGCATACAGCGACACCTTGTAGTGGGCGAGCGTCGACGAGCCGCTCATCACGGCCCCGCGCAGCGTCTCCGTCGCCGCCGCCCGCGCGTGGGGGGCGGATCCGGCCGGGGCAGCCCCGGCGGGGGTCACCCCCGTCGTCATCGTCAGCACCATCGCTGCGGCGGCGACAACTGCCATGAGCATGCCGCGCACGGAGCGCGGCGATCGGGTCGAACGCGTCATCGTCGAAGCGTCCTCTCTCCTCCCGGGCACAGAATAATAGCGGCCCGGCACCGGCGCCGTCGAGAGGAATCTTTCGCGCGAATCATCGGCCGACCAGCGCAAAGGGCGGCCGCGGACGGCGTGCCCGCGCGTCAGTCGTCGAGGACGGGCGGGATGCCGTCGATCTCGGATGCCGGATTGGCATCGGCGAGCGCGTGGTCGATCGTGGAGTGCACGAGCAGCGACAGGAACGAGCCTGGGGCTTCGACCCCGGCCTCGCGCAGCAGCGCCGTGGCCTGGCGCACGATGGAGCGCGAGAACGTCGTCACAGTCGCGATGCCCTCGGCGTAGGCGGCTCGCGCCTCGTCGGCGATGACGCTGGGCTCGCAGCCCATCTCCACCGCGAGTGCCTGGGCGATCGGCAGGAAGGGCCCCGGCGCGGCGACGCCGGCGTGCGCGTCGCGCAGGGCGCGCAGGTCCATGGAGGTGCCGGTGAACGCGATCGCGGGGTGCACTGCGAGGGGGATCGCCCCCTGCGCCGAAGCCGGCTCGAGCACGTCGAGCCCATAGGCGGGGTCGGTGTGCAGCACCAGCTGGCCCGGCTGCCAGGCGCCCAGCTCCGCCAGGCCCGCCACGAGCCCGGGCAGCTCGTCGTGCGGCACGGCGATGACGACCAGCTCGCTGCGGCGGGCGACATCGAGCGCGTCGAGCATCGGCAGGCCGCGCAGCATCGCCTCGATGCGCTCGGGGTCGGAGCCGCGGGTGATGCCGGTGAGCGCGTGGCCCGCCCCGGCGAGGGCCGCGGCGAGAACAGGTCCTACGCGACCGGCGCCGATGACACCGACACCGAGGCGGCCGTCGCGGGCGGTCACGGTGTGGGGCCTTCGCCGGCCCACCGGTGCGAGCGGTCGGTGGCCGCGGCGGCGATCGCGTGCTCCTCGACCGTCGCGAACAGCTGCAGCGCGGCATCCCGATCCACCGCGCCCAGGCTCCCGGAGACCGGGCCCGCGATCGTGTGGGCCCGCGCTCCGGCGACGCCGAGCATGCGGTCGATGGGCCCCTGGTCGAGGCCGATGCTCTGCAGCCGGGCCAGGGGGAAGATCGCGAGAGTGCGCCAGACGACCCCGCGACGCAGGAACAGCGCCGCGGGCGTGACGAGGAACCCGTTGCGCCGCCACGACAGCAGCTGCAGGATGCGGGCCCTGCGGGGTGTGTTCAGGTACGGGTCGCCTTCGGCCGGGCCGAGGATGCCGTGCTCGAACACGGCGTGCCACTCGTCCTCGGCGAGCCCGGGCATCAGCAGGCGCAGCACGCGCTCGACATCGCTGCGGGTGCCCACCGGGAGCACGCTCGCGAACTGGTCGGCCTGCCCGTCGCTCGCGCCCCGCCCCGACAGGCGGTTGACCTTGATCGACCACCACCCGTAGGGCCGCCACAGGATCGACTGCGCGACCTCGACGGCGTGCACCCGGCCGGGCGGCAGGATCTCGGTCACCGTCGTGAACAGCCCGAACGTGATGCGCACGCCGTTGCGGGTCGGCGCGATCGAGTACCGCAGCGCACGGGTGATCGACCGCACCCAGTAGGTTCCGAAGCCGATCAGCGCGGGGATCATGCCGAACAGCACCCACGGCGTTCCGTAGATCGCACCGAGGATGATGGCGACGATCAGCAGGATCATCGCGATGGTGCTGCCCGACAGCAGGCGGGATGCCACGAGCCGGCCGGGCGGGATGTGGACCACGGACTGCGGCTCTTCGACGGGCTCCTCGGCGCCGAGGATGAGCCCGGAGATGCCGTCGCTGACGGTCGACGCCGCCGCGGCGACCCGGCCGGCCGCGCGCTGCCCGTCACCGGCCGCGCCGCCGGCGACCTCCAGCTGGACTCCGGAGGCCAGCCTGAGGATGTCGGCGCGCACCGCCTCGGCGTTGGCGGTCGAGAGGTACTCCAGCTTGACGTTGGCGTCGGTGCCGGCGCCGACCACCTCGAGCTTGGCCAGCCCGACAAGGCGGGCGAGCATCGGGCGGGTGAGGTTGACGCCCTGCACGCGGTCGAGCGGCGCCCGCCGATGCGAGCGGAACAGCACGCCCTGGCGCACCTCGACGTCGTCGCCGGTGATCCGGAACATGTGGAACCGCCACGACAGGAAGAAGAGTCCGATGACCACCAGCACGAGCACCAGCACGGCCAGGGCCGCCAGCGGAATCAGGCCGTGCTCGACGACATAGTCGATCGGGTCGCCCGGATAGTCCTCGCTGTCGGGCAGCGAAGGGACGAACACCGGAAGGAACCACTCGATGAAGCGGTCGCGGAAGTTGGAGATGATGATGCCCGCGATGATGACGAAGACCAGCCCGCCGCGAAACAGCGGGGTCAGCGGGTGCAGACGGTGCCACTCGCCGTCCGACAGCGGCGAGCGCGTCGCGCCGGACGGTGTCACAGGGTTCAGCGCGGCATCCGTCACAGTCCGGTCCGCCTTGTCTCGGCAACGTCCACCAGCGTGTCGCGCAGGTGCTCGGCGGCCTGCTGGGTCAGACCCGGAATGACGACACCGGTGGATGCCGCGGCGGTGACCAGTTTGAGCTGGGCGATGCCGAACCCGCGGTCCAGCGGACCGTGGGTGATGTCGATCAGCTGCATGCGGCCGTACGGCACTGCAACCATGCGCTGCCAGAGGATGCCGCGGCGGAATACGAGATCATCGCGGCGCAGCTGATAGCCGTACGCCCGCGCCTGCCGTGGCGTGATCGCGATCGTCCACAGCAGGCCGATGATGAACACACCCGCCGGGATCCACACCCACGGCGTCCGGCTCCACAGCGAGATGACCGTGGCCCCGGCCGCGATCGCGAGGGCCAGCAGCGCGGAGGAGATGATCCGGACCCACACGTACTGCGTGGCGAGCTGATGCCACGTGCCGTCGCCGACCGGCAGCCGGTTCGGGCTGCGGGGCTGGCGGACCGCACCGAACGTGTCGCGATCGAGGACGACGTCGGGGTCGGAAGCGCGCTCAGGGATGTCCGGTGGGGATACCGGCGTCGCCGGGTCCGGGGTGTTCGTCATCGTCGTCCTTCCGGATGATGCACAGGTGCTCGGCCCCCAGAGCTGCGGCGACGAGCAGCGCGCCCGCGACGACCGAGGCGATGATCTCGCCCATCGAGCCTAACGAAGGCGTCACCGGTCGGGTCACGAGGAAGGTCAGCAGGCCCAGCCCGAAGCCGAGTGCGGCGGCGCCGAGGATGCTCGACGCTTTGGCCAGCATGGCGATGCGCAGGGCGCGGAAGGGGTTGACCCGCACCTTGTCGCCGCGCGCCGCGCGCCGGACCGGCACGGCGAGGACGAGCACGATCGCCCCGATCAGCACGAGCAGGATCGGCAGCGAGATCGTCGGCGTGAACGTCGGCCGCCCGCCGGCGGTGAGCACCTGATCGAGGAGGAAGCCCGCGGCGCCGCCGAGGACGGCGGCGAGGATGAGGATGCCGGGCCCGGTGCGCTTCACGCACGCTCCTGCAGCTCGGCCAGCAGCCGGTCGACGCGTCCGTGCCCGGGCAGCACCGCGTCGGGGTCGACGGCCAGCCACGGGGCGAGCACGAAGTCGCGGTCGGCCGCACGCGGATGCGGCAGCGTGAGGTCGGCGGAGTCCGAGCGCACGTCGCCGTAGGCGATGAGGTCGAGGTCGAGCGTGCGATCGGCCCACACGAGCCTGTCGTCGCCCACCCCGGTGGCGATGCTCTCGGTCTCCATCAGCCGGCGGGCCCGCCGCTCGCCCCCGACCCCGGCCCCGGTCCCGCCCCCGCTCGCCGAGCCCGCCGAGGGGCGCACGCGTCCGTGATCCTTCTCGATCTTCTGCAGGTAGCCGAGCAGCACGGTGGGCGCCAGCCGGGTCGTGACGAGGGCGACCGCGTTGAGGTACGGCGGAGCCGAGGCATCCGGTCCGTCCGGCTTGAGCGCGACGGACTCGATCGGCTCGGACGCGACGACCTCGTCGACCAGGGGCAGCCGGGCGAGGTCGTGCACGGCCGCCGCGATGGTCGCCGCGCGGTCGCCGAGGTTCGCCCCCAGGGCCACCACGGCGACCGTCCGCCGCTGGGCGGGCCGGTCGGCGGGCTCGGGAATCGGCTCGGTCAGTCGGCGGCTCATGCGCGGCTCCGTGTGATCGTGACCGCGACGTCGTCGAAGGTCTGGGCGATGGGCGCCTGGGGCTTGTGCACCGTGACCTCCACGGTGTGCACGCGCTCGTCGCGCAGCACGGCGTCGGCGATGCGCTGGGCGAGCGTCTCGATGAGGTTCACCGGCTCGCCGCCGATGATCGCGGCGATCTCGTCGGCGAGCTCGCCGTAGTGCACGGTGTCGGAGACATCGTCGGATGCCGCGGGCACCCGCAGCGGCAGGTGCAGTGTGACGTCGACGACGAAGTCCTGCCCCTGTTCCCGCTCGGTCGGGTAGACCCCGTGGGTGCCGCGCACGCGCAGGCCGCGCAGCACGATGCGATCTAGGAAGTCCATGCAGCGCCCTCCCGCCAGGCGCGCTCCACGGCGAGCGCATCCCGCGTCGCCGCGACGTCGTGCACGCGCACGCCCCAGACGCCGGCGCGCGCCGCCAGCGCGCTGGTGACCGCGGTGGCCAGGTCGCGGCGCTCGTTCGAGACATCCCCGTTCTGCGCGCGGCCGAGCAGGTCGCCGAGGAAGCCCTTGCGGCTCGTGCCGATCAGCACGCGGCATCCCAGTCCGGTCACCGCCGACAGGTCGCCCAGCAGCGCCCAGTTCTGCGCCCCGGCCTTGCCGAACCCGATGCCCGGGTCGACGATGATGCGGGAGGGCGGGATGCCGGCGGCCGCCGCCGCATCGACCCTCTCGCGCAGCTCGGTCGCGACCTCCCGGCCGATGTCGGCGTACTGCGCGCGGGCATACATGTCACTGGAGGGACCGCGCCAGTGGCCGATGGCGAAGTCCGCTCCGGTCGCCGCGACGGCGCCGAGCATGCCCGGGTCGGCCATGCCCCCCGAGACGTCGTTGACGAGCACGGCCCCGGCCTCAACGGCGGCGGACGCGGTCGCGGCGTTCATCGTGTCGATGCTGACGGCCACCTCCGACTCCGTGAGGGCGCGGATGACCGGAAGCACCCGCTCGAGCTCCACGGCGGCCGGCACCCGGTCGGAGCCGGGGCGCGTGGATTCGCCCCCGACGTCGACGTACGCCGCGCCGTCGGCGCGCAGCTCCAGGCCGTGTGCGATGGCGGCGTCGGCGTCGAGATAGCGGCCGCCGTCGCTGAACGAGTCGGGGGTCACGTTCACGATCCCCATGATGAGGGTCGTCATGCGTCGCCGGTCCCGGGCCCGGTCATCAGCGCGATGAGCTCGGCCCGCGCGGCGGGCTCTGCAAGCTCGCCGCGGGCGGCGATCGTCACCGTGGATGCCTCGCGCTGACGCTCACCGCGCATCGTGACGCAGTTGTGCGTGGCATCCATCACCACCAGCACCCCCCGTGCGTCGAGGGCGTCGGCGATCGTGTCGGCGATCTGCTCGCCCAGGCGCTCCTGCACCTGGGGCCGCGCCGCCAGGATGTCGACCACCTTCGGCAGCGCTCCGAGCCCGACGACCTTCTCGCCGGGCAGGTAGGCGATGTGCGCGCGGCCGCGGAACAGCAGCAAGTGGTGCTCGCAGACCGAGCGGAAATGGATGTCGCGGACCATCACCGCACCGCTGGGCAGCGTGTCGGGAGCAGGGCCGCGCGAGACGCTGATCGTGTGCTGCAGAGGGGCCGAGGGGTCTTCATGGATGCCTGCGAAGAACTCGCTGTACGCGTCGGCCACCCGCTGCGGGGTCGCCTTGAGTCCCGGGCGCTCGGGATCCTCGCCGATCGCCTCGAGGATCTCGCGCACCGCCCTGGCGATGCGATCCCGGTCGACTGCCACGTGACGAGCCTACGCGGTGCCCGCGCCGCCGGGCTAAGCGGTCGCCGGGCGCGGGGGTGCGGAGGGACGGCGGCGGGGCGCCGGCTCGGGGTCGGCCTCGACGTCGGCCGCCACGGCGGCCGGCTGCTTGCGCCGCGGCACCGCGACCGGAGGCAGAGCCGACACCGGCCGCTGCTCGCTGGAGAGCCACTGCGGGCGCTCGGGGAGCTTCTCGATGTCCTCGAAGATCTCGGCGATCTCGAGGTGATCGAGCGTCTCCTTCTCCAGCAGCGCGAGTGCGAGCTTGTCGAGGGTCTCGCGGTTCGCGTTGATCACCTCGTACGCCTCGTTGTGGGCCTGCTCGATGAGCGCGCGCACCTGCAGGTCGATGCGCTCGGCGACGGACTCGGAGTACTCGCGACCGTGGCCCATGTCACGGCCCATGAACACCTCGCCCGACGCGGATCCGAGCTTGACGGGACCGACATCCATGGTCATGCCGTACTCGGTGACCATCTTGCGGGCGATGCCCGTCGCCTTCTCGATGTCGTTCGACGCGCCGGTGGTGGGGTCGTGGAACACGACCTCCTCGGCGACGCGGCCGCCCATGGCCCATGCGAGCTGGTCCTGCAGCTCGTTGCGGGTGATGGAGTACTTGTCATCCAGCGGCATCACCATCGTGTAGCCGAGGGCCTTGCCGCGCGGCAGGATGGTGATCTTCGTCACCGGGTCGGAGTGGTTCATCGCCGCCGCCACGAGCGCGTGGCCGCCCTCGTGGTACGCCGTGATGAGCTTCTCCTTGTCCTTCATCACGCGGGTGCGCCGCTGGGGGCCGGCGATGACACGGTCGATCGCCTCGTCGAGGGCGCGGTTGTCGATGAGCTGGGCGTTGGAGCGCGCCGTGAGCAGCGCTGCCTCATTGAGCACGTTCGCCAGGTCGGCGCCGGTGAACCCCGGCGTCTTGCGGGCCACGACCTCGAGGTCGACGCCCTCGGCGAGCGGCTTGCCGCGGCCATGGACCTGGAGGATCTTCAGGCGCCCCCGCAGGTCGGGCGCATCGACGCCGATCTGCCGGTCGAAGCGGCCCGGGCGCAGCAGCGCGGGGTCGAGGATGTCGGGGCGGTTCGTCGCGGCGATGACGATGACGTTGGCCTTGGGGTCGAAGCCGTCCATCTCGACGAGCATCTGGTTCAGGGTCTGCTCGCGCTCGTCGTGGCCGCCGCCCATGCCGGCGCCGCGGTGCCGGCCCACGGCGTCGATCTCGTCGATGAAGATGATCGCCGGGGCGTTCTCCTTGGCCTGGTTGAACAGGTCGCGCACGCGGCTGGCGCCGACGCCGACGAACATCTCCACGAAGTCCGATCCGGAGATCGAGTAGAACGGCACGCCCGCTTCGCCGGCGACCGCCCGCGCGAGCAGCGTCTTTCCCGTTCCCGGGGGGCCGTACAGCAGCACGCCCTTGGGAATGCGCGCGCCCACCGCCTGGAACTTCGCCGGCTCCTTGAGGAAGTCCTTGATCTCCTGCAGCTCCTCGATGGCCTCGTCGGCACCGGCCACGTCGCCGAAGGTTACCGTCGGCGACTCCTTCGTGACGAGCTTGGCCCGCGACTTGCCGAACTGCATGACCTTGCCGCCGCCGCCCTGGGCGGAAGAGAGCAGGAACCAGAAGAGCAGACCGAGCAGCAGCAGCGGGAACAGCAGCGTCAGGAAGCCGTCGAACCATGATGCGCGCGGCACCGCGTCGTTGAAGCCGTCTTTGGGGTCTGCGGTATCGATCGCGGCGACCACCTCGTCGGCGCGGGCCGACACGTAGTAGAACTGGACCTCGGTCGATCCCTCGAACGCCTGCGACAGACTCAGGTCGACCCGCTGATCGCCGTCGGTGTTGAGCACCTTGGTGACGGTGCTGCCCTTGAGCAGGTCGAGCCCCTGCTGGGTGGTGATCTGCTTGGCACCGCCCAGGCTCGAGATCAGCGAGAAGCCGATCACGAGGAACACGCCGATCAGCAGCACGTAGATCAGCGGATTGCGGGTGATCTTCTTGAAGTCCATCGTGTGCCCAAGGGTATCGTCCCTGCCTATGGGGCGTCTGTGCATTCGCCCACGGCGTACGCCTCGCTGTCCCGGGGGATCGCGCTATTGGTACACGTGCGGGGCCAGCACGCCGACGTCGCGGAGGTTGCGATAGTCCTCGGCATAGTCGAGCCCGTAGCCGATGACGAACTCGTTCGGGATGTCGAATCCGACATACTTCACGTCGACCTGGACCTTCGCCGCCTCGGGCTTGCGCAGCAGCGCCAGAACCTCCACCGACGCCGCTCCGCGCGACGCGAAGTTCTCCAGCAGCCAGCTGAGGGTCAGGCCCGAGTCGATGATGTCCTCGATGATCAGCACATGCTTGTCGTGGATGTCGGTGTCGAGGTCCTTGCGGATCTGCACGACCCCGCTGGATTTCGTGCCGGCGCCGTACGAGGACACGGCCATCCAGTCCATCGGCACGTTGCGCGGCAGAGCCCGCGAGAAATCGGCCATCACCATCACCGCCCCTTTGAGGACGCCCACGAGAAGCAGGTCCTCGCCCTCGTAGTCGGCGGCGACCCGCGCGGCCAGCTCGTCGAGCTTGGCGAGGATCTGCTCCTCGGTCACCAGCACTTCTTTGAGGTCGGAGGCGATGTCGGCCGCGCGCATGCGGACAGTCTATGGATGCCGTCGACCCCGGGCGATATCGTGAGCACGGACGAAGGCGTCCGCACCACGGGCGCACCGGAAGAAGGGGCCGACATGGCTGGACTGGACGAGATCCTGAACGCACTGCCGATCGATGAGATCGCATCCAAGCTCGGAGTGGATCCGGCGACAGCCAAGCAGGCCGTGGAAGAGGGCGGTGCGACGATCCTCGGCGGGCTGCAGCGCAACGCGCAGACCTCGGAGGGGTCGGCCGCGATCCAGCAGGCGCTCGGCAAGCACACCGGCATGGACGACACCGTCGACGTCGGCGCGGTCGACACCGCCGACGGGCAGAAGATCCTCGGCCACATCTTCGGCTCGCAGGAGCCGGAGGTCGCCCAGAAGCTCACCGACTCGCCGAAGACGGCCGGCATCGACTTCGGCAAGCTGCTGCCGATGCTTGCGCCGATCGTGATGGGCCTGCTCGCCAAGAAGCAGTCCGGCGGGCAGCAGGAGGCAGAGGGCTCGGGCGGCATCGGCGACATGATCGGCGGGCTGCTCGGCGGCGCGGGCGGCGGCGGGGGCGGCGGAGGCATCGACCTCGGCGGCATCCTGGGCGGTCTCGGCGGACTCTTCGGCGGCAAGGACTCGTAGCACTCAGCCGGCGCTGAACTCGATGCGCGACCCGACGCGGCGGACGCGGCATCCGGGCAGGTCGATGGGTCCCTGACCCGACCAGTCCGTCACCAGCCGCGCCACCTCGAGCGTGTGCGTGCGCGACAGCGACGTGCCGAACTCGCTGGCGACCACATGCCGGATGATACGGTTCCGCAGCGCCGCCGGGTTGGCCGCGAGCGCGGCCACCGACACCGAGATGCCGGCCTCGGCATGCTCCACGATGTCTTCGATGACCTCATCGATCATCTCGGCGAACGCCCCGGTGTCTTCGCGCAGCTGCTCGGCGGTGCGCGCGAGCGCCTCGGCCATGCCCGGACCCAGCTCCTCCTCGAGCACCGGCATCACCCTGTGCCGCACGCGCACCCGCGTGAACCGGTCGTCATCGTTGTGCGGGTCCTCCCAGGGCGTGAGGCCCTGCGCGGCGCACGCGGCGCGCAGGGTCGCGCGGCGCACGCCGAGGAGGGGTCGCAGGAGAGGGATGCCGCGCAGCTCGCCGCGCGGCGCCATCCCCTGCAGACTGGCCGCCCCCGAGCCGCGTGCGAGCCCCAGCAGCACGGTCTCGGCCTGGTCGTCGAGGGTGTGCCCGAGGAGGATCGCCGCCGCCGAGGCGTTCTCGGCTGCCTCGGCGAGCGCCCGGTAGCGCGCCTCGCGCGCCGCGGCCTCCGGCCCGCCCTCCCCGTCGACCTCGACGCACACGATGAGCGGATCCAGCCCTAGCGTCGTGGCCTGGCGGGCCGCTTCCGCGGCGATGTCGGACGAGCCCGGCTGCAGCCCGTGGTCCACGGTGACGCTCGCCGCCGGCAGCCCGAGCTTCGGCGCCTCGAAGCCGACGGCCGCAGCGAGCGCCAGCGAATCGGCGCCGCCCGACAGTGCCACGACGACCGGTGCGCCCGCCGGCAGTCCGGCCAGCGCCCGCCGCACGGCGAGCCGGGTCTCGGCGACGGCGGGGTCGAGAGGTCCTGCGGGGCTCACGGTGCACACGCTACCCGGGCGCCGTCGCACAACTCCTTCGATTCGCGGCCGCACACCCGCAATGGGCCGGGCCAGCGCGGTTTCATGCACGGATCGGAGGAGTTCTGCAGCGCGGGTGCGCGTGACTAGGCTTGTCGCGGCATCCCAAAGACCCGAAGGAGCACGCACATGGGCGCGTACGACGCCGTCATCGAAATCCCCCGCGGAAGCCGCGTGAAGTACGAGGTCGACCACGGCACCGGGCGCGTGTTCCTCGACCGCATCCTGTTCACGCCGATGGGCTACCCTGCGAATTACGGCTTCTTCGAGAACACGCTCGGTGAGGACGGCGATCCGCTCGACGTGCTGCTGCTGCTGGACCGCGACCTGTACCCGGGCATCGTGGCCAAGGTGCGCCCTGTGGGCGTGCTGCGCATGAGCGACGAGGCCGGCGGCGACGACAAGGTCGTGGCGGTGCTCGCGAAGGATCCGCGCTGGGCGCACATCACCGACGTCGGCGACCTCGACGAGTGGATCCGCGGCGAGATCACCCACTTCTTCGAGCACTACAAGGACCTCGAGCCGGGCAAGTGGGTCAAGGTCGACGAGTGGGCCGACGCCGCGGAGGCCGAGCGCCTCGTGGCAGAGGCGTTCGAGCGCTTCGACGAGCACGAGGGCCAGACCAAGACCCAGGGCGAGGGCGCGGCGCCGAGCACGCTCTGAGCGGGCCGGATAGGGCGGATGCCTGCGGCATCCAGCTCCTTCGATCTAGACCGAGACGCCCTTGCTGCGCAGGAACGCCGCGGGGTCGATCGTGCCGCCGCGGTACACCTCGAAGTGCAGGTGGCAGCCGAAGGCGACGCCGGTCTGGCCGACGTACGCGATGACCTGACCGGCGCGCACGTGCTGGCCGCGGCGCACCGCGAAGCCGCCGGCGACGATGTGCCCGTAGCCCGTGCCGATGCCGCCGCCGTGCTCGATGCGCACGTAGTTGCCGTAGCCGCTGAAGTTCTGGGCCATCGTGACGGTGCCGCTGGCTGCGGCGTAGATGGGGCTCCAGCAGCTGCCTGCCAGGTCGATGCCCCGGTGGTTCGTGCTGCCGCAGCCGACGGAGCCGCACATGCGCGGCCGATTCCCGAAGCCCCAGATCATGCGGCCGTAGTTGGGCCGGCACCAGCCGCTGCTGGTGACGGATCCGGCAGGGCTGCCACCACCGCCACCCCCGCCACCGCCGCCTCCACCGCCGCTTGAGGCGGCCTTGGCGGCCTCTGCGGCCTTCTTGCGCGCGGCCGCCTCACGCGCTTCGCGCGCTTTGCGCTCGGCCTCGACTCCGGCCTTGTAGTCGGCGATGGTCTTGGCGGTGTTGTCCTGGAGTGCGGCGAGCTGTGC
Organism: Microbacterium sp.; assembly: GCA_035703465.1. Classification (GTDB taxonomy): domain Bacteria; phylum Actinomycetota; class Actinomycetes; order Actinomycetales; family Microbacteriaceae; genus Microbacterium. The sequence goes on along the minus strand of DASSYC010000113.1, from coordinate 6,088 downwards.
CTGCAGGTCCGCGAGGTGCGCGGTCTGGGCGTCGAGGGCGGCCTGGGCGGCATCGGCCGCGGCCTGCGCCTCGACCATCTTCTGCTCGGCGATCTTCTGCAGTCGGTCGCGCTCTGTGCGCGCCACATCTGCCTGATCGGTCAGCGACTGCGCCGCGTCGCGCGCGGTCACCGCTGCCGCATACACGTCCTGGTTGCGCTCGAGCAGCTTGTCCATCTGCCCGAGTCGGGCGAGCAGGTCGTCGGCTCCGGCCGCCGAGCCGGAGAGCAGCAGCTGGAGCGATGTCTCGTCGCCGCCCTTGCGATAGAGCTGGACGGCGAGCCGGGCCGCCTTGTCGGCGGCCTCGTCCGCGATCCCTGCCTGCTCGTCGGCCTGAGCCTGCAGGTCGTCGGCACGCTCGGCTGCCGCGTAGAAGGCCTCCTGCGCCTCGAAGAGCTCATCGGCACGCTGATCGGCGATCGCCTGCGTGGTCCGGACGTTGTCCGTGAGCTGGGTGATCAGCCCCTGGATCTTGGAGACCTCGGCGGCCTTCGCGGACTCGTTGCGCATCGCGCGCTGCACGTCGTCCCACGAGGGGTAGTCGGCCGCATAGGCGGCCGGCAGCTGCGGTGCGGCGAACAGGACGGCGCCGGCAACGCCCAACGCGCCGACGCCGAGGGCGGTGCGGCGGTTCACCACCGAGGGCCACAGGGCGCCGCGCTCCGCAGGAGACGGCGCGCAGCCGCAGTCCTCGGTGATCGCATCGGCGCGTTCGGGGCTCACGGTTCCCTTCCTGGAGCGGAACAACGCTGTTCACATTAGCAACATCAGTCACAGATGCAAGAGGTCGGCTCCGACCCATCCCGCATCCATGATCCCGCGTGTCCGCTCCTGCGGGAAGACCCATCGCGCTGAGGCGCGTTATGAGGGCCGCTCGATTGGCGGATCGAGCACGGATTGCGTATGCTTGAGCGTCGGTAAGCGTGAGCACCGGGTCGATCCTGATCAGGGGTTCATCCGGCCCCATCGTTTAGCGGCCTAGGACGCCGCCCTTTCACGGCGGTAGCACGGGTTCGAATCCCGTTGGGGTCACCCTCACAACTTAATACGCATGGCCCTGTAGCGCAGTTGGTTAGCGTGCCGCCCTGTCACGGCGGAGGTCGCGGGTTCAAGTCCCGTCAGGGTCGCTCCGAGCGACAGGCCCTTTTCCCGAGAATCCGGCAGAGGGCCTTTCGCCTAGGACGCGGGATCTCCGGATGCCGCGCGGCTCTGTAGCTCAGTTGGTAGAGCGCACGACTGAAAATCGTGAGGTCACCGGATCGACGCCGGTCGGAGCCACTGAGACCCCCGAGGTGGCTTCTACACCGAGGGGGTTTCTTCATTGCTCCGGGGTTCGCGGCGATATGCGTCCCAGGCCGTTGTCAACCGGGTCACAGACGTGTGCTCGGGGTGAGACAGTGGGGTCAAGAGGAGCCCCATGACCGAACATGATCCCACCCGCGTCACCTCGCAGACGGCGCTGCAGGGCGGACGCCGCCGGCGCTGGCTGATCCCCGCCGGCATCTTCGCCGCGATCTCGCTCGCCCTGTTCATCGCCGCGCTGCAGCTGCAGACAGCGGTGCCCGTCATCGGCATCGCCGTCGTGGCATCCGTCTACGCGGCGATGCTCGTCGCCGCCGGCACGATCCGCGCCGCCCGCGCCCGCAACCGCACCCTCGCCTGGCTCATGGGCGCGATGGCGTTCGGCGCGCTGGCGTGCGCGGTCGCGCTGGCGTTCATCGAATGGACTCCCTGATCCGCGTCACGCGGAGATGACGATGACCACGAAATCGGGTGCCGAGCGCCTCAGCCGCCCTGCCGCGCGGATGACCTTGTAGACGAACCCGTACTTCTCGACGAGGCCCAGCTCCATGCGCTCCCGTCGCGCCGCCCCGTCGTCGATCACCGCGGTTGCATGAACGGGCACGCGGTCCGCGGCGATCTTGCCCCGGAAATCGCACGGTGCGAGGGTGATGCGCGACGTGTGGCGCAGCCGCTTGACCTTGCCGGTTCGACGGGGGGTCGTCACCAGCAGATCGTCGCCGTCGGCGACGACCCACACGGGCGTGCCGACCGGTGCGCCGGTGCGGCGGAACGTGGTCAGCAGCACGAAGGCGCTCGTCGAGAGCGCACGCAGGTCAGGAGACATCCCGTTCATTCTGACCTGCCCCGAACCCGCCTGCTGGGGGCGGGATCGGCGGTCAGGCCTTCGCGAAGAAAGCGCGCGTCCGCTCGCCCACCCACAGCAGAAGCAGGATCAGCACCGGGATGACGAGGTTCGCCAGCCCCTGCCACAGCGGCTGCCCTGCGGTCACGAGGGCGTAGATGCCGCTGCCGATGGAGATCAGCTGGAGGATCGTCACGATCCACCGCGCGACATTCGAGCCGCGCAGAATCCCGATCGCGAAGATGAGGCTCAGCACGCCGACCACGAGGAGAATGCCGCCGGTGATGACGATCGCGCCGGCCACGGCGCCGGTCGCACTGTCGCCGACCGTGGCGACGGCGCCGCCGCCGACCATGGCGAGGATGCCCGAGATGATCTGCAGAGCGGCGAAGATGATGAGGAGGACTCCGGCAACGGTGACGTTGGCGGGTCGCGCGGTGGTGGCGGCAGTGCTCATTTCACTCCTTCATTGGGTGATATCTGAGAGAATGCTGTGAACGCACAGCGACATCACAATAGTCCACACCGCTTCCCACCGCTACGGGCGGGCTAGCGTGGTGGGGTGCCCGATGACCTCACCGCCGCCCTCGCCGCAGCCGCCGACTGGCCCGCGGAGAACACTGCCGCCGCGGTCGTCGGCGCCGACGGGCGCATCCTCGCCACGTTCGGCGACCAGGACCGCACCTACCGCCTCGCCTCGGTGACCAAGCCGCTCAGCGCCTACGCGTTCCTGATCGCCGTGGAGGAGGGCGCCCTCGCATTCGACCAACCCGCCGGACCCGACGGTGCGACGGTCCGCCACCTGCTCGCCCACACCAGCGGCTGCGACTTCGGGTCCCGGACGGCGCGGGCGGCCCCGGGCACCCGCCGCATCTACTCCAATGCCGGGTTCGAGGTGCTGGGCGAGCTCCTGCACGCCGAGACCGGCATCCCGTTCGCCGACTACCTCCGCGAGGCGGTCTTCGAACCGCTCGGCATGACGGCGACGCGCCTGGACGGCTCCCCCGCCGCGGGCGTCGTCTCGACGGCATCCGATCTCTCGCGCTTCGCCGCCGAGCTGCAGGCACCGACCCTGCTGTCGGCCGAGGCGCTGGCCGAGGCGACCCGCGTGGCCTACCCGGGACTGCGCGGCGTGCTGCCCGGCTACGGCTCCCAGCCGCACAACGACTGGGGCCTGGGCTTCGAGATCCGCGACGAGAAGTCGCCGCACTGGACCGGAGCGCACAACTCGCCCGCAACCTTCGGCCACTTCGGCCAGTCCGGCACGTTCCTCTGGGTCGACCCGGTCGCACAACTCGCGCTCGTGGCCCTGGCCGACCGCGACTTCGGAGCGTGGGCGATCGAGGCGTGGCCGCCTTTCAGCGACGGAGTGCTGGCTGCGGCGCGCGGCGAGAACGGCTAGAGCTCGCCGGGCGAGACCGCCTGGTTGTCGAGGTCGTCGACGAACTCGCGCACCGCCGCGCGCCGGGCCCTGCGCGGCGCGTAGACCACGAGCGAGTGGAACACGAACCGCACCACGAACGCGATGGCCAGAGTGACCGCCGTCGCGAGCACAGCCGTGAAGTTCCAGTCGGCCACCATGAAGGCCATCACCGGGATGCGCACGACCAGTTCGACGTTGTTGAAGGTGAACGACTTCGCGAACCGTGACCAGACGTTGGATGCCTCTGCGCGCATATCCTGGAAGACGAACCGCTCGATCAGCAGGAAGTTGCCGATGATCGTCACCTCGGCCGCGATGATCGCGGCGACGATGTAGTTCATGCCGAACGCGGTCAGGGCCCACACGATGCCGACGTTCGCGATGGCGCCGAGACCGCCGATCACCGCGAACAGCGACATCTTGCCGAACCGGAGCTGCCACAGCTGGGTGAGGAAGTGGATGCCCTGGCGCATGGTCGCCTTGGAATATCCGCCGTGGCGATCGTCGAAGGCGAACGGCACCTCGGCGGCGCGCAGCGTCTTTCGAGCGAGGATCTCCAGCAGGATCTTGTACCCGCGCGGGTGCAGCGCCGACAGCTTCAGCGCCCGGCGGTCGACGAGGAAGAATCCGGTCATCGGGTCGGAGACATCGCGCAGCCGGATCGGGAACATCGCCTTGGTGAGCAGCGTCGACAGCCGCGACACCCAGACTCGGCGGTGCCCGGCGAGCCCTCCGCTGGACCCGCCGGTGCGGTAGCGGGAGGCGACGACGATGTCGACGTCGCCGGCGCGGTGGCGGTCGAGCATGGCGGGGATGGTCTCGGGGGGATGCTGCAGGTCGCCGTCCATCACGACGCAGACGTCGGCGCGCGCAGCCTCCAGCCCCGCCAGCACTGCCCCGCCCAGACCCCCGTCGGGATGCTCGCGGTGGATCACCCGCACGGGCAGCGGTGCGGTCTCGGCCGCCGCCCGCACGCGGTCGGGGGTGTCGTCGGTGCTGTCGTCGACGAACAGCAGCTCGGCATCGATGCCCTGCACCGCCGCGGCGGTGCGCTCCACGAGTTCTGCCACATTGGGCGCCTCGTTGAAGGTGGGCACGATGATCGTGAGCTGCACGGGATATATCGTGCCACGGGCTCCTGTGCCCGGACGATGAGAGCACCGAGGCTTCACCCAGAGTGCATGCTGGAGAATGGATGCATGACCTCACCCGACTCCGCCACGATCACGATGTTCGGCGCCCAGTGGTGCAGCGACTGCCGTCGCACCCAGAGGCAGCTCGACGAGCTGGGCATCGAATACGACTACATCGACCTGGAGGCCGAGCCGGCCGCCGCCGAGGTGGCGCGCGAGATCTCCGGGCGCACGAACATTCCGGTGGTTGTGTATCCGGATGCCTCGCACCACGTCGAGCCCTCGAACGCCGACGTCGAGTCCAAGCTCCGTGATCTGTCGCTGATCTAAGCTGAGGCCGTGGACAACGGCGTCGAACGCAACACCCGCACGATCGAAGAGACGGTCGTCACCGATTTCGAAGACCGGATGAGCTACGGCGGCTATCTCGATCTGCAGACCCTGCTCGCCGCGCAGCGCCCGCTCAGCGATCCCGAGCACCACGACGAGCTGCTGTTCATCGTGCAGCACCAGACCACTGAGCTGTGGCTCAAGCTCGTGCTGCACGAACTCGGCGCCGCCTGCCGTCTCCTTCGCGATGACGCGCTGGCCCCGGCGCTGAAGTGCATCGCGCGCGTCAAGCACATCCAGAAGACACTCACCGACCAGTGGTCGGTGCTCGCGACTCTCACCCCCGCCGAGTACGCGCAGTTCCGCGGCATCCTCGGCAACGCCAGCGGGTTCCAGTCGGCGCAGTATCGTGCGGTGGAGTTCATGCTCGGGAACAAGAACAGGGGGATGCTGCGGGTCTTCGCCGCAGACCCGGCCAACCTCGCGCTCGTGCAGACGGCGCTGGAGGCACCGAGCCTGTACGACGAGTTCCTGCGACTGCTGGCACGGACCGGGTACGCGATCCCCGAGGAGGTGCTGGAGCGCGACGTCACCCAGGCGTGGGAGTTCCACCCCGACCTGGTTCCGGTGTTCGCCGACATCTACCGCGATCCGGGGCACAACTGGGCCGCCTACGAGACGTGCGAGGAGCTCGTCGACCTGGAGGACAACTTCCAGCTGTGGCGGTTCCGCCACCTGAAGACTGTCGAGCGCATCATCGGGCTCAAGCGCGGCACCGGCGGCTCCAGTGGGGTGCCGTTCCTGCGCCGGGCCCTGGAGCTGACCTTCTTCCCCGAGCTGTACGCGGTGCGCACCGAACTCGGATGACGGTGCTCGGATGACGCTGCGGGCCGGGGATCGCTCCCCGGCCCGCAGCGTCGCTCACTCGATCAGCGGACGGTGACCACCGAGAAGTCGTTCTCGGCCGCGCTCTGGTGAAGCAGGAGCAGACCGGTCTGGGTCGACTCCCCCTTTGCG
>DASSYC010000074.1:0-4782 GCA_035703465.1 Microbacterium sp. | reverse complement strand
GGCGCCCGGCGGACGTCGTCGAGGTCGCCGAGCAGCTGACCCAGCTGAACATCGACCCGACGAACGCGATCATGCCCAGCGAGCATCATCTGCTGTGGAGCCGGATCGGCGAGGCGTACGAGACGGGCTGGCTCAGGCACGCGTTCGAGGCCGACCGCATGCTGTTCGAGTTCAACGGCGCCTATCGGCCGATGAGCGATCTGGAGCTGTTCCTGCCGCGCATGCGCATCGCGCCGGAGTACGAGAAGTCGCGGCAGTGGCTCGACGCGAACACGGCGTTCCGCCGCGACATCCTGGCGCGGCTGGGTGCCGAGGGGCCGACGCCGACCGGCGGCATTCCCGACACCAGCACGGTGCCGTGGCCGTCGACCGGGTGGAACAACGACCGAAACGTCACGATGATGCTCGAGATCCTGCTCGCCTGCGGGGAAGTCGCGGTGGCCGCGCGCGAGGGCCGGGAGCGCCGGTGGGACCTGGCCGAGCGCGTCTACCCGCAGGGTCTCGTGCAGCTGAGCGTCGAGGAGGCCGACGCCGCCCGGAACGAGCGCTACCTGCAGTCGATGGGCGTCGCCCCGACGAAGGCGACGGCCGTGCCCACCGAGACGCGGGCGCTGGGCGAGGCCGGCGAGCCGGTCGAGATCGAGGGGGTCGACGGTCGCTGGCGGGTCGATCCGGCGGCGCTGGCCGCCCTCGACGAGCCGTTCGCCGGGCGCACCGCCCTGCTGTCGCCGTTCGACCGGCTCGTGTTCGACCGTGAACGCGCGATGGCGCTGTTCGGTTTCGAGTACATCCTCGAGATGTACAAGCCCGCCGCGAAGCGCCGCTGGGGCTACTTCGCCCTGCCGATCCTGCACGGCGACCGGCTCGTCGGCAAGCTGGACGCGAAGGCAGACCGAAAGGCCGGGATGCTGCGGGTGACGGCGATCCACGAGGACGAGCCGTTCGACGAGGACACCGCCGACACCGTGCACGCCGAGATCCGTGAGCTGGCCGCCTGGCTGGGACTGGACGTCGCCGGGCTGCCGTGACGCCCGATCAAGGCCGCACGGACTCCAGCCACTCGTCGAATGTCTGGGTGCCGAGCACCGCTCCCGCTTCGGGAAGGTTGAGCCCCGCGCGCATCCCCTTCCACTGATCGCCGGGCACGTTCACCGCCAGGACCGGCCATCGGTAGCCGACGGCGCGCGCATAGCGCTTCGTCATGTCGGCCAGCTGCTCCTCGCGCGGGCCGGCGAGGTCTGCCGCAAAGCCCTGAGCGGGCTGCTCGGCCAATCGCACGAGGTGCTCGCCGACCTCCCGTGCGGCGATCGGCTGCGTGCGCGCCCGAGGTGCGAGATGGAGCGGGCCGGCCTTGGCGCCCCTGAACATCTGCATCGCGAACTCGTGGAACTGCGTGGCCCGCAGGATCGTCCACGGCGCGTCGGAGGCGGTGTAGACCTCCTCCTGGGCGAGCTTGCCCGCGTAGTAGCCGTGCGGGTTGCGGTCGATGCCGACGATCGACAGCGCGACAATGTGCCCTATCCGCGCCGTGCGCGCGGCGCGCAGCAGATTCGCGCAGGCGGCGCGGAAGAACTCCGTCGCGACCGCACCGTCAGGGGTCCCGACGTTGAGGGTCTCGATCGCGGCATCCACCCCTTCCAGCGCGCGGTCGACCTCTTCCCCCGTGACGAGGTCGACGCCGCTGCCGCGGGTGAGCAGCACCACCTCGTGGTCGCGCTCGCGCGCGGCCTCGACGACGTGCTTTCCGACCAGGCCGGTTCCTCCGGCGACGGCGATCTTCATGCCGCGCCGGTCACTGGGCGGCGTTGACCGAGACCATCCAGCGGATGCCGAAACGGTCGGTGAGCATGCCGAATCGACCGCCCCACGGCGGTGTGTCCATCGGCTCGTCGATGGTGCCGCCCTCGGCGAGGGCGTTCCAGTACCCCTCGAGCTTCGCCTCGTCGTCGCCGTCGATCGAGATCCAGAAGCCGGCGGGCTTCGGCGCGGGAACGATGCCCGGGGTGTCCGACGCCATGAGCGTGAAGCCGTCCGGCGTCTCGAGCTGCGCGTGCATCACCAGGGCGCTGTCGCCGGCGTCCTCGTCGCCGAACGGCATGATGTCCAGCTGGCCTCCGAGCACGGATCGGTAGAACTCCATCGCCTCCCGCGCTTCGGTCTGGAATGCGATGTACGGGTTGAGGCGGGCCATCTGCTCCTCCTAGGTCATCGGCGCGCGTCGGCGCCGCTCAGTGGCGCTTCCCAGTGTGCCGCCGCAGTCCGACATCCGCCAGGCCACGGTCGAAGCCGGGCCGTGCCGTCAGAGCCGCGCGCCGTCGTCGTCGGGGTCGTCGAGTTTGCCCAGACGCCCGCCGCGCCACGACTCGTAGGCGATCATCCAGCCGATCGAGACGAGCACCGCCAGCAGCAGGCCCAGCCAGATGCTGCCGAGGATCTGGCCCACGATGATGCCCAGCACCAGGAGGATGACCGTGCCGGCGATCCAGCCGAGGCGTCCGCGCGGCCAGCCGGTGCTCGAAGAGGAATCCATTCGACCAGCGTAGGCGGTCGCGCCCGCGGACATCAGCGGTCGCGATGGTCTTCGGGGTGCAGGCGCGGCGCCCGGCGCGGCTCGCGCACCCCGCTCGCGCCGATCAGGCGGATCACCCGCTGGCGGTGGCCGGGCCAGGCGGCCAGGAGCCGCAGCATCCCGTCGTCGTCGGTGCGCGCACCCGCGAGGGCGAACCCCACCTCGTGTGCCAGGTGGAAGTCGCCGACGCTGACCGCATCGGGGTCGCCGAGGGCGCGGATGCGGGTCTCGGCGGCGGTCCAGGGACCGACACCGCGCAGCGAGATCAGCACCCGGTCGCGCGCCTCGCCGTCCTCTGCCGCCGCGACCGCGCGTGCGACGGCGGCGCCGCGGCGCGCGGCCTCCACGATGGTCCGGGCCTGCGGGGGCTCGAGGCCCGCGCGATGCCACCCCCACGAGGGCACCTGCCGCCAGCCGTCGATGGAGGGCGGGGCGAACAGGGGCCGCGGGGTGGGTCCGGGGGCGCGCTCGCCGTGCCAGGTGACGATCCGCCGCCAGGCGGCGAAGGCCTGCATCCCGGTGACCTTCTGCTCGATGATCGCCCCGGCCAGCGCGTCGAAGACGAGGTCGGTCCGGCCCAGGCGCAGGCCCGGGTTCCGGCGGTGGGCGGCGGCGATGAGCGGGTGTCGCGCGGCATCGAATCCCGCCAGGTCGTCGTGCGCCCCGCACAGCGCCGGCACCTGCGCGAGCGCCCAGTCGGCGCCCTCGCCCCACGCCGCGGCGCGGATCGTGCCCGGGCTCGTCTCGCGCAGCGCGAGCGTGGCGACGCCCTCGGGGGTGCGGGCGGCGCGCCAGATCACCGCGCCGTCGACGACCATGGTCGGATCGCCGGACCCGCGCCGCTGGGAGAGCACGGTCCGCCGCAGGTCGAGCGGGTGCCGCGGCCGGTACACGGTCTCCACCGGCCGCTGGGACGCCGGCCGCGGGTCCCGCGTCCGGGCGGGGGCGGCGTACCTCGCGGCATCCCGCTGCGCGGGGATGCGGCGCAGCGAGGTCGTCATGCGGCCACCCTACGCGCAGGGCGCCGACAGCCCCGCTGCGCAACTCCTTCGATCTGCGACCGTTCGGGGTGGAAGGGCCCCGGGACGGGCGGTTCGGCGGAGGATCGAAGGAGTTGTGCCGCGGGGGTGCTCAGAACCGGTCGGGCGAGGGCGTGCCGTGACCGTAGCGGATGCTGACATCCGCGTGCCGGTCGAAGCGGTAGCCGACTCCGCGCACCGTGCGCACGATGTCCTCGTAGTGGCCGAGCTTGGCGCGCAGCCGCCGGATGTGCACGTCGATGGTGCGCTCGCCGGGGGCGTCGTGGTCGGACGCGCTCTGCCACAGCGACCCGACGAGCTCGCTGCGCTCGATGGTGCGGCCCTCGCGCAGCACGAGGTACTGCAGCAGCTCGAACTCCTTGAACGTGAACGCCGCCGACGCGCCCTCGATGAGCACGCGCTTGCGCGAGATGTCGACCACGACCCCGCCGGAGGCTGTGGTCTCGTCGTCCGGGTCGGGCTGGGTGCGGGCGATGGCGCTCGGCTCGTGCAGAGCGAGGCGCACGACGTCGACATCGCGGCCGCCGGCGGCGACCGGCGACAGGGCGACCGTGGCGTAGGTCTCGGCGGTCGGGGCGAGCTCGGCGAGTGTGCGGCGCAGGGCGTCGACGAGGGTGCCGAGGCCGACGCCGGATGCCGCGGCCTTCTGCTCGTCGATGCCCACGTACAGCGCGAAGCCGCGGGGCTCGGTTCCCGGCGGCAGGGCGCGGGCCGGTGCGGCGGGGGCAGCGGGAGGGGCGGTCGTGGCCGCGGGCGGCGCGGCCGGCGCCTCGGGAGGCGCGGTCGGCGCCTCGGGAGCCGCGCCGGCGGCGGGCGGGTTGAGCGGGCGCAGCGCGGGGCGGCGGGGAGCGGTGGTGGGCCGTTCGAGGAGGGCGGTGTTCGACATGGGAGTTTCCTCAGGAGCGTGAACCCGGTGGGTTCGAATGTGCGTCGTATCGCGGCCCGTGCGGGCCGGGTGCGGAGCAGCCGTCACACGGAGAGTGCGGTGCTCGGGGACTCGAGGCAGCGTCCTTCGGCAGAGCTCAGGAGGCAGGCTGCGCGAGCCGGGCGGATGTCACCGGATCAGCGGCACATTCGACAACACATGACGACGCGGCCGGCCACCATGGTGCCGGCAGTTCCGTTCGCCTCCCAGGCGGACAGAGAGCGTGCGTCGTTCGTCATGTGCCTGAT
>DASSYC010000236.1:0-2615 GCA_035703465.1 Microbacterium sp. | reverse complement strand
CGTCCCGCCACCGCGCCCACTGGGCGAGCTTGTCGAGGAGGGCGCAGACCACCGAGAACAGCCACGCCCAGGTCGCCGGGTCGAGGGTGGAGAAGTCGCGCTTGGCGTAGAGGAAGAGCCAGTCGTCGACGATCTCGACGTCCAGGGCGGCGGCGCTGTCGATGAAGCGCGCCATGATGTCGGGCGTGAACAGGTACAGCGCGTCGCGCTCGTAGCCCTCGGGGCAGTAGAGCGAGAAGTAGCGGTCGAAGTCGCCCTCCAGACTCAGGCGCTGGTCGCGGTCGAAGCTGGAGGGCAGGTTCGAGGCGCCGAACAGGCCGTTGTTCCCGGTCGCGTCCAGCACGATGTTGGGCAGGGGCACATCGAGCCTGACCGCGACATATCCCCACTCGTGGGTCGTCCTGTTCTTGCCCGAACCGGTGGTGTAGCGATAATTCGCGAACTCGACGAAGCGCGGGCGCTGCCCGCGGACCAGATCGGATGCCGCGCGCCCGCTGCCCTTCGAGAAGATCATGCCCGGCAGCGCCGGATCGGTCAGCTGCGGGGTGAACGACATGCCGTTGGCCCGCGCGAACCAGTCGAGCCGGTACCAGCGCTCGGCCGTGGTGCGGATGCCGCGGAACACCGCGAATCCCACCGCGACCGCGCCGCCGCCGACGACCAGCAGCGGCAGCAGGGCAAGGAACGGGAACGCGCCCGGTGATTCGATCGCGGCGCCGATGAAGGCGGTGACGACCGTGACGCCGACCGAGGCGAACACGAACAGCATGATCACCGCGACGATCAGGAAGCCGACGACAGACCCGCCGCCGAGGACCCCCGGCGCCCGGCCGGCGGTGCGCAGCTCCCGCGCGAAGGCGCGCGCGGCGCGCGGGTCGATCGGCTCGGTGAGCGGGCGGGGGTCGAAGGGCAGGACGTGTGCGGGAGTGCTCATCGGTTGATCGGGTCTCCGTCCCAGGTGAGGTCGGCATCGGCGGGGACCGCGAGGGCCTCCAGGCGGGGATCGTCGCACAGCGCGGCGACGAGCTCGTGCGACCCGCCGACGATCGTCGAGTCGAAGTCGACCTCGGTCACCAGCACCCAGGCGCGATCGTCCGGCCAGACCAGGCTCGGCGACTGCGCGGACGGCGGGAAGCCGTGGGCCTCGAGCTCGTCATCGCGCCACGGCACGCGCAGCACCCAGTCCGGTCCGGCCAGTTCGGCGGCGCCGCCGCGGAACAGGATGTGCCCGCGGCCCGGCAGCTCGAGCCGGGGACCCTTGGAGATGTCGTCGGAGAGGATGCCGGGCTGCCACGTCGGCTTGCGGAACACGTTGTTGAACGGGTCGGTGATGCTGCGGCCCAGCATCGCATTGTGCCGGTCGGAGTCGGGGTCGTCGGAGAAGGTCAGGAACGTGCGCGACGGGGTCTCGCCGTAGAAGCCGACGAGGCCGCCCCAGCCCTCCCACAGCGCGACGCAGCCGGCGTCGGGGGTTGCCGTGTGCGCGGCGAGGTGCCCGGCTGTCACGGCGACCAGATCGGCGGCGAGCTCGCCCTCGGGGGGCGCGGCATAGCGCCAGCCCGCGGCATCCCTCGGCCCGTCTTCACCCTCGATCTCGCGATGCCTGCCCACGAGGTGGTGCCATTGCGCGAGCGGGTGCATCGTCGTGCCGAAGGCGGTCGCGGCATCCGCCCAGCTCACCTGCTCGTCCTCGATCTCGGGACCCGCCTCGTGGAACGCGTCCCACTCGCGGCGATGCCGCCCGTACGGCAGCGGCGGCCAGGGCCGGCCGGCCGGCCGGTCGCGCGCGGCCGGATGGAAGATGCGGGCGTACGCCGCGAAGCCGCGGGGCACGACGCTGTGCATGCTCGCGGTGAGGTGGGGATCGAGCCGCTCGCGGAGCCAGTCGCCGGCGGCCACGTCGCTCGTCCACTCCATGCGTCCACACTATGCGCGTGCCTTTCGCAGGACCGACACCGCGCGCGCGGCGTGATGCCCGCCGGGCTTACCGACCGCCCGCCGAACCAGGGGATCTGCGCTCAGCCCGGGGTCGTCGACACCTGGTTCGACGCGAACCCCCGGGTTCGGCGTTCCGCCGGGGAGCGGCGCGCCGCTGGCGGTGGGGCGCGACCGCGCGTGGGTTAGGGACCTGCTCGACTGATAGGATGTGGAGGTTGTCCGCCTTCGGGCGTGACACGTGCACACACCCTCCTGCTTCCGGGAAATGCCCGGAAGCCGTTCGAGTCCGAAGGAGGTGGGTAAGTGACGCACACGCACCAGTACGAGCTCATGGTCATCCTCGACCCAGAGATCGATGAGCGCACCGTCGCCCCGAACCTTGACAAGTTCCTCAAGGTCATCACCAGTGATGGGGGCACGATCGAGAACATCGACATCTGGGGCCGTCGCCGCCTGGCGTACGAGATCCAGAAGAAGACCGAGGGCATCTACGCCGTCGTGAACTTCACCGCCACGAGCGAGGCCACGCAGGAGCTCGACCGTCAGCTCAAGCTCGACGAGCGCATCATGCGCACGAAGGTCCTGCGCGCCGAAGAGGCCATCGCCCAGGTGGCCGCCGAGGCCAAGCGCTCCGAGGAGCGCGCCGCCCGCAAGGCGGCACGGCCGGCCAAGCCCGC
>DASSYC010000129.1:0-2366 GCA_035703465.1 Microbacterium sp. | reverse complement strand
CCGTTGTCGATGCCGTTCAGGCCGCCCTTGACGCCGTCGTCCTCGCTGGTGATGCCCGGCAGCATCGCACCCTCGTCGTCGCGGATCGGGACGAAGAAGCAGTGCACGCCGTAGTTGACGCCGCCCGTGATGAGCTGCGCGAACACCGTCGCCGCACGCCCGTGGAGGGCCGCGTTGCCGAGGTACTCCTTGGTCGCCGCGCGGAACGGCGTGTGGATGACGAACTCCTCGGCGCCCGGGTCGTAGGTGGCCGTCGTGCCGATCGCCGCGACATCGGACCCGTGGCCGATCTCGGTCATCGCGAACGCTCCCGGAAGACTCATGTCGATCATGCCGGCAAGCCACCGGTCCCAGTGCTTCTTCGTGCCGAGCTGGTAGATCGCCGACCCGAACAGGCCCCACTGCACGCCGCCCTTGATCTGCATGCTGGGATCGGCGAGCACGAGCTCTTCGAACCCGGCGAGGTTCGCGCCGTTGTCGTCGAGCCCGCCGTACTCGGCGGGGAAGGCGCGCTGCGAGCCGCCGTGCTGCGCGAGCAGGTGGAGCTGGCTGAGTGCCCGCTCGCGGTGCTCGGCCATCGGCATCCCCTCGATCTTGTGGAAGACCGGGTCCTTGATCAGCTCGCGCGCCTCGCGGCGGGTGTCGGCCCAGGTGCCCAGGAGGCTCTCGGTGACCAGCGCGGTGTCGATGCGGGGCTCGTGCGCCTCGTCGGCGGTGTGCGCGGCGGTGGGTGCGCCGCCGGCGGGCGTGTGCTTCTTGGTGGCGGGTTTCTTCGGACGGACGACGGCGTCAGCCATGGATCACCTTTCGATGACGGATGCGGGGGTCGTTTTCGACCGTAGGACTCCTCCAACACCCGGTGAAACCGATTGTGGATGCCGCACAGCCCGCCCCGGCGGCGGCTCCGTGGGGCGTTGTGACTTCCCGACATCCCCCCTTCGTCCCCTCTCTTCTGCCGAACCCACCTGTTCGCGCCTGAACCCACCCGTCCACGCTGCGCGAGCATGTGGGTTCGGCCTCGAAGGTGTGGGTTCGGCAGCTCAGAACAAACCCACGATGCGGCCCTCGTCGTCGACGTCGATGGTGTTGGCGGCCGGCTTCGCCGGGAGGCCGGGCATCGTCATGATGTCGCCGCAGATCATCACGACGAACCGGGCGCCGGCGGCCAGCCGCACCTCGCGGATGTCGACGACGTGGCCGGACGGCGCTCCGCGCAGCTTCGCGTCGGTCGAGAACGAGTACTGCGTCTTGGCCACGCATACCGGGTACTCCCCGTACCCCTCATCCTGCAGACGACGGATCTGCGCGCGCACGGCGGAGGAGGCGGTGATGTCGGATGCCCCGTAGACGCGCGTGGCGATGGCCTTCATCTTGTCCCACAGCGTCGCCTCGTCGGGATAGGTGAAGGTCAGCGCCGGGGTGTCCACCAGCCGCACGACCGCGCGGGCCAGGTCTTCGGCGCCGGCGCCTCCGGAGGCGAAGTGCTTGGACACCACCGCCTCGGCCCCGAGCGCGGCGACTCCGGCCACGACGGCGGCCACCTCGGCATCGGTGTCCTCCGCGCGGTGGTTGATCGCGACGACCGCAGGGATGCCCCAGGTCTCGCGCACAGTGTGCAGGTGCCGCTCGAGGTTGACCATGCCGCGGCGCACCGCGTCGACGTTCTCGGTGGGCAGGTCGGCGACCTCGATGCCGCCGTGGAACTTCAGCGCCCGCACGGTCGCGACGATCACCGCCGCCGAGGGGCGCAGTCCGGTGGAGCGACACAGGATGTCGACGAACTTCTCGGCGCCGAGGTCGGCGCCGAAGCCGGCCTCGGTGACCACGTAGTCGGCCAGGTGCAGCGCCGAGCGCGTCGCGATCACCGAGTTGCAGCCGTGTGCGATGTTCGCGAAGGGGCCGCCGTGCACGAAGGCGGGGGTGTGCTCGAGCGTCTGGACGAGATTCGGCGAGAGCGCGTCGCGCAGCACGGCGGTCATCGACCCGTGGGCGTGCAGGTCGCGGGCGCGCACCGGCATCCGATCTCTCGTGTAGCCGATGACGATCTCGCCGAGCCGCTCCTTCAGGTCGGCGATGCTCGTGGCCAGGCAGAAGATCGCCATCACCTCGGAGGCGACGACGATGTCGAAGCCCGACTCGCGCGGGTACCCGTTGCCGGGGCCGCCCAGGCCGATGACGGTGTCGCGCAGCGCGCGGTCGTTGACGTCGAGCACGCGCCGCCACGTGACGCGGCGCACGTCGATGTCCAGCGCGTTGCCGTGGTGGATGTGATTGTCGATCATGGCCGCGAGCAGGTTCGTGGCCACCGCGATCGCCGAGAAGTCGCCGGTGAAGTGCAGGTTGATGTCCTCCATGGGCACGACCTG
>DASSYC010000124.1:0-3746 GCA_035703465.1 Microbacterium sp. | reverse complement strand
CTCGTCGCTCAGATCCTTGACGCGGATGTTCTCTTCGATCCCGGTCTGGGTGAGGATCTCGTTCGAGCGGGTACGGCCGATGCCGTAGATGTAGGTCAGGGCGATGACCACGCGCTTGTCGCGCGGGATGTCGACGCCGGCGAGACGTGCCATGCGGCTCTCCTAGGAGTGACGTGGAGGTATGGAGCAGAATCGGTGCCCGGGCCTCCGCCCCGAGGTGTCCCCCGCTCGCGCGGGTTCTGATCCTGCCGTTGCGTGTTCAGTTGTGCTGTTCGTGCTGCGTGCTGTGTGTGTCAGCCCTGGCGCTGCTTGTGACGCGGATTCGACTTGCAGATGACCATGACGCGGCCGTGGCGGCGGATCACCTTGCAGTGATCGCAGATCGGCTTGACGGAAGGGTTTACCTTCATGATGTTTCCTGTTCGCTGTCTTCGTACCCCGGGTGCGCTGCACCCCGGGGCCGTTACTTCTCGGCCGGACTAGCGGTAGCGGTAGACGATGCGGCCGCGGGTGAGGTCGTAGGGGCTGAGCTCCACGACGACGCGGTCCTCCGGAATGATGCGGATGTAGTTCTGCCGCATCTTTCCGGAGATCGTGGCGAGCACCTTGTGGCCGTTGGTCAGCTCAACACGGAACATCGCGTTGGGCAGGGCCTCGGAGATCACGCCTTCGATCTCGATGACACCGTCTTTCTTGGCCATAGCCTCGCTATCGCTTCTGCAGACCGGCCGGTCTGCGGGGTGGGTGGGATGTGCGGTGCGAAGACACGCCGACAAGGGCGCAACGCACCAACGATCAATCATACGTGACGCGGGATGCCTCGGCAACTTGAGCCACGATGGGCACTGCGTCGCGCGATCACCATCGCCGCCGCGTGGCATGTGCGGTCTGCCCGGGGAATGGCGGAGCGGGAAATCGCGTTGTACGTGACAGTCGGTGCGTGGAGGCCGCGTTCTTCGCGGCCCCCGGTCGACGACATACGTCTCCGCCTTTATCGGCTTTGCGTTGAAGGAGGTTTCGATGCCGGCTCTCTCGGCCATCACTGCACACCCGGGCTCATGGTCCGGGCTCTTGTCCCGTGCGGACATCACGCCCGAAAACGGGATGCTCCATCTGATCCACGACACCGTGACCCCGCATCAGGCGCACGTGGACGACCTGCTCTTGGTCGCCTCTGCCGTGGAGGCGGCCGGCGTGGAGGTCACCCTCATCCGCACCGACCCCCGCGTGCCTGCGCTCGCGGTCGACCTGGCGTCGCGCGCGCTCGTCGTGGATGCTCTCACGCAGCTGTGCACGCAGCATCCGGTCTACGTAAAGGCAAAGGGGCGCGCACCGCAGCTCGCCGCCGACCTGTCCCCGCTCCCTTCCGGGCCGGTCGCCCTGCGGGTCTTCCGCCCCCGCATCACCCCCGGCGGCGCACTGCGCTACGGTGCGCGACAGGCGGTGCGCCTCGAGTTCTGGCGCTTCGGCGACGACATCGCGGAGGCCCCCGCCGAGAACGTGCTCACCCGACGCCTCATCCCGAACGCAGACCTGCGCCCGGCCACTGTCGAGCGCTTCGGCCGCTCCTGGCGGACCATCGCCGGCATGTTCGACCCGCTCCCGCACGAGTTCACCGAAGACGTCGACCTCGTCTTCTCCTGGGTCGACGGCAGCTCCAGCGAGTTTCAGCGGCAGCGTGCCGCGCGCCTGTCGGAGTACGTCGTCGGCGAGGGCGACGACGGCCCTGCACGGTACCGGCACGTGGATGAGCTGCGGTACGCGCTGCGCAGCGCGTACCTGTACGCGCCGTGGGTGCGTCGCATCTTCATCGCGACCGACTCACCTGCGCCGGCCTGGCTGCTCGACCACCCGGCTGTGACGATCGTGCGCAGCGAGGAGTTCTTCGCTGATCCGCGTGTGCTGCCCACGCACAACTCACATGCGGTCGAGGCGCAGCTGCACCGCATCCCGGGGCTGGCCGAGCACTTCCTCTACGCCAACGACGACATGTTCTTCGGGCGTCCCGTCGACCCCGAGCTGTTCTTCACCGCCGCAGGCGTGACGAAGTTCGTCGAATCCCAGGTGCGGATCGGGCCCGGTGGGCCGGAGCCGCACCGCAGCGGCCACGACAATGCGCTGCGCGTCAACCGTGCACGACTCCAGGAGCGGTTCGGCCGCACGATCGTGCGCGACCTCGAGCACTGCGCGACCCCGCTGCGACGCAGCATCATGGCCGAGCTGGAGCGCGAGTTCCCCGAGGATTTCGCTCGCACCGCGGCATCCCGCTTCCGTTGCGCCACCGACATCTCGGTCACCAACAGCCTCTACCACTACTACGCGCTCATGACGGGGCGCGCGGTGGCGACCCGCCAGGCCCGCACCCGTTACATCCCCACGACGCGGGCATCGTCCCTGCGCCGCATGGAGCGGATGGTCGACGGGCACAACCTCGACATGTTCTGCCTCAACGACGGCGCGGAGACCGAGGTGCCCGAGCGTCTGCGCGCGGCCGTGGTCACCGACACGCTCCAGAAGCTCTTCCCGATCGTGCCGCCGTGGGAGCGACCCGACACGACGCTGCGGCCGATCGAGTCGGTGCTCAGCGAACCAGCGACAGCGGCGCTGTCGGAGGAGCGGCAGCCGATCGCGAACTGACGGCGTCCACTCCCGCCAGCAGGAGCCGGCGCCGCGCCTCCTCGGCGTCGATGTGCTCGAGCGTCCGGGGCACGTCGATCGGCACCACCGAGTGGACGACCGTGTCGTCGTACACGTGCACCAGGTTGAACGCCTGTGCGCCGTCCTGCGGGCGCGAGCCGCCGGTCGGGACGGTGAGGTCCTGCGCGTAGCACGTCGACGAGGCGACCGACACCGGGATGCCGGCAAACGTCGCGAACGTCGAGTAGTGAAGGTGCCCGGCGATGATCGCCCGCACGTCGCTGTCGCGGAGCACCGCCCGCAGGCGCCACTGATCCCGCAGCTCCACGCTCGAAGCCAGCGGCAGCACGCTGGGCACCGGGGGATGGTGCATCGCGACGATGGTGCCCAGGGGCGCCGGGGTCGCCAGAACCGACCGCAGCCACCGCAGCTGCCGGTCGCTCAGCTCGCCGTGGTGCGCCCCCGGCACCGTCGAGTCCAGCGTGATGACCCGCAAACCGTTGAGCTCGTCGACGCGGTCGAACGGGGCGTCGGGTTCGCCGTCGGCATCGTCCGGGGTGTCGAACAGGCCCCGCCGGAACGCGGCGCGGTGGTCGTGGTTGCCCATGACCCACAGGATCCGCGCGCCGATGCGCTCGGCGACCGGTTCCACCTCCGCCCGCAGCCGGGCGTAGGCGTCGGGCTCTCCCAGATCGGCGAGGTCGCCGGTGAAGACGAGGGCGTCCGGGCGGATTCCGGATGCCTCGATCACCTGCAGCGCTTTGCCCAGGCGGTCGGCGGCATCGACGACGTCGAACAGCCGCGAGCCCGCGGCTCGCAGGTGCGTGTCGCTGAGGTGCAGCAGGGTCCGGTCGGGTTCCGGGTACTCGGCGCGGCGCATCTCCTCGTTCCTCGGGTCTCAGGTTCGCCGGTCAACGGCATGCTACGCCCGGACGCACCACACGAGGGCCGTCGACACGGTGAACGACGTGCGAAGCGACGTCACTGCGGCGGCGGCAGCTGCGGCGGCGCGTGGTCCGGCGTGAGGTGGGCGCCGATCAGCCGCCAGACGCGGTCGGCGGAGTTGTCGTACGTCCCGGTCTCGTCGAACGCCCCGGGCGCGTAGGTGA
>DASSYC010000115.1:0-2502 GCA_035703465.1 Microbacterium sp. | reverse complement strand
CGGAAGAGCGCGTCCCAGTGGTTCTGGTAATACGAGATGACCCCCAACAGCGGGTCGGACGGCACCAACGTAGGCCGCACGGCCTCCATCCACGCCCTC
Organism: Microbacterium sp.; assembly: GCA_035703465.1. Taxonomy (GTDB): domain Bacteria; phylum Actinomycetota; class Actinomycetes; order Actinomycetales; family Microbacteriaceae; genus Microbacterium. Next base: position 2,403 of record DASSYC010000115.1, on the reverse strand, counting down.
AACTCGCCCTTCAAAGGCCGCATCTTCTCTTGCCGCCACTCGCGGAGCACGTCCCCCGCGAGCCCGCGTTCGCGCGCTCGCGCTTCGGCCTCGTACATGGCGGCGATGAAGGCCCCGCCCTCCGCGGCGAGCGCGGGCTGGACCGCCTCGGCGTCGCGGAACTTGCGGCGGCCGTGGGCGTTGCAGCCCGATTCGACGATGCGACCGTCGACGAAGAGCCGATTGTGGCGGTGCTCGGCGTCGGCGACGAGCTTGCCGGTGAAAGTGCCGAGCTTGTTGACGAGGGCCTCGGAACCCTTGTCGTGCTCGTACTGGAAGACCACCACGTCGTCGCGGCGGTAGACCTCGATGTGACCGTGGTGGCTACCGGGCAAGCCGGGCACGACCACCTTCAGCCCCGTCGCGTCCGTGGCCATCCAGTCCCCTGCGAGCAGGTCGCGCCAGTGATGCCCATCGACCGGGCCGAGCAGGTCCGCGGCGCGCTCGATGAGCGACACGAGGAAGCTCATCGACAGCGCGATGCCGCGCGTCGCCAGGTCGCGACGGATCCGGTCGAGCGGCACGAGCATCGCGAACTTCATCGACACGAGCCAGGCCAGCCAGGCCGACGTGACCTTCGAGCGCGCATAGGGCGCGGGCAGCGACGTGGCCGTGGTGCGCGCACCACAGGTCCGGCAGCGACACGTCTTGCGCCGCACGACGCGCCGTCGATGGTGCTCCTTGATGACGTCGAGCTTGGTCTCGACGATCTCGTCGGCCAAGTCGAGGGCGGTGCCGCCGCACTGGGCGCATGTCTCCGGGCGCAGCACGTGCTCGTCGGCTGGAAGATGGGACGGAAGCGCCTTGCGGCCGGTCGGACGCCGGGGCTTCTTCTCCGGCTTCAGCTGCTCCGGAAGCTCCGGCGCCTTCGGGCGACTCTCGTAGGCTTGGCGCGCCGGGTCATCGAGGTCGGCGGGTGGAGCGGGCGCCGGAGCAGACTTCGTCGGCCGAGCGGACTTCCGCCGTGCGATGGCCAGGACCTCTCCGAGTCGCTCGTTCATCTGCGCGCTGTGCATGGCGAGCTGGGCGAGCTCGAGACGGGCCTGCCTCAGCTCCGTGCGGAGCCCTGCCAGCTCCGCGCGCAGCTGCGCGTTCTCCGTGCGGAGCCGAGTGAGGTCGCTGAGGTCGCCGTGAACCACGTGTCGAGGGGATCACGGATGATCGCCGCTGTCGATCGTCTGGATGCGCGGCGTCGTTCATGGCGACGCTCGACCGCGATACCAGCGAGGCCGCGCCGCGGTGAAGTCGATGCCGGCGAGCAGGGACGCGAGGGTCGCGGCGTCGACGTGGACCTGGTCGGCACCGTCCGGGATGCGCGGAAGTTGAAAGGAACCTCGTTCCAAGCGCTTCGCGAGGATGCACCAGCCGGAGCGGTCGAACCACAGGACCTTCGCGATGCGACGGCGACGGTTGACGAAGACGTAGAGGTGACCGTCGAGGGGGTCGAGCCGGAGACGCCGCACGGCGCCGGCGAGGGCGTCGAAGGAGCCGCGCATGTCCACCGGCTCGGCGGCCACAAAGACTCGCACCGACGGCGGCAAGCTCAGCATGCGGCGAGCACTCGGAGCAGGCGCCCCAATGTGGCCTCGTCGAAGCGCTCGTCGACCTCAACGGTCATGGCTCCGACGCGCACGACGTAGCGGGCGGCGGGGGCCGCGGCCGGGACCAGCTCGACCAAGCGGAGCGACGGTGTCCGAGACCGAGGACGGCGGCCGCCCAGGTTCAACCACCATGCGTGCAGAGAGCGCGGGTCGATGCCGTTGGCCCGTGCCCACTCCGCCCGGGTCTGCCCTTCGGCCACCTCGGCGAAGCAACCACGAGCCTCCGCTGCGTCACGAATCTTCCGTCCAGCCATGGATTTCACCTCCGGCTGGATCCTCGCCGAGACCCACTCCCAGCGCATCCCGGCTTCGCTGATGGGTCACCTTGCTGCGGCGGTTGGCCAGGGTAGAGCCAATCCTCACGGGCGTCGCCTGCGTTGCGCCGGTCGAATGTGTGCCGTTGCGCCGAGCGGCAACTTCCACCGCACACGCCGCAGCGTCACTCACTCCGGCCGTGGTACTCTTCGTGCACGATCGCCTCACCTGGTTCCGGAGCCCCAACCGGCTTCACGAGATACAGGTCTCCCTCAAACGCGTGAATCGCAGTGTTTGGGAGGCGAGGAGCGGCGAACGTCCAACGCTCGCCCTGATCGTCGACCGTGAGGGGAAGCCAGAGCGGCAGCTCTCGCAGGAACTGGAGAGTGTCCGAGGCTTCGTCAGCTACGACCTCGAAGGCCACTCAGCCGCGCGTGACTCGACCGGCGGACCACGTTTCAAGCATGTCGATGATCCAATCCGGGACAGCGGCGTCGTCAGACAGATC
>DASSYC010000173.1:0-4611 GCA_035703465.1 Microbacterium sp. | reverse complement strand
GTGTACACCGAGAAGCGCGACGAGCGGGTCGGCGAGCTGCGCACCAAGCTCGGCCAGCTCGAATCGCTGCGCCGGATGCTCCCGGCAGGCCAGGACGTGCGGGCGTGAGCGACCGGCACGATGCCGAGGCGCTGCTGGCCGCGGCACGCACCGCCTACCAGGACGACGAGACCGCTCTGGCAGTGATCGACGAGCTCGATCAGCGGCTCGCGGAGCCGCTGCGGCTGGCGCTGGCGGGCATGGTGAAGGCCGGCAAGTCCACCCTGCTGAATGCGATGCTCGGCGAGGAGATCGCGCCGACGGACGCGGGGGAGTGCACGCGTGTGGTCACCTGGTACCGCTACTCGCACACCCCCACGGTCACCCTGCACACCACCGACGGCGAGCAGCGGCGGCTTCCGGTGCGTCGCGTCGACGACCGGCTCGTGCTCGACCTGGGCGGGTTCCCCGCCGAGCAGGTCGCCCAGCTCGACGTGGGCTGGCCGCTGCCCGCCTTGAAGTCCATGATCCTGATCGACACCCCCGGCATCGCCTCGCTGTCAGTGGACACCTCGGCGCGCACGACAGGCTTCCTCGCCCCCGAGCAGTCGTCCTCGGCCGCGGACGCCGTGGTCTATCTGATCCGGCACCTGCACCCGTCCGACGTCAACTTCCTCGAGGCGTTCCGCGACACCGCCGCCGGGGTGTGGCAGACCATCTGCGCGATGGGCGTGCTGTCCCGGGCCGACGAGGTCGGATCCGGGCGCATCGACTCCTTGATCTCGGCGCGCCGGGTGGCCGCGCGCTACGAGCGCGATCCCGAGCTGGCCGCCCTCGTGCTGGACGTGCTGCCCGTCGCCGGCCTCGTCGCACAGGGCGCGCGGACCCTCCGCGAGGACGAGTTCGCCGCATTCCGGCTGCTGGCAGACCTCGACCGCGGCGATCGCGAGCGGCTGCTCGTATCGGCTGACCGCTTCGCCGGCCACAGCGAGGTCGTGGAGCTGAGCCGCGCACAGCGCGCCGCGCTGCTGGACCGATTCGGGCTGTACGGGGTCCGCCTGGCGACGGCCCTCATCCGCGGCGGTGCGGAGACGTCGTCGGAGCTGTCGGAGCAGCTGGTCGCGCAGAGCGGACTGATCGAGCTGCAGCAGGCCGTCCGCGACCAGTTCCGCACCCGGGCGACGCTGCTGAAGCTGCGCGGCGTGCTCATGGGACTCGAGCAGCTGCTGCGCGACCGTCCGCGCGAGGGCACCTCGCCGGTGCAGGAGGGCATCGAGCGCATCTCGGCGTCCACGCACGGTCTGCGCGAGCTGTCGCTGCTGGCAGCCGTTCGCGCGGACGGGCTGCCCCTGCCCGCAGACGACGCCGCCGACGCCGCGCGGATCCTCGGGGGGGCCGGCACGGCGGTGCACCACCGCCTCGCACTGCCCGAGGATGCCGGAGCCGACGCGGTCCGCGAGCGGGTGGACGCCCTGCTGATCCGCTGGCGCACCCTCGGCGAGAGCCCGCTGACCGAGCGCGCCGGCGTCGCGGCCTGCCGGACGGTGCTGCGCAGCCTCGAGGAGATCCGCTCAGAGGTCGGCGTGGCTGGGTCCGGTGGGTCCGGGGCGCAGGTCGTACTGCCGGGCTGACCACGTCATCGACGGGGGCAGGATGCTGCAGATGAGCGCGAGCAGCACGACCCCGCACCAGATCGCCAGCAGCGGGTAGAGCACTGCGCCCCGATCGCCCACGGCCACCAGCTCGCGCGAGAACAGCAGCAGGGTCACCATGATGACCCAGGTGGCCAGCTGCCACCAGCGGATGCGCCGGCGCCTGCCCATGAACGACACGAGCAGCGTGATCTGGGCGAGCACGACCAGCACGGTCGCGCCGAAGAAGATCCAGAAGATGATGTCGGCGGCGGCCTCGTACGTCTCCTCGGGCCGGCCCACGGTGACCGTCCGCACCACGTCCGCGATGAGCGGCAGCTGCGTCTGACGGATCACGAACAGATACACGGCGATGAATCCTCCCAGCGCGATCCCGACGGCCCACAGCAGCTGGGCGCACCGGATCGTGAACGGCGGAGGCATCGAGGCGAGGACGGGCGCGGTGCTGGGGTGGACCACCGGCGGGCGCGGCGGCGGCACGCGCAGCACCGGCGGCGTGGCATCCCGCCCGTTCTGCGCCTGCCCCGTCGCCTGCGGTTCCTGCCCCGATGCCTGCTGGGGGGGTGCGGGCACCTTGACAGGGGTGATCCGTCCGATGGCCTGGCTGGGGCGCCGTGGAGCAGGGGCCGGGACCGTCCGGCCCGGCCCCGGGGTGCCGCGCTCGGGCACCCGCTGCGTGTCGTCGCCGCTCACTGCTCTTCCATGGCCTCCTCGACGACGTCAGGTGCCGCCGGAAGCGCGGGCTGGGCGTCGGCGTAGCCGCCGCCGTCGTCCGCGGCGGTCATGTCGGTCATCAGCTCGGGTTGGATCACCGCACCGGTGTCGACGGGTGCTGCTGCAGCGCTCATGTCGGCGTCGTCCGAGACATCGTTGGCAACCGCCAGGTCGCCGTCGACGGTGGAGTCGCTGATCGCGACGTTCGTCGTGTCGGACGCGTCCACGTCCGTGTCGATGTTCGTGTTGCCGCTGTCCGTGCTGTTGCCGATGGCCACATTTCCCACGGTGACGTCGGTGGACGAATTGTCGACCAGGGCGTCGTCGCCGGCGGCTACCGAGTGGTCGCCCGATGCGACAACGGCCGACTGGTCGAAGGTCTGCGTCACGTCGCCGCCCTCAGTCCAGATGTTCTGGTTCGTCGACTGGTCCACGATCGTCGAGCGGTTGTCGATCGTCGTGAACTGGTTGATGATGCGCGTGATCTCCTTGATGACCTCGTCCGGCGGCGTGGGCGGGTATGGGTGCACGGGTGTGACCGGGTGGACGCTGTGGTGGTCGATGATGATCGGCGCCACCGCCTTCACGTCAGCCAGGCACGCGCCGTCCACCCCGTGCGCCGCCATCGACGCCTCCGGGGCGGCGTGGAACTCCTCCGCAGCCTCGGGGTCGCCCAGGAGGCTCAGGATGAAGGCGATCAGTGCATCAGCAATGGTTTCAACCGGTGTGATCATTGTCGTTTCCCCCGTCGGTGGTCATAGTCGTGGTCAATACTGTGAAGATTACGAAATGGGGCGCCCGTCGGCATCGGGAGGAACCCCGATGCCGGCGGGGGCGAGGACGGGGGATGACTCCCCGGCCCCCCGTGGATCCGCCTCCTCGGCGAGGAGCGCGCGCAGCCTGCCGATCAGATCGGAGCGCGATGCGGCGCCGAGCCGGCGGCGGATGTGTGCGATGTGATGCTCGACGGTGCGCGGCGAGATGAAGATCGTCGCGCCGATCTCGGCGTAGGTGCGGCCCTGGACGACGAGCCGGGCGACCTCGAGCTCGCGCTCGCTGAGCAGGTCGTCGGCGGCGGTTGCGGGCTGGTCGCTTGCGGGCCGGCGCGTCGCGTCGGTGGGGTGCAGCTCCCGCGCGCGGGCGAGCAGTCGCGCCGCGATCCGCCGGTCGTCGGTGCGGCTCGCGCCATGCCCGGCCAGGCGCGCGCCGTCCCAGGCCAGGCCGACCTCCGCCAGGGCGTCGGTGGCGGATTCGACCGCATCGGCATCGACCGTTCCCCCCAGCACGGCGGTCCAGACCCGGCCCGCCCGCGCCATCGCCGCGGCGACATGGCTGCTGTGGCCGGCGGCCACGAGTGCCCGGGCGTGCGGGGTCAGCTCGGCAGGGCGGGAGAGCAGGATGCCCTGCTGGATGCCGGCCCAGTGCACGTGTGCCGCCCACACCGGTGAGCCCAGCCGATCCACCAGCGCCACGGCGGCCGCCAGTGGTGCCCGCATCGTCTCGGACTGGCCGAGCTTCGCCGCGGACGAGACGAGCTCGGCCAGCGGCGAGAGCAGGAACACGTCGACGTCGACGCGCATGATGTCGCGGCGCGCCCGGGTCCAGGCGGCATCCAGGGCGGCATCGTCCTCGTAGCGCCGGGCGATCGCGATGCGCACCGTGCTCGCCAGGAACGCGTCGCGCGGGGCGAGCCGGTCCCGTCCCGCTCGGAGAGCATCCTCCAGCGCTGCCCGCGCATCGAGAGGGCGAGCGCGCAGAACGGCCACCCACGCGCGCCACAGCAGCAGCCGCGGCTGCGCCCACTGACCGCCGTGGCCGGCATCGAGGGCATCGTCGAGCACCGCTTGCGCGGCATCCAGGTCGCCCAACGCGATCGCGGCGCTCGCGGCGATGACCGCGGGCAGCTCGGCGATCGGGGCGGTGGCGCCCGACGACGAGTACAGCTCGGCCGCACCCTCCAGCTCGGCCACCGCAGCGCCCGAGGCAGCCGTGGTGGTGTCGTGCAGACCGCGCCGCAGCAGGTCCATCGCGATGTGGAGGGTCGTGGGCGGGGTCACCGAAGCGTCGGACGGGGCGGTCGTGCCGGGGTCGCCGAGCGCGAATGCCACGATCGCGGCGGCGTCGCCGGTCGCCGGCTCGGCGAGGGCGGTGTACACGGCCTGTGCATGGCCCATCTGGCCGCGCGCGGCCCACACCGCAGCGGCGACATCGGCCAGCGCCGCATCGGCCGGAGCCTCGTCGGCGATACGCGCCGCCTCGTCCAGCT
>DASSYC010000143.1:0-3984 GCA_035703465.1 Microbacterium sp. | reverse complement strand
ATCGGCCCGCGTGTCGGGTAAAGTCTTGGAGGTTGACGGGGCTATAGCTCAGGCGGTTAGAGCGCTTCACTGATAATGAAGAGGTCCCAGGTTCAAGTCCTGGTAGCCCCACCACTGCCCGCTTCGCACCGCCTCACCGTCCGGGGGTCGTCCATGGGTTCCAATCCGCTCGAAGAGCTCTCGATCGCGCAGCTGCGCGCCCGCACCAGCATGAAGTGGCGCGCGCATCCCGAGGATGTGCTGCCGCTGTGGGTGGCGGAGATGGATGTCGCGCTCGCCCCCGCGGTGCGCGATGCGCTGCACGAGGCTATCGATCGCGGCGACACCGGCTACCCGGCCGGCAATCCGCTCGCCGAGGCCATCAGCCGCTTCGCGGCGGACCGATGGGGCTGGAACGATCTCGATCCCGAGCGCACGAAGATCGTGCCGGACGTGATGATGGGCGTCGTCGAGGTGCTGCGCCTGATCACCGCGCCCGGTGACACCGTCGTGGTGAACGCGCCGGTCTACGCGCCTTTCCACGCCTTCGTGGTGCACGCCGATCGCCGGATCGCCGAGGCGCCGCTGGGACCGGACGCACGTCTGGACCCCGTGTCGCTGGAGCGCGCGTTCCGCGACGCGCGGCAGCGCGGCGGCCAGACCGCTTACCTGCTCAGCAACCCGCACAACCCGACCGGCACCGTCCACACGCGAGCCGAGCTGGAGGCGGTGGCGGCGCTCGCGCGCGAGTACGGCGTGCGAGTGGTCTCCGACGAGATCCACGCGCCGCTGGTGCTTCCCGGCGCGACCTTCACGCCGTATCTCAGTGTGCTGGGCGGGGAGAACGCGTTCGCCCTCACCTCGGCGTCCAAGGCGTGGAACCTCGCAGGGCTCAAGGCCGCGATCGCCGTCGCCGGCCCGGCATCCGCTGATGACCTGAGACGCATGCCGGAGGAGGTCAGCCACGGACCGAGCCACGTCGGCATCATCGCCCAGACGGCGGCATTCGACGGCGGGCGCGAGTGGCTCGATGGGCTGCTGACAGGGCTGGATGCCAATCGCACCCTGCTGACGAGGCTGGTCGCCGAGCAGCTTCCCGACGTCGCGCTCACCCGGCCCGAGGGCACGTACCTGGCCTGGCTGGACTGTCGTGCGCTGGGGCTGGAGGACGATGGCGCGGCCGGTTCCGGGCGCACTGAGCCGGCGGTGGTGTCGGAGCTCGCCGGCCCGGCGCGGTTCTTCCTCGACCATGCGCGTGTGGCGCTGAGCTCCGGGCACGTGTTCGGGACCGGAGGCGCAGGACACGTCCGGCTCAACTTCGCCGCATCGCAGGCGGTGCTCACCGAGGCGGTCACCCGGATGGGACAGGCCGTGAAGGAGCACGGGCACAGCGACCGCTGAATCGATCGTTGTAGGATCTCATCCAGAGCATCTCGCTCGAGGGGCCTTAGCTCAGTTGGTAGAGCACCTGCTTTGCAAGCAGGGGGTCAGCGGTTCGAGCCCGCTAGGCTCCACTCCCCATCTCCCGCCCGTTGTCGGTATCCCCTGGCAGACTCGCACCATGACCAGGAACATCGGCACGCCGGGCGGCACGCCGGAGCGTCCGGCCGTGTTCTTCTCGAGTGCGACAGAGTTTCGGGCGTGGCTCGAGGCCAACCACGACACACAGACCGAAGTGTGGATGGGGCTCTACAAGAAGCACGTGCCCGACCGCGGCCTCACGTGGGAAGACGCGGTGCCCGAAGCGCTGTGCTTCGGCTGGATCGACTCGGTGGCTCAGCGCATCGACGACGATGCGAGACGTCAGCGGTGGACGCCGCGCAAGCCCGCGAGCAACTGGTCGAGCGTGAACATCGCCCTTGTCGAAGGTCTGCGTGCCGCGGGACGGATGCACCCTGCCGGCATCGCCGCCTTCGAGCGGCGGCGCGACGACCGTTCCGGGGTGTATTCCCACGAGAGTGCGCCGAAAGAGCTGTCGACGGATGCCGCGGCACGACTTGCAGCAAATGCTGCGGCATCCGCCTTCTGGCAGAACGCGACTGCGACCTACCGTCGTCAGTGCGCCCACTGGGTGCTGTCGGCGAAGCAGGAGTCGACGCGCGAACGGCGGCTCGTGCAGCTCATCGAAGACAGTGCTGCCGGCCGGCTGGTCCCCTTCCAGCGGTACGGAGATGCACCGAAATGGGTCGAGCGCGCGGCAGCCGCCGCCGCCGCCGCCCAGGCGAACGGCGAGCAAGGCGGCTCGCGGCCAGAGGCCACCGATGTGTAACGCGAGCGGGCCGGGCTCCACCCCGATCGGGCTCTGCGAGCGTGGCCGGTCACTTCTCCATCCCTGCGCGTTCCTGCCTCACGCGCACCGCGCGCGATCATAGGGTGTGGCCATGGACATGCGAGTGGCGGCATACGCAGTCATCGTCGACGATGCCGACCGTGTGCTCCTCGCCCACTGGAACGAAGGGCGGAAGGCCGCGTGGACGATGCCCGGCGGCGGACTCGAGGACGGCGAGGATCCGCAGGATGCCGCGCGCCGCGAAGTCCGCGAGGAGACAGGGTACCGGGTCCGCCTGGACGAGCTGCTCGGCATCCATTCCCGAGTCATCCCGGCCGCCCGCCGCACCCTGCAGGAGAGCACGAGTCCCCTGCATACGCTGCGGATCGTCTACCGCGCGACGATCCTCGGCGGCCGGCTGCGCAACGAGAAGAACGGCTCGACCGACCGGGCCGAGTGGTTCACCCTCACGCAGGTGCGGGGACTGCAGCGGGTGCGTCTCGTGGACATCTCGCTCAGGATGAGCGGGATGCTGTGAGTTCCTGCGAGATGTCGGCCACGGTGGCCTCGAGGGCGGCGATCAGCGCGTCCGCCTCGACGAACAGGCTGTATCCGTGGGCGCCGGCGCCCATTGCGATACGCGTGCCGACGATGCGCTCGTCGGCGTAGACCGGCCAGGCCGTGGTGCTGCCCAGCGGAACGATCGTGCCGCGCTCGTAGCCGGTCGCCGCGAGGGCGGTGTCACTGTCGGGCAGCTTCAGCCGGTTCACCTGCAGCAGCGCCCGCAGCTTCGGCCAGGAGATGGCGCGATCGCCGGGTACGAGCGCGAACAGGAAGGTGTCATCCGGCTTCTTGACGACGAGCGTCTTGACGATGTCGGCCGGTCGCAGGCCGAGCAGCTCTGCCGCTTCGGGCAGGCTGCGCGCGGCGGGACGCTCGCGCAGCTCGATGTCGAGCCCGAGAGCGGATGCCGCGGCCTCGACGCGCGAGGTCGCCTCGGTCACGCGTCCGGTGCGCGCAGCGGGTCGTCGGCGACCCACAGCTCATCGTCGGCGCGCAGCGTCTGCCATGCGGCGTACAGCACGCCGACGGCGGCGGCCACGCCGAGGATGATCGCGATGACCCCTCCGGCGCCGATGCCCTTCTTCTGCGGCGCCGCGGCCGCCAGCTGGGCAGCGAGCTTCTTCGAGATGCCCTTGCCGCGCTTGTCCGCGCGCTTCGCGAGCGCCTCCAGGTCCAGGTTGAGCTCGCGACCGGCGGTCAGCCGCTGACGCGTGTCGTTCGCGGCATCCCATACCGACAGAGCCGATCCGACCACGGCACCGGTCGCCGGGATGATGCGGTCGTTGAGAACCTGCTTGGAGACCTTCACGCCCTTGTCGACGTAGGGTGCGGCGTAACGGTCGTACTTGGCCTGCACCGTGGGGACGACGTGCTCACGGTTGTAGTTGCCGAGCTGCCGGCCCGCCTCACGGGCGACGGCTCCGGCCTCGCCGACGAGCACCTGCTGCGACTCCCAGAGCTTGTTCGCCTGGTCCTGCAGCTTGCTGAGTTCCTTCTTGCGCTTGCGGCTGAGGCTCACGGGGGCCCTCCTCGTCGGTGGGATCGGTAGATCACCCATCTTGCCAGACGGATCTGAACCCGCGAGGGGTTGCACCGAACTCTGAGAGAATGTACACATGCCAGTTCCCACCGCGGTCGCGACCCTGCACACCAACCACGGCGACATCGTCGTC
>DASSYC010000137.1:0-12915 GCA_035703465.1 Microbacterium sp. | reverse complement strand
GGCCACGACACATTCGTGCGACTCGTCGAGGCCTTCTACCGCGGGGTCGCCGACGATCCGGTGCTGCGACCGATGTACCCGGAGGAGGATCTCGGGCCCGCGGCGGACCGCCTCCGCATGTTCCTCGAGCAGTACTGGGGCGGCCCCACCACCTATGGCGAGCGCCGCGGGCACCCGCGCCTGCGGATGCGGCACGTGACCTTCCACGTCAATCCCGAGGCGCGCGACCTCTGGCTCGGGCACATGCGCGCCGCGATCGACACGCTGGGGCTGTCCGAGCTGCACGAGGCCACGCTGTGGGACTACCTCGACCGCGCCGCCCACGCGATGGTGAACACCTTCGAGCCGACGCCCGGCGCGGCGCCCCGCTGAATACCGAGAAGGAGCCGACATGTCCGCACTCGCACACTCCACCGATGTGCTCGTCGTCGGCTGGGGACTGGCCGGGCTGGTCGCCGCCGCCGAGGCCCTCGCCGCGGGCAGGCGGGTCACCATCGTCGACCAGGAGCCGCGGACGAACCTCGGGGGTCAGGCGTGGTGGTCCTTCGGCGGGCTGTTCTTCGTCGACTCGCCAGAGCAGCGGCGGATGGGCATCACCGACTCGCGCGACCTCGCCGGCCAGGACTGGTTCGGCAATGCCGGGTTCGACCGGGAGGAGGATGCCTGGCCCCGCCGCTGGGCCGAGGCCTACCTGGACTTCGCGGCCGGCGAGAAGCGCGCCTGGCTGCGCGGCCTGGACGTGGGGTTCTTCCCCGTCGTCGGCTGGGCCGAGCGCGGCGGATACACCGCCATCGGCCCGGGCAACTCGGTCCCGCGCTTCCACATCACATGGGGCACGGGTCCGGGCATCGTGGCGCCGTTCCACAAGCTCGTCCAGAAGGCTGAGACCGAGGGCCGGGCGACGATTCTCCCCCGCCACCGCGTCACCGGGCTGCTGCGCGCCGGCGATGCCATCGTGGGGGCCGTCGGCGACATCCTCGCCCCGTCCGGGGCGGCCCGCGGCGTCGCGACCTCGCGTGAACGGGTCGGCGGGTTCGAGATCCAGGCCGGCGCCACAATCGTCGCCTCCGGAGGCATCGGGGGCAATCACGACCTGGTCCGCGCCCAGTGGCCGGCACGTCTCGGCACCCCGCCGCAGTCGATGCTCACCGGCGTTCCCGCCTACGTGGACGGCTCGATGCAGCCGGTGACATCCGCCGCCGGCGCCCGCCTCATCAACGGCGACCGCATGTGGCACTACGTCGAGGGCATCCAGAACTGGGATCCGGTATGGCCCGACCACGGCATCCGCATCCTCCCGGGTCCCTCGTCGGTGTGGCTGGATGCCACCGGATCCCGCCTGCCGGTGCCCCTGTTTCCCGGCTTCGACACGCTCGGCACGCTCGCTCATCTGCGCGCCACGGGCCACGACCACTCCTGGTTCGTGCTGTCGTACAAGATCATCGAGAAGGAGTTCACACTCTCCGGCAGCGAGCAGAACCCCGACCTGACCGGCAAGGACGTGCGGCTGCTGGTGAAGTCGCGGCTCGGCAAGGGCGCCGCGGGTCCCGTGCAGGCGTTCCTGGACCACGGCGCGGATTTCGTGGTGCGCGACACCCTCGGCGAACTCGTCGCCGGCATGCAGGCGCTTCCCGGCGGTGATGCGCTGGACCCCGACCGCGTCGTGCGCGAGGTCGAGGCTCGCGATCGCGAGATGGACAACGACTTCACCAAAGACGCGCAGATCGCGATGCTGCGCTCGGCACGGTCGTTCCGCGGTGACCGCCTCGTGCGCACAGCCCCCCCGCACCGCATCCTCGATCCTGCGAACGGGCCGCTCATCGCCGTGAAGCTGCACGTGCTCACGCGCAAGTCGCTCGGCGGCATCGAGACCGATCTCCAGGCGCGCGCCCTCGGCGCCGACGGCTCCCCGGTCCCCGGCCTGTTCGCCGCCGGCGAGGCGAGCGGATTCGGGGGCGGCGGCGTGCACGGGTATCGGGCGCTGGAGGGGACGTTCCTCGGCGGCTGCCTGTTCTCCGGCCGCGCCGCGGGCCGTGCGGCCGCTGCCGCCCTCTGATCCGCCTCAGCCGGTCGTGCCCGTGCTGCGCACGGCAGTCATGCCGGATGCCACGGGCCCGCGCACCAGCACATGCCCGCGTCGCAGCGAAAGCCGTGTCCACCGCGGCGCGGTGAACACCTGGGCCGTCTCCTCCCCCTCGATGAATCCGAGCGTCGTGGCGGCGAACGCGACGCCCAGGGGCAGATCGCCGAACTCGGGCTCGGGCGCGCCCCAGATCTCCGCGCGCACCGTGCGGACGACATCTTCTCCGGCATCGGTCGGCATCGCCCGTGCGACGCGTGCCATTCCGCCGTGCGCCCTCTCGGCGAGCGTCGACGCATCGATGCCGGGGGCTGCCGTCCAGCCCGAGCGCGGCGGGGCGATTCCCGCCCACGGCGCCGTCAGGCTCGTCGCCGGCAGCACGAGGGCCCGAGGGTCGTCGGCATCGCCCTGCAGGGCGGATGCGGTGACGACGAGATCGCAGACGAGGTCCGGGTCGACGGACAGTGCGCGCATGCCCAGCACGGTGGGGGTGGCATCCCCCAGCCCACGCGGGGTGAGCGCCGCCGCGGTCATGGCCAGCACGCCCCCGCTCGCCTGCAGCCGGACCGCATCCTCGCCCAGCCGGGAGGCGCGGCCGGCGAAGGTGAGTGCGTCGGCCGCGAACTGGGGATCGGCGAACAGCAGACGGGCGGGCACGGCCCTAAGCTACCAAGGGTGACGGAGGAGAACGCCGGCGACGGCGCGCACATCGGAGCGCTGCTGGACGTGCTCGACCTCTCGGGATCGGATGCCCGCACGAGCGAGGACATCTTCACCGGCGTTTCGCAGTCCATGCCGCACGGCCGTGTGTACGGCGGCCAGGTGCTCGCCCAGTCGATCGTCGCCGCCTCCCGCACGCTGCCCGAAGACCGCACGGTGCACTCGATGCACGGCTACTTCCTGCGACCGGGGGACTCGACGAAGGGGATCACGTTCGCGGTGGATCGCATCCACGACGGGCGGTCGTTCTCCACGCGCCGCACGCAGGCCTACCAGGAGGGCGAGCCGATCTTCTCGATGATCGCCTCCTTCCAGGACGATGACCCCGGCCTGGATCATCAGGAGCCGATGCCCGCGGACATACCGCAACCGGAGGATCTGCCGGACACGGAGGACCACCTCGCGGGCGTGCATCCCATGAGCAGACGGCTGTTCACCGACCGGCCCGTCGACCTGCGTCACGTCCCGGATCCCGTCTACGTCGAGGTGACCCGCCGTCAGCCGAGCCAGGCGGTTTGGATGCGCACCCGCGGACATCTCCCCGACGACCCCGCGCTGCACCGGGCGGCGCTGGCGTACATGAGCGACCTGTCCATCCAGGAGCCGATCCTGCGCGCACACGGCGTGCCCTGGGCGACACCGGGGATGAGGGTCGCAAGCCTGGACCACGCCATGTGGTGGCACCGCTTCGGGCGCGTCGACGACTGGGTGCTCTACGTCCAGCACTCCCCGAACGCCAAAGGCGGTCGCGGCCTCAGCCAAGGCCGGATCTACACGCGCGACGGCAGCCTGCTGGCCAGTGTCGCGCAGGAGGTCATGGTCCGCGTGCCGGATTCGGCCCGGACTCCTACCTGAGGTCCCGGCGCCCGCGGTGGGCGAAGCGCACCGGCTCCTCCAGGTACGGCGTCCACGCTGCGCGCTCCACCGCGCTGAGCCGCAGCGGTCGGCCGGTGCCGGCCTCCACCTTGACGACGGTGGTCGCCGCCCGCGCGTAGACCTCGCGTTCGCCGGACGATTCGATCGGGCTGCACACCTCGTAGCAGACCTCGATGCTGGAGCCGCCGAGCGCGCTGAACCAGAGTTCGATGTCGAGCGGGTGGCGCTGGTAGGGCACGGGCGCGAGGTACTCGATCTCCTGTCGCGCGATCAGGGTGAGGACGCCGCTGCGCACGCTGGATTCCAGCACCGCGGTGTCCGGCGCAGGTTCCCCGGCATCCGGGATCCAGAAGGCACGCACACGTGCCTCCTCCAGCAGCTTCAGCATCGCCGTGTTGTTCACATGGTTGAATGCGTCGAGGTCACCCCAGCGCAGCGGAATCGGAATGTGCAGGCGCATGCGCTTCAGTCGCGGGTCAGCTTGCGATAGGTGGAGCGGTGCGGCTTGGCCGCATCGGGGCCGAGCCGGTCGATCTTGTTCTCCTCGTATGCCTGGAAGTTCCCCTCGAACCAGTACCACTTGTCCGGCTCTTCATCCGTGCCCTCGTAGGCGAGGATGTGCGTGGCGACGCGGTCGAGGAACCACCGGTCGTGCGTGATGACCACCGCGCAGCCGGGGAATTCCAGCAGGGCGTTCTCCAGCGACCCCAGCGTCTCGACGTCGAGGTCGTTGGTGGGCTCATCCAGCAGCAGGAGGTTGCCGCCCTGCTTGAGCGTCAGCGCGAGATTCAGGCGGTTGCGCTCACCGCCGGAGAGGACGCCCGCCTTCTTCTGCTGGTCGGGGCCCTTGAAGCCGAACTGCGAGACGTAGGCGCGCGACGGGATCTCGACCTTGCCGACCTGGATGTAGTCCAGTCCGTCCGAGACGACCTCCCACAACGACTTGTTCGGGTCGATGCCGCTGCGCGACTGGTCGACATAGGAGATCTCGACGGTGTCGCCGATCTTGAGTTCTCCGCCGTCGAGAGGCTCGAGGCCGACGATGGTCTTGAACAGCGTGGTCTTCCCGACGCCGTTCGGGCCGATGATCCCGACGATGCCGTTGCGTGGCAGCGAGAAGCTCAGTCCCGAGATGAGGCTGCGGTCGTCGAAGCCCTTCTGCAGGTTCGTCGCCTCCAGCACGACCTGGCCCAGCCGCGGCCCGGGCGGGATCTGGATCTCCTCGAAGTCGAGCTTCCGCGTGCGCTCCGCCTCGGTCGCCATCTCCTCATAGCGCGCCAGTCGCGCCTTGGACTTGGCCTGGCGGCCCTTCTGATTGCTGCGCACCCACTCCAGCTCGGAGGCGAGCCGCTTGGCCAGCTTGGCGTCCTTCTTGCCCTGGATCTGCAGGCGCTCCTGCTTCTTCTCCAGGTACGTGGAGTAGTTGCCCTCATACGGGTACAGCCGACCGCGGTCGACCTCGCAGATCCACTCTGCGACGTGATCGAGGAAGTACCGGTCGTGGGTGACGGCGAGAACGGCGCCCGGATACTTGGCGAGGTGCTGTTCGAGCCACAGCACGCTCTCGGCGTCCAGATGGTTGGTCGGCTCGTCGAGCAGGAGCAGATCGGGCTTCTGCAGAAGCAGCTTGCAGAGCGCGACACGGCGCTTCTCGCCGCCGGACAGGTTCTCGACCACGGCATCGGACGGCGGCGTGCGCAGCGCATCCATCGCCTGCTCCAGCTGGGAGTCGAGATCCCACGCATCGGCGGCGTCGATCTCCTCCTGCAGGGTGCCCATCTCGGCGAGCAGCGCGTCGAAATCCGCATCCGGATCGGCCATGAGCCCGGAGATCTCGTTGAACCTGTCGAGCTTGCCCTTGATGGGCCCGACGCCCTGCTCGACGTTCTCGAGAACGGTGAGATGCTCGTCAAGCTCGGGCTCCTGCATGAGGATGCCCACGCTGTACCCGGGTGACAGCTTGGCCTCGCCGTTGGACGGCTGATCCAGCCCCGCCATGATCTTCAGGATCGTCGACTTGCCGGCTCCGTTCGGGCCGACCACGCCGATCTTGGCGCCGGGCAGGAACGCCATCGTCACATCGTCGAGGATCACCTTGTCGCCCACAGCCTTGCGGGCGCGGACCATCTGATAGATGTACTCAGCCATGCGTGTGAATGCTCTCCTGTCGGGGACGACGTCAACGTCCCAGCCTACCGTCGTCGGGCTTCAGTCGATCGGCACGGTGCGGCCGACGAGGCATGAGCCGTCGGCGAGCGCCGGCAGGACGGCCGTGACCGGCTCGCCCGTCGCCTCTCCGACCTGGCCGACGAGGCACTCATCGCGCCACAGCACCGAGAACTGCAGGCTCTCGGCAGCATTGCCCACGGTCGTGGTGTCGGACGTGATCTGCATCGCCGATGTGTCGAACCCTGCGGCTGCCAGCGCGTCGACGTAGGCGCGGCCTTTCGCACGTTCGGCGGAGTCCCATACTCTCTGCGTCACCGCGGTGAACAGCGGCAGGTTGTCGGCAGCCGAGCCGTCCGGACGCAGCTCCGGCTCCGCAGCTGCGGTGGGCGTCGGCTGCGACGTTGCGGTGCTCGGCATGGGAGCCGTCGTAGAGCCAGGAGCAGGCGACCCCGTGCATCCGGACAGGATGCCGACGGCCAGCGCGATACCCGCACCGACCGCGAGGACACGAGGTCTGCGGGGGCGGGTCGGCACGGGGAGAGTTTAGGCCACCAGCCTGCGTCTCCCTCGCGCCGCCCGCCGCCGCGCAGGGCTCAGAAGGGCCTCGTTGCGGTCACCAGCTCGCGCTGGTCCGCATCGTCCGACAGGTCGGGGTCATCGGCGGGTGCGATGTCCGTCGCGTCGGCCTCCGGGTGCGATCCCGGCGCTGTGGTCGGCCATCCCGACGCTGATCCGTCTCCGGGAGCTCCGCCGACCGCCCAGGCGTCGGTCGGCGTGTCGACTGCCGTCGGCCGGCCCGGCGCACCGTCGCGATGGAACGTGGTCGTCCCCCAGCGGAGATCGTGACCGAGCGCATCGGCTTCGATCTCGGCCGTGATGCCCTTCTTCGCCTCGGTCTCCCACTCGCGGACACGAAGACGGCCGCTGACGAGGACGCGGTCGCCCTTCCGGAAGGAACGGTGCCCGTGCTCGGCGAGACCGCGGAACGCCGACACGCCGTACCAGCTGGTCGGGCCCTCGACCCACTTCTCCTCGGCCTTGTCGAAGCGCCGCTCGTTGCTGCCGATCCGGAAGTTCAGGATCTGCAGACCGTTGGCGGTGACCTTGAACTCCGGCTCCGTGATGTTGCCCACCACGGTGATCGTCTCACTCATGTGCTGTCCTCTCTCGCACCGGGGACCGCCCCCGGTGCTCCGGCGCCCCGTGCCCGAAAGGCGCCGGAGCACCACCAGCTTCTGCGAGAGCGGCGGCCGGTCACGGTGGCGCCGGCGTTCTGGGGACAGCGGACCGGTCAAGGCCCTGCTGTGCAGGGACAGCCCGCCCGGAATCAAGCGGTCACGTGCTCCGCGAACCGGGTACGCGGCATCCAGGCACCAGGAGGGCCTTGCATCCGCGTGCGCTTGCCGTACAGCCGCGGCGATGTCAGTGGCCGCAGCTATCTTCGAAACAGAGAGGAGAATGCCATGGAATCCATCGCCCCGGCACCCACGGCGCCCGCCGTCCCGTTCGCACCCCCTCCACTGCGCAGCACCGCCGGTCTGCGGCTCGTGCGAGCGACCGCCGACCTCTGGCGCGTCGTCGATCCGTCCGGACATGTGATCGGGCATCTTCAGGCGGTACCGCATCCCCTGGGCCTGCGCTACCGCGCCCGCCGCTACCACCCGCCCACGTCTCGCTTCCGCGACATCGGCGACTTCTGGTCGCCCGACGAGGCTGTCGGCGCGCTGCGCGCGGGCTGACACGCGCTCCGCAGACGCGCGGTGGCCCGCGGGACCCCGTGGATCGGGTTGGATGGTCTGGTGACCCGTCGGATCCTGCAGCTGCTCATCGGGCTCGTCCTGTTCGGCTTCGGCAGCGGGCTGATGGTGGAGGCGGGCATCGGGCTCGACCCGTGGACGGTGTTCGCACAGGGCATCTCGCTGCACACGGGGATCGGCATCGGGTGGATCACCAACATCCTCGGCTTCCTCGTGCTGCTGCTGTGGATCCCGCTCCGGCAGAAGCCAGGTGTCGGCACGATCGCGAACATCCTCGTCGTAGGCACCGCCCTGCAGGTCACCGTCGACCTGGTGCCCGCGCCGGAGGAGCTGGCGCTGCGCGTCGTCCTGTTCGCGGCGGGCCTGGTCATCGTCGCCATCGCATCGGGGCTCTACATCGGCGCACACTTCGGGCCCGGGCCGCGCGACGGCCTGATGACCGGGATCAACTCCCGGTTCGGCTGGCCGATCTGGGTCGCGCGCGCGGTCGTGGAGCTCACGGTGCTCATCGCCGGGTGGCTGCTCGGCGGCAATGTGGGTGTGGGCACGCTGGCGTTCGCCGTCCTCATCGGACCGCTGGTGCACATCGCCCTGCCGCTGCTGGACACCCGGCGGGGCGCCGGCAGGGTCACAGCAGCGGTCGACGGCTCAGAGAACCCCGATACCCCGGACTGACCGTCGGCGGGGAAGGATCAGTGTTCGCGGAACTGCGGCCACTCCGTGCCGGGCTTCAGGTGCGAGTGCAGCGCGCTCTTGGCGATGTCCAGCGTGGGATAGGTGCCGATGGACTCATCGGCACCGGCCAGTGCGGACGTGTAGCCGTCGGCATCCTGCCTGACCGTTCCCACCACCCCGGCCGCACCGTACGCGACCCAGAGTCTGCGGGCCTGTGTCTCAGACATGCGGATCCCTCCTTGTCAGACGCACTCTGCACGCTACGCCGCCCGCGAACCGGATTCCAGGCCCGGGTCAGCTGCGCAGCCGGTAGAAGAGGAACGGGACCGCCGAGACCAGGCAGCTGACGGCCGGGACGAGGGCCAAGGAGGCGTAGACGGTCCACTGCAGCTCCGGCGTCACCGTCACCCCCGCCTCGTAGCCGGCGATGACGATGAACACGCCGAACACCAGCACAGCGAGGGCGTTCATGATCTTGGAGACGAACGTGAGACTCGAGAACGAGATGCCGTCGTTGCGCATGCCCGTCCGCCGCTGGACATCGTCGACGGCGTCGGCGATCATCGTGGCCTGCACGACGAGGAAGATGCCCAGCGTGAGACCTGTCAGGAAGATGAACACGAGCAGGACGAGGATGTTCGCGAACCCGGCGAAGTACATCGTGGTCAGGACGAGGTTCTGGCCGAACCCGGCCACGACGAGAGAGATGTGCTGTGTGCGCCGGCCGGGTGCGCGGACCTCGGCCAGCGCGGTCGTCACTGCCTCTCCAGCAGGATCGTCTTGATCTCGAACGGGCCGAAGCCGATGCCGGCCAGATCGGCGGGGCCGAGAGGACGCTCGATCAGGTCCGTGAATCGAGCGCTCGAATGCGGGATGCCGGTGTGCACCGCCGTCTCGACCGGCCGGCCGAGGCTCTCATAGAGCCGCAGCACGATGCCCGAGCCGTCGTCGGCGGCCTTGAGCGTCTCGACGACGACCCCCGGGTCATCGACGCTCACGGCGCTGGGGAAGGCGATGTCGTCGGCGACGATCAGCGGGTTGTTGAGACGGTACGCCTCACGGATCACGGTGGTCAGGTCGCCCAGGGCGAACGGGACGAACGCGTAGGTGAACTCATGCGTGCCGCGGTCGGCGGTCTTGTCGGGGAAGGTCGGCGCGCGCAGCAGATTGAGACTGATCAGACCGTTCTTCGCACGGTGCCCATACTTGCAGTCGTTCAGCAGCGCGCAGCCGCCCGTGGCGTCCTGGGTGGCGATCCACTTGTGCGCGCACACCTCGAACTGCGCCTTCTCCACGCTGTCGCGCTCGGTGGTGGGCCGCGCTATGTGCCCGAACTGGATCTCGCACAGCGCCTCCGGGCCATAGTGGACCGGCCGGAACTCGGCGCGCAGCATCCGATGGCTCTCCTGCCAGTCCACGTGGGTCTCGAACCGGATGACGGGACTTCCCGCCTCGAGGATCACCCGCTGGTGCACCACGACCTTGGACGCGCGGTACTCGTGATGGCGGATCACCCGCGGCCCGTCGATGGAGGTGCGCGCGGATGTCACGGTGAGCACGTCCGGCGCGGTCTCGACGTATCCGGGATCGATGTCCCAGGCATCGAACGGGAACTGGAACGGGTCCTTGTAGACGGCGAGCCGGTTGAACCCGCCGGCGACGTGCTCGGCGCCGGCGGCATCCAGGCATGAGGCGATCTCTCCCCCGGGGCCGAAGCGCACGGTCAGGATCCCGTTGGAGATGGTCGCCGCGGTGTGCGAGAGCTGGAGGAAGGATCCCGCGGGCTCGAGCGCCGCCGCGGCGTACGAGGCGACGACCGCCCGCCGCCATCCGTCACGGGTGCGGATGTGCTCCTCCCGCGGGAACGAGGTGAGGTTGACTGCGGCCGGCCCGGACCCCGGCGCGGGCGCCAGATCGGCGATCAGGCGTGCGGAGATGGCATCCAGCTGCGCCTCGACGGCCTCGTACGTGTCCCACGCCTCGCGGTTGACCCGTTCGATCGACGAGCCGGGGAGGATGTCGTGGAATTGATTCAGCAGGACGTCTCGCCACAGCGGCTCCAGCTCGGTGCCGACCTCGTCGCCGGTGAGGGCGGCGAGCGCTTCGACCTCGTGCAGCCGCCGCTCCACGGTGCGGTTGTGCCGCTTCGTGCGGCCCTGCGTGGTGTACGTGCCCTGATGGGTCTCCAGGTACAGCTCGCCGACGTGGCGCTGCGGGATGTCGCGCTGCTCGAGATCGCGGAAGAAATCCGATGCCGACGACTTCTGCACTCGCGGGATGCCGCGCAGCGACCGCTCGCGGTCGAGCAGCTGGAGGTGCACCTCCCCCGGGCCGCCGCCGCCGTCGCCCGCGCCGTAGACCAGCAGCGCCGCGCCGAGGTCGCGCTCCGGGTAGCGCTCGGCGCCGCGCAGCAGCCCGTCGGGAGCGGCGCGGCTGTTGTAGTCGCCTTCCGGAGGCATATGGACCAGCACCGACGATCCGTCGATCCCCTCCCAGTGGAAGGTGCGGTGCGGGAAGACGTTGATCCGGTTCCAGGAGAGCTTGATCGTCTGGAACCAGTCCATGCCGCACCCGCGTAGGATCTGCGGGAGGTTGCCGCTGTAGCCGAAGGTGTCGGGCAGCCAGCACAGCCGCAGGTCCTCATCGTCCAGGCCGAATTCCGTCCTCCAGAACCGCCGCCCGACGACCGCCTGCCGGATCAGCGACTCGCCGCCGGGCACGTTCGTGTCGGGCTCGATCCAGAAGGATCCCTGAGCCTCGATGCGGCGGTCGGCGATGGCATCCCTCACCCGCTCGAACAGCTCGGGATGCTGCTGCTTGATCCACTGCAGCTGCTGCGGCTGGCTCGTCCCGTAGACGTAGTCGTCCCACCGCTGGATGGCATCCAGCGCCCGGACATAGGTGCGCGCCGCCTTGCGCCTGGTCTCGCGGATCGGCCAGACCCAGGCCATGTCGAGGTGTCCGTGCCCGACGGCGTGGTAGACGAGATCGCTGGTCGATGGGCGTGAGAGCTCGACAGCGAGCCGGGCGCGGGCACCACCGCAATCGGCCGCGGCGAAGCGCCGGTAGGCGTCGGCGAGCGCGCCCCGCAGCTCTCCGGCCAGCGCGGTGTCATCGGTCGACTCTGCCAGCACGCACAGCACGAGGTAGTCGTAGTACAGCCCGAAGGCGGTGTCGTCGCGCTCTGCCAGATGGGCGCCGTGGAATCGGCCGCGACCGACGCCGAAGAAGAGAAATCCGTTGAATGCCACGTCGGCGTAGAGTTCGACGCGGCCGCTGGACAGGTCGGCTCCGCGCACCGGCCGGAAGCGCCCGCCGGTGTGCGGCAGGTCGCCCTGGATCCAGACCGTGCTCACGGAGTCCACGAGCACGCCCTCCGGTGAATGGACCAGGCCCTCTCCGCGGATGCCGAGCATGACGACCGCACCGTGCGCGCCGGAAGGGACCTCGCCGGTGATGCGCAGCCACGCCGATTCGAGGGTTCGGCCGAACTGTGCTCCGGCCCGGATCGGCTCGAAGGCCGATCGATCCAGCTCGCCGAACGCGATCGGCTCCGCCGACCGGATGACCTCGGCCTGCAGCGGCGCGATGCGCCGGTACACCCGACGCCGGATCGCCGCGAGCCGCCGTTTGTGGACGGGATGCTTGTCGATCACTCCTGGGAGCGTCGCCAGTGCCTCCAGCATCCGGGCCTCCTCGCTTGGCCTCGCAGAGGACGATACCCTTAAGTGCCCATCCCTCCGTAGCTCAGGGGACAGAGCGAGCGGTTTCTACCCGCCAGGTCGGGGGTTCGAATCCTCCCGGAGGGGCTCATCGTCCGCGCGCGGTCCGGCGTCTGCGCCGGTCGATAGGATGACCGCATGGTGGGCGCCTCCGAGAACGACCGGCTCGTGTGGATCGACTGCGAGATGACGGGGCTCGATCTCGAGGTGGACGAGCTCGTCGAGATCGCGATCGTCGTCACCGACTTCGAGCTGCGGATCCTCGATCCCGGCTTCCAGATCGTCATCAAGCCCGATGCCTCCGCCATGGAGAACATGGGCGAGTTCGTGACCCAGATGCATCGCACCTCCGGCCTGCTGGCGGAGATCCCCTCCGGGGTGAGTCTCGCCGACGCCGAGTTCCAGTCGCTCGAGTACATCCAGCGCTTCGCGCCGGTGTCCGGCAAGTCGCCGCTGGCCGGCAACACCATCGGGACCGATCGCATGTTCCTCGCGAAGTACATGCCGCGCGTGGACCGCTGGCTGCACTACCGCAACGTCGATGTGTCCTCTGTGAAGGAGCTCGCACGCCGCTGGTACCCCCGCGCCTACATCCACGCACCGGTCAAGAGCGGCGGCCACAGAGCCCTCGCCGACATCCGCGAATCGATCCGCGAACTCGCCTATTACCGGCAGGCCGTGCTCGTTCCGGCACCCGGGCCCAGCAGCGACGACGCACGTGCCCTCGCGGCCTCGGTCGTTTCGTCATTCGCTGCGCAGGTATGAGAGAATCTTGTGGTTGCCCGCGAACGCGGGCCGCATGGTGGGTATAGCTCAGTCGGTAGAGCACCTGGTTGTGGTCCAGGGGGTCGCGGGTTCAAGTCCCGTTACTCACCCCAGACATG
Organism: Microbacterium sp.; assembly: GCA_035703465.1. GTDB lineage: Bacteria > Actinomycetota > Actinomycetes > Actinomycetales > Microbacteriaceae > Microbacterium. The sequence continues at coordinate 32 of DASSYC010000137.1, read as the reverse complement.
GTTGAGATGGATGCCGCCGCCTTCGAGGCGCT
>DASSYC010000024.1:0-12265 GCA_035703465.1 Microbacterium sp. | reverse complement strand
GCCCCCCGCCGTCCCCCCGGGGCGGCCGCCCCGCCGCGGCCGCGCGTCGGAAGGGTGCATGCGAGGCATCCTGCCATCACTTGTCCGTCACCGTCGCCTCCTGCGGGGTCGCGTCGACGCCCTCCTGCGCCGGGTCGGCGTCGGCGGCCGCGTCCTTCTCGGCATCCGTCTTCTGCGCCGACTGCTCGATGACCGCCTTCTCCGAGTCCGGGTGCTGCGCGGCTGTTCCCGGCCCGCCGGAGGAGCGCAGGTCGCCGTGCGGATCCGGCTCGGCCCCGAGATCGCGGAGGAAGTCGTCGGGGACGTAGAGGTCGGTGGGGTTGAGCTCGCCGATGGAGGCGTGGCTGAGCCCGAGGAGTGCGGAGTCCAGTCCCATGCGAAGCAGATCGAGCACGTTCTCGACGCCGGTCTGCCCGTTCGCGGCGAGTCCCCACAGGTAGGCGCGGCCGATCATCACGGCGCGGGCGCCGAGGGCCAGGGCCTTGGCGACGTCGCCGCCGCGACGGATGCCGCCGTCCAGGAGCACCTCGACCTGACCGCCGACGGCGTCGGCGACCGCCGGCAGGCACCGGATCGTCGCCGGGGTGGTGTCGAGGTTGTTGCCGCCGTGGTTGGAGACGCTGATCGCGTCCGCCCCGATGTCGATCGCCCGCTTGGCGTCATCGACGCGGGTGATGCCCTTGAGCATGAACGGGCCGCCCCACTCCTCGCGCAGCCATGCGAGGTCTTCCCAGGACGGCGGCGGGGTCTGCATCCACTCCCCGTAGGCGCCGAAGAAGGTGGGCGCCGGGCCGTCCGGCGGCTGCAGGTTGGGGGCGGTGAGATCCGGGATGCCGGCCTTGGCGAAATCCAGCAGCCAGGGGATGCGGATGAGGGCCTCCGGCGCGAACTTGATCATCGCCTTCAGATCCATCTTCTCCGGGATCTCGGGGCTGCCCCAGTCCCGGCCGATCGAAAACGACCAGTCGGTGGTGGCGATCAGCGCCTTCGCCCCGGCCGCCCGTGCGCGGTCCATGCGCTGCACCATCTGCTCGCGGGTGCCGGTCCAGTACATCTGGAAGAACGTGTTCTCGTTGGCCTTGACGACCTCTTCGACCGGCTTGCTAGCGAACGAGCTGAGCCCCATGATGGTGCCGCGGGCGGCGGCCGCGCGGGCCACGGCGACCTCGCCCTCGGGGTGGACAGCCTGCACGCCGGTGGGAGAGATCAGCACCGGCATCGAGATGGGGATGCCCAGCACCGTCGTCGACATCTCCCGCTGCGGCTGGTGGCCGGCCACGTGCGGGGCGAACTCCAGCTCCGCGAACGCGTCCTTGTTGTCCTCCGGGGTGGCGCCGCGTTCCGAACCGGCGACGAGCGCCGCATACACCGACGGGGGTAGCCGGCGCCTTGCCCGGCGCTGCGCCTCCTTCACCGTCTCGAACCACGGATTCTGCTTCCACGGCCAATACATGTCCGGTCCTTTCTGTCGCGTCCTCAGGTTGCGGCGTGCACGTCAGCGCAGGCCGAAGATCTCCGATATCGCCGGCGCCACGTCACGGTATCCGTGGATGATGCGGCATGTGCCGCGACCTCGTGCCGCGAGCTCGCGGCCGAGGTCGATGTCCTTCTCGCCGGAGGCATCCAGCAGCACATCGAGCCGGGGCAGCCGCGCGGCCAGCGGCCTCGGATCGGGCCCGGCATTGTGCACGCAGTCCGACAACAGCACCGCCCGCGCATCGCGCGCCGGCGCATTCGTCAGCTGCTTGGCCGCGAGCTCGAGCGGGAAGGCGACGTTCGTCAGCCCGCGCGCGGGCATGCGCAGGATGGCATCGAGCAGCTCCATGGGCTGCACGGGGTCGCCGAGCCCCAGCAGCAGGGCGGCATCCGACCAGAACGCCACCACTCCCAGTGCGTCATGGGACAGCTCCGCAGAGACGGCGCCGACCGTGGCTGCGGCGGTCTTGATCCGCTCGCCGCGCATCGAGCCGGAGACATCGACGAGGAGCATGACCGAGCGCCTGGTGCGCAGCCGCTCGCGCACGAAGATGTCCTCGTCGTCGGGCACGGGCCTCTCGGCGAGCACCTCGATCGTCTTGTCGAGGTCGATCTCGTCCGAAGCGCCACGGTAGGGGACGCTCTCCAGCCGGCCGACGCCGCGCGTGGCCGTCACGTCCTGCCGGGCGCGCCGCACCGACAGCCGCGCGGCGATCTGGCGGGCGCGGGCGCGCACATGCGGGTCCAGCTCGACGGTCTCGTCGGGGATCGGGACGAGACTCGCCGCCTCATCGGTCTCCCCGGGGGCGGTGGAACCGGGAGCCGAGGCGGCTCGGCCTCGCCGCGAGTCCCCGCCTCGCAATACAGTGCCGGCGCCGGATGCCGAGGCGTCGAACATCGTCGGGGGCTCCTCGAGCTGCTTCGGCGTGCGTCGCAACGGCGCGCCCGGCGTCTGCGAACGGCGGCGCCGTCCGCTTCGCAACGGGCTGTCGGCGGCCACTTCTCTTCAACCGGGGGCGGCTCGATGCGGCTCCAGGATGAAGCGGTCCTCCCAGATCTCCCGCAGCACGCGCTCCGGCGTCGTCTCCGCCGCCTCGTCGAGATGGATGCGCCCCGACAGGGCGACGATCATCGCGTCGTACACCAGTTCCGGGTAGCGCTCATCATCGGGGCCGGCGATTCCGCGGAGCGCGGCCAGCTGCTCGGCAACGAGCGTCGTGTCGATCGCACCGCGCACACTGGAGCCCTGGCGGACATCGGGATGCTCCCGGGTTGCCCGTGTCACGGCGACCGCGTCGGGGATGAGGCGCTCGCCCAGCGCGTCCGTCGCCGCCGAGCGCAGCAGCACGATCTCCTTCTCGGCCTCCGCGTCCTGATAGTCCACGGACAGTCGGTTGAGTCGGTCGTGGATGCTCGTCGACAGCCGGGTCGTGCCGACGTTGTCATATGGATTCATTGAGGCGATGACCCGGAACGTCGGCTTCGCGACGATGCGGCCGACCCGGGGCACCGCGACGGCGCGGTCGGCCATCGCGGTCAGCAGCGTGTTGAGGGTGTCCTCGGGAGCGCGGTTGAACTCCTCGATATAGAGGAACCCGCCCTGCTGCATGGCGTCCACCAGCGGCCCGGGCACGAAGTTCTCCGGCGAGTAGTCCTCGCGCAGCACCCGTGCGGGGTTGTGGTGGCCGACGATCTTCGCGGGCGTCAAGTCGGCGTTCCCCTCCACGAAGAACAGCGGGATGCCCCACTCCCGGGTGATCGCGGTGAGCATCGTCGTCTTGCTGGTGCCCGGCGGGCCCTCCAGCAGGATGTCGCGGCCCGCCGCGACCGCCGCGAGCGTGAGCTCGAGCTCACGCTCGCGGCCGACGATGTGCTCAGCGATCCGCTCATGGTTCTCCTGCAGCCGAGCGGTCTCTTCGTCGCGTGCGGTCGCGGCATCCATGGTGTGGTCGGCCGTCATTTCAGGGTGTAGCCCGCGTCGACCTTGAGCTCGTTGCCGGTGATGTACCTGGCGTCGTCGGAGACCAGGAACCGCACCGCGTTCGAGATATCGATCGCCTCCACCCACGGGACCGGCAGCGCGTTCGTCGATTCGAAGATCGGCGCCGCCTGCTCGCGAGTGGGGTGCTCGACGTCGGGGAGGAACAGCTTGAACGTCGCCTCGTTGAGGATCATGTCGGTGGCCACCCCGGTCGGGTGGACCGTGTTCACCCGGATCCGATGCGGCGCCAGCTCCAGGGCGAGCGTGCGCATCAGCCCGACGACCGCGTGTTTGGCCGCCGTGTACGCGGCGACGTTCGGCGTGCCCCTGAGCCCCGCGGTGGAGCTGGTCAAGACCATCGATCCACCGTCGCCCTGTTTGATCATCTGCGGGATCGCCGCCTTGACCGTGTGCCAGACGCCCTTCTGGTTGGTGTCCGTCACCAGGTCCCACTCCTCCTCCGAGACATCCTGCGTCTGGTCGCCGAAGGCGAACACGCCCGCGTTGGCCAGCACGATGTCGACGCGCCCGAGCTGGGCGACGCCTTCGTCCAGCGCGGCCTGCATCGCCGCCATGTCACGCACGTCCGCCTTGCTCGCGACGATGCGCCGGTCCAGCGCCTCGACCTGCCGCACCGTCTCGGCGAGATCCTCCTCCGTCGCCCCCGGGTAATAGCGATCCATTCCCGGCAGCGGCTCTGCGACGTCGACCGCGATGATGTCGGCGCCCTCCTTCGCGAGCACCAGGGCGTGTGATCGACCCTGCCCTCGAGCAGCTCCCGTTATGAATGCAACTTGTCCTTCGAGCTTTCCAGCCAATGCTTCTTCTCCTTCTTTCTGGCTTGTTACAGCGCCGAGCCCGCGTCCACGACATGCATCGTGCCGGTCACATAGCGGCCCGAGTCCGTGACCAGGTAGAGGACTGCGTTGGTGATGTCGCTGGCCTCCATCGCGGCTATCGGCAGCGCGTTGAGCGTACGGGCGGCCTCCTCGAAGTCTTCGCGGGTGGGGTGCTCGAGGTCCGGTCGGAACAGCTGGTAGGTGGACTCGTTGAGCACCATGTCGGTCGCCACAGTCGTCGGGTGCACTGTGTTGACGCGTATCGATTGCGGCGCGAGCTCCTTCGCGAGGACCTTCGACAGCAGGACGAGACCCGACTTGGCGGCGGCGTAGTGCGCGATGTTCGCCATGGGGATGATTGCGGCGGTGGAGCTGGTGATGACCACCGACCCGCCCCGGCCCCCCTCGACGATGTGCGGCACCGATGCCTTGATCGACTTCCACACGCCGGTGAGGTTGATCTCGATCATCGTGTCCCACGTCTCTTCGTCCATCTCGAGTGTGGGCGCCGGGGCAGAGATGCCGGCGTTCGCGAGCACGATGTCGAGGCGTCCGAGCTCGGCGACACCGCGATCGACGAACTCCGTGAGGCCCTGCAGGTCTCGCACATCGACATCGCCCGCGATGATCCGGCGGTCGAGCGCCTCGACCTGGCGAACCGTCTCCGCCATGTCCTCGGCGGTCGCGGTGGCGTACGGCACGGTCTCCACCTGCTGCGAGACGTCGACGGCGATGATGTCGGCGCCTTCCTTCGCGAGGGCGAGTGCGTGACTGCGACCCTGCCCGCGAGCTGCGCCAGTGATGAATGCGACCTGTCCTTCGAGCTTGCCTGACATGATTTCTTCTCCTTTTGTTCGTGACGTCGAGGACGTCGATTGCACCTACGTGATGCTGGATCCGGCGCTGATCGGGAACTCCATCCCGGTGACGTAGCGCCCCTCGTCGGAGGCGAGGAACAGCAGCGCATTGCTGATGTCGACCGGCTCCACCCATGGGATCGGCAGCGTGTGCATCGTCTGCGATGCCACTGCGAAGTCGTCGACGGTCGGGTTCTCCAGATCCGGCCGGAACAGCTTCATCGCGGCGTCGTTCATGATCATCGGCGTGTCGACCTGTGTGGGGTGCAGCGAGTTGACGCGGATGCTGTACTCGCCGAGCTCCAGCGCGAGCACTCGCATCAGTCCGACCAGGCCGTGCTTGGCGGCGGTGTAGTGCGCGATGTTCCCGTACGTGCGCAGGGCCGCCATCGAACTGGTCAGCACGATCGCTCCTCCGTTGCCGGCTTCGATCATGTGCGGCACTGCCGCCTTGACCGTGTGCCATTGTCCGGTCAGGTTGACGTCGATCATGTCCTGCCAGACCCCTTCGGGCAGCTCCCACGTCTTGAATGGGCTGCTGCCGATGCCGGCGTTGGAGCTGACGATGTCGAGGCGGCCCAGCTGGGCCACGCCGTCGTCGACGGCGGCCTTGAGCGCCTCGTAGTCGCGGATGTCCGCCTTGTGGGTGACGATGCGCCGATCGAGCGCCTCGACCTGCCGTGCCGTCTCGGCGAGGTCCTCCTCGGTCGGGAACTCATACGGCATATCGGCGACCGGCTCGCACACGTCGATCGCGATGATGTCGGCGCCCTCTTGCGCGAGCCGGAGCGCGTGACTGCGCCCCTGCCCACGAGCCGCCCCCGTGATGAAGGCGACCTTGCCTTCCACTCTTCCAGCCATGATCTCTTCCCGTTCTGTTCGTTCAGTACTCGGTGACCCCGGCGTCGACTGTCATCGCCAGGGCCGTGATGTAGCGCGCCTCGTCGCTGGCGAGGAACAGCACGGCATTGGACTGGTCAATCGGCTCGGTCGCGTCGATCGGCAGCATGTTGGTGAGCACTCCGGCCAGGCGCGGATTCTTCTCGAGCAGCGGCATGAGCGTCTCGCCCAGTCCGCCCATGGGTGTTGCGACGCCGGTGGGGTGCAGGGTGTTCACGCGAATGTGGTGCTCGGCGAGTTCTGCGGCGAATGCCTTGCCGAGCCCGGTGACGCCGAATTTTGACGCGACATAGGGCGTCAGGAACGGCTGCACCTTCAGTCCCGCCGCGGAACTCGTCATGATGATCGACCCGCCGCCGGCGGCGATCACGTGGGGCGCTGAGAGCTGCACCGTGTTGAAGACTCCCGTGAGGTTGGTCGAGAGAGTCGTGTCCCAGACCTCGGGGGTGACCTCGTCCCACGGGCTCACGATGCAGATGCCCGCGTTGGCCACGACGATGTCGAGCTTGCCGAGTTCGGCGACGCCGGCGTCGATGGCCGCCTTGAAGGCATCCCGGTCACGGACGTCGACGACCGACGACACGATGCGCCGATCGAGCGCTTCCACCTGCCGCACCGTCTCCTGCAGATCCTCCGGGGTCGCATGCGAGTACTGCAGGCCGGGTATCGGCCCGCACAGGTCGACCGCGATGATGTCAGCGCCCTCTTCCGCGAGGCGCAGCGCGTGACTGCGCCCCTGCCCCCGGGCGGCACCGGTGATCAGCGCGACCTTGCCTTCGACTCTTCCAGTCATTTCTTCCGTCTCCTTGTCGCTCAGACCTGGTGATTACTTCACGGGGTCCGGGTTGTAGCCCGGCTGCAGCAGGTGGCCGGCATCGACGGGAACCGTGATGCCCGTGACCGCCGAGGCGAGCGGCGAATTGAGCCACAGCGCGGCATCGGCCATGACCTGCGGCGACATGAACCCGTGGCCCTTGAGCGCGTGGAACGAATATCCGGCCTCGAGCATGTCCGCCTCGGTTCCCTCGCCCGTGGGCTTGCCCGACATCATGTCCCAGGCGCCCTGCCAGCTCGTCATAGGCGTGAGGATCGCTCCGGGATGGATGGAGTTCACGCGGATGCCATAGCGCGCGTACTCCAGCGCGATCGTCTTCATGATCCCGACCACGCCGAACTTGGCCGCGCAGTAGTGCACGTAGTTCGCACCGGGCTCGATCCCGTTGATCGAAGAGGTCATGACGATCGACCCGCCGCCCTGCTCCATCATGTGTGGGAGCACGGCCTTCGCCGACTTCCAGACGCCGGTGAGGTTCACCGCGATCATGTCGTCCCACATCTCCTCCGTCATCTCGTGCGCGGGCGCGAGCGAGAAGATGCCGGCGTTGGCGATCAGCGCGTCGATCTTGCCGAACGCCGCGATGCCCTCACTGACCGCGCGGTCGAGATCCTGCTGGCTGCGCACGTCGCCCACGACCGAGACGATGCGGCGGTCGAGATCCTCCACCTGCTTCACCGTCTCGTCGAAGTCGGCCTGCTGCGCCATCGGATACGCGACGCTGCCGATCTGGTCCAGCGTGTCGATGATCACGACATCCGCGCCTTCGCGCGCGCTGGTCACGGCATGCGCCCGACCCTGTCCGCGCGAACCGCCGGTGACCATGACGACCTTTCCGTCGAGGAGTCCCATTCCTTCTTTCCCTTCGCTTCTGTCTCTGTGTTCTCCGGGCACGCCGAGCACCGCTCCCCACGAGCGCACCTCAACCGTCGGCCCGAGCGACGCATCGGGCATGCCGGATGGTGTGACTCATGCGGAATCGGTCGGGGTGCCCTCCTGGTGGCGCCGGCCGGCGCCGTTCGGCTCTGGTGCGAATCCGGCGAGCGGGCTTTCGTCGCACGCCGAAGCGGGTGGTGCTGTGATGTCGTCCCGGCGGGTCAGCGTCACGCGGACGGGACCCATCCCGTTGCGAGGCCGGGGCGGTGAGGTGCGGTGCGAGCGGTCCACGCTGGGACGGGGGATGCCGCCGGCGTCGTCCTTGCGCTTGGCAAGCGCTTCCTCGCCGTAGCCCTGCACGCACTCCGGATCGGGTCCGTCCAGCGGCAGGCCGGTGAAGAACTTGGCGGCCATGCACCCGCCTTTGCAGGTGTCGAAGAACTGGCACGACGAGCACGCCCCGCCGGACTGCGGCTGCCGCAGCCGTGTGAACAGCTCGGAGTCGCGCCAGACTCCGGTGAAGCCGCCCTCGTCGCGGACGCTGCCCGCGAGGAACTCGTCGTGGATGGCGAACGGGCACGCGTACACGTCGCCGATCGGGTCGATCAGGCAGACGACCCGGCCCGCGCCGCACAGGTTCAGCCCCGGCAGGGACTGCCCGTAGGCGGAGAGGTGGAAGAACGAGTCTCCGGTGAGCACCTGATCGCCGTGCGCGAGGAGCCACTCGTACAGCTCACGCTGCTGCTCCTGGGTGGGGTGCAGTTCGTCCCACACATCCGCGCCTCGGCCGGAGGGCCGCAGGCGGGTCAGCCGCAGCTGCGCGCCGTACCGGTCGGCGATCGATTTGAACTCGTCCAGCTGAGAGATGTTCGTCCGCGTGCACACCACCGACAGCTTGAAGTTCTTCATCCCGGCGGCGGCGAGGTTCTCCATCGCCCGCACCGCGGTCTCATACGACCGGGGTCCGCGGATCGCGTCGTTCACCTCGGGTGTGGCACCGTCGAGGGAGACCTGCACGTCGACGTAGTCGTTCGCGGCCAGGCGGGCCGCGGCATCCGGTGTGATCTTCACCCCGTTGGTGGAGAACTTCACGCCCACATGGTGGGCGGTGGCGTAATCCAGCAGCTCCCAGAAGTCGGACCGGACCGTGGGCTCCCCGCCGCCGATGTTCACATAGAACACCTGCATCCGCTCGAGCTCGTCGATGACCGCCTTGCACTCGTCGGTCGACAGCTCACGCGGGTCGCGCCGCCCAGAACTGGACAGGCAGTGCACGCAGGACAGGTTGCAGGCGTACGTCAATTCCCAGGTCAGGCAGATCGGCGCGTCGAGCCCCCGCTCGAAGTGATCGACCAGCCGCATCGATCGGGGCGGTGCATCCGTGATCAGCGTCATCCGGTCCTCGTTTCGATCATGTGCGAGTCGGCGAGGGTGCCCAGCGCAGCGAGATAGCGGGCACGATCGGATGCCGGGACTCCGGCCTCGTCGCACGCCGCCCGGGCGGAGGGCGCGGCCCCCAGGTGATTGACCACATCCAGCAGCAGGCGGTCCTTCAGGAAGGACAGCTTGCGGGTTCCGAAGTGATACAGCAGCGCCCCGAAGGGCTCAGGTCTGACCGAGACCTGCGGGTGCAGCCGCCATGCGGCATCGGCATTCATGGCACGGGTCGTGAGCGGCGACGTCTAGTAGACGCCGCACATGCCGTCGATCGAGACTTCCTCGACGAGGGAGTCCGCTTCGATGACCGCCTGCTCGGCGACTGCGGTGTTCTCTTTGGGATCCATGAGATTCTCCTCCAAGCGGATTCGTCTTCTCTGGCGAAATCCTCCGATGGGCCCGATACTAATGACACCTAGTGCCGAATGGAAGGCTCTGTACGAATGAGTGGGAGCGACGACGATCCAGCAGCCTCCGCAGTCGCGGAAGTCGGCGCCCACACGCCGCGCATCGGCCGCGCACGCGCAACGACGCACGGCGAGATCAGCCACGTCGCGCTGCGGCTCTTCCTCGATCGCGGCTTCGAGAAGACGACCATCGACGACATCGTGGTTGCGGCCGGCATCGGCAGGCGCACGTTCTTCCGCTACTTCCCGTCCAAGAGCGATCTGCCGTGGGGTGAGTTCGATGCGCTTCTGCAGCGGATGCGCCGGCACCTCTCGGCGCTTCCCGCGGACATGCCGCTGCTGGATGCCGTGCGTGTGGCGATCGTCGCGTTCAACGACTATCCGGCGGAGGAGCTGCCGCTGCACCGCGACCGGATGTGGCTCCTGCTGAACGTGCCCGCGCTGTTCGCGCACTCGTCGCTGCGCTATGCGGAATGGCGACAGGTGATCGCCGAGTTCGTCTCCGAGCGCATGGGGGTCGCCGTCGACGCGCCCGAGCCGCAGTCGATCGCGTGGGCATGCCTCGGGCTGTGCCTGGCCTCCTATGAGCAATGGCTCGCGCACCCCGAAGCGGACCTGCGCAGCCTCATCGAGAATGCCTTCGACCTCATGGCCGACACCTTCGCCCGCGATCGGCCATGACCCGCACGATCGTCGTGGGAGGCGGGGCGTCCGGCGCGGCGCTGGCCGCACGGCTCAGCGAGGACTCCGACCGCGAGGTCACGCTCATCGAGGCGGGCGAGGCGAGCGGCGCCTACCCGGCCGACCTGCTGGACGGGTCGAGCGTGCGAGGCGCGATGCCGGGGCATCCCGCCAATTGGGCTTACCTCGGCCACCTCACCCCCGATCTTCCGTACACCGTCGCCCGAGGCCGCATCCTGGGCGGCTCGAGCACGATCAACGGTGGCTACTTCGTCCGCGCCCGCCGCGGCGACCTGGATGCCTGGGCGCGCACCGCCGGCCCGGAGTGGTCGTACGACCGCGCGCTGCCCGTATGGCGTGCGCTGGAGAGCGACCTCGACTTCGGGGATGCCCCGCCGCATGGCGCGTCCGGTCCCATGCCGGTGCGGCGCCCGGATGCATCGAACCCGGCGACCCGGGCTTTCGGGGCGGCGGCGCAGGAGCTGGGATTCGCGTATGAAGCGGACAAGAACGGCGACGAGCCCCCGGGGGTCGGGCCGGTGCCCGCGAATGTGATCGACGGCGTTCGGGTGAACACGGGGCTCGCGTACATCGAACCGGTTCGCTCACGACTCAACCTGCGGATCCTCGGCAGCACCCGGGTGCACCGGGTGCGCTTCCAGGGCGCCCGAGCCGTCGGCGTCGAGAGCGACAGCGGCTTCCTCGGCGCGGACGACGTCGTGCTGTGCGCGGGGGCGATCGGATCAGCGCAGCTGCTGCTCGTGTCGGGGGTCGGCCCTCGGGTCCACCTCGAAGGGCTCGGCATCCGGGTGGTGTCGGATCTGCCGGTGGGCGAGTCGTTCTCCGACCATCCCGACATCGCCATCGGCTGGCGCGCCACCCGCCGGATCATGGACACCGCCGAGACGATGGCCTTCCCTGCGGCGCTCAACTTCGACTCGTCCGGGGATGCCGGTCGTCATCCTGATGGAGACCTCGAGATCCTCCTCTCGGTCAAGACGCTCGGCTACCTCCTGACGGGGTCGGCGCGCACTGCGACGAGCGGGGTGGCGGCGGTGCTGCGGCATCCGATCCGGGTCACTCGCGCCGTCACCGGCATCTCCGCCCGTCGGGCTGTCTCGCAGCTCGCGACCCGCAACGACCTCCAGCTCACCGTCGGACTCCAGGCGCCCACCGGCCGCGGCGTGCTGTCGCTGCTCTCCGACGACCCGCTGCAGCCGCCGTGCATCGACTATCGCTATCTCGCGGAAGCCGATGATCGCGAGCGCATGCGCATCGGCATCCGCACCGCCGCACAGCTGCTGCGCTCGGCCGCATTCGACGGCCTGTTCCACACGCTGACCGAGCTGGACGATCCCGCACTCGAGGATGACAAGGCGCTGGATGCCTGGATGCTCTCGCACCTGGGCACCGCGATCCACATGTGCGGGACGGCGCCCGTGGGTCCGGTCGTCGACAGCGTCGGCCGTGTCCACGGCGTCACGGGGCTGCGCGTGGTCGATACCTCGATCCTGCCGGCGGTGCCCTCGCGGGGACCGTTTGCGACTGCGGTGTTCCTCGGCGAGCTGCTGGGGCGGCGGATGCGCGACGAGGGGTGACGTCGGCGTGTCAACCCCTGTGCGTGTGGACAGGATATCGCCATCCTGGGTCTCAGAGCATCGAACGCCGATCTGGAGGAGTGCCATGAGCGACCGTGAGGAGCAGGTCTCTACGGGAGATGTCGAGACCATGTCGAAGAACGGCCAGTGGGTGAACCGGGTCATCGGCGACCGCGAGGACTCCCGCAGCTTCAGCAGCCGGGAGGAGGCGGAGGATGCCGGGCGCCGCTGGGCCGAGGAGCTCGGCACGACGCACATCATCCGCGGGAGCGAACCGACCGGGGTCATCACCGACCCGGCTCCCACCGGAGGCAGCGAGACGACCCAGGAGCAGCTGACAGCCGACAACCCCGCTGAGGAGAAGACGCTGGACGCTTT
>DASSYC010000183.1:0-4261 GCA_035703465.1 Microbacterium sp. | reverse complement strand
GTGAGGCCGAAGACCACGGCGAAGCCAGTGCCGGTGATGTGGTCCTGCGGGCCCATCAGCCCGATGAACTGCAGCGCGCCGACGACCGGCCCCTCGTCCGAGAGAATCTGCTTCCACGCCAGGGTCCGCAGCAGGAAGGAGATGAAGAACGGGGCGATCACCAGCACCAGCAGGAGGTTGCGCAGCATCTTGCGCTCGCGCACGCGCACGCCGATGAAGTACGCGATCGGGTAGCCGATGAGCAGGGCGAAGATGGTCGCCAGGAGCGCGTACCAGAACGAGCGGAGGAACTGCGGCCAGTACTCGCTGATGACATCGACGTAGTTCTGCCAATGGAATCCGTAGTAGAACGACCCGTACTCCGACGGGTCGTTGACCCCGAACGAGGTGATCAGCAGAGACACGAACGGCACGAGGAAGAACAGTGCGAGATACAGCAGGCCGGGCAGCAGCAGCACGGCCGCGATCCATCCGCCCCGCCGCTTCTGCCCCGGTCCGCCGGGCGCCGTCTGCCCGGTCGGCGGCGCGAGGGCGGTAAGTGCCACCGCTACGCCGCCTCGCCGTCGGCAGGGACCGTGGCCCCGGGCAGATCAGGCTCGATCCCGGCATCCTCGTCGGCGGATGCCGCCGACTCGCGCGCCGAGGCATCCAATCCGAACGCGTGCTCGGCACGCCACGAGACCCAGGCCTCATCGCCGGGCGCGGGCATCTTCTCCAGCGCGAGGTTCTGCTCGAACACCGAGATCTGCCCGATGCCGGGAACGTTCACGATGTACTGGGTGCTGGCTCCGGTGAACGATGTGTCGACGATGCGACCGGGCCCGAGGACATTGCGCGACGCGTCTTCGGCCGGCTGCTCCAGTGAGAGCGTCAGCTTCTCGGGGCGCACCCCGACGGTGATCTCGCCGGATGTCGACACCGCGCGCTCGCGGGGCAGCGCCACCACCCCTGCCCCCGTGCGGGCGGTGAGCACACCGCCGGCATCGGAGACGACCGTGGCGGGGAAGAGGTTGGACTGTCCGAGGAACGCCGCCACGAAGCCGGTCCGCGGCAGCTCGTAGAGCTCCTGCGGCGAGCCCAGCTGCTCGATGCGCCCGTGGTTCATGACCGCGACCGTGTCGGCCATCGTCATGGCCTCTTCCTGATCGTGCGTGACGTGCAGGAAGGTGAGCCCGACCTCGCCCTGGATCGACTTCAGCTCGAGCTGCATCTGCCGGCGCAGCTTGAGGTCCAGGGCCCCGAGGGGCTCGTCCAGCAGCAGCAGCGCCGGCCGGTTCACCAGGGCGCGCGCCAGCGCGACGCGCTGCTGCTGGCCGCCCGACAGCTGCGCGGGACGGCGGGATGCGAGGTGATCGAGCTCGACCAGGCGCAGCGCCTCGTGCGCCTTGCCCACGGCGTCGGAGACCCTTCGCCGCTTCAGCCCGAACGCGACGTTGTCGAGCACCGACATGTGCGGGAAGAGCGCATAGCTCTGGAAGACCGTGTTGACCGGCCGCTTGTGAGGCTTGACGGAGGTGACGTCGTTGCCCCCGATCAGGATGCGACCCTGGGTCGGCTCCTCCAGGCCCGCCACCAGGCGCAGCGTCGTCGTCTTGCCGCACCCTGAGGGGCCGAGCAGTGCGAAGAACGATCCCGCCGGGATCGCCAGGTCGAGCTCCTCGATCGCCGTGAAGCCCGGGAATGTCTTGCGGATCGCCTCCAGCTGCAGATCCGCGCCGGAGTCGCCGAAGCCGGTGCCGGCCATGTCAGGCGCCGAGTCCCACGGCCTCGAACTGGGCGCTGTACTTCTGCTGCTCCTCGTTGGTGAGCGTCCGGAAGATGTGCGCCTGCGCGAGCGTCTCCTCGTTGGGGAAGATCAGCTGGTTGTCGACCTGGCTGGGGTCGAGCTGCTCCATGGCCTCGCGGGCACCGACGACCGGTGTGATGTAGTTCACCCACGCGGCGACCTCGGCGGCCACCTCGGGCTCGTAGTAGTAGTCGATCAGCTTCTGCGCGTTCGACTTCTGGGTCGATCCGATCGGGATGAGGAAGTTGTCGCTCCACAGGGTTCCGCCGGAGTCGGGAAGGGCGAAGCCGAACTTGTCACCCACCTCGGCGTTGATGGCGGTGATGTCCCCGGACCACACGATGGCGGCGAGGGTGTCCTCGTTCTTCAGGTCGTCGGCGTAGGAGTTGCCCTTGATGTTGCGGATCTGGCCATCGCTGACCTGCTTGCCGAACAGCTCGATCGCCTTGTCGAACTCGGCGTCGCCCCAGCCGGTGCCGGAGATGTCCACGCCCTGGCTGAGCATCAGCACGCCCATGGTGTCGCGCATCTCGCTGAGCACGCCGATGCGGCCCTTCAGCGACGGATCCCACAGGTCGTCGACGTTCTTCAGGCCGTTCGGGATCTTCTCCTTGTTCCACGCGAGGCCGGCGAATCCCGACTGCCACGGCATCGTGTGTTCGCGGGAGGGATCGAAGTCGGGGCTCTGCAGGCTCGGCACCAGATTCGCGTACGCGTTCGGCATCGCCGCCTTGTCGAACATCTGCGTGAAGCCGGACTGGATCCAGATGGTGGCCATCCAGTCGGTGAGACAGACCGTGTCGGCGCCGATGGGCTGCCCGAGCTCGAGCTGGTCGCGCACCTTCGCGAAGTAGGTGTTGTTGTCGTCGACGGCGACGTCGTACTTGACGTCGATTCCGGTGCGCTCGATGAAGGCGTCGAGGGTCGGGTGGTTGCCCGCGTCGTCCTCATCGAGATAGAGCGCCCAGTTGGCCCACACCATGCTCTTGACCGTGTCGGACATGTCCTTGCCCGGAGTGAGGGATGGCGCGGGCTGGTCACCTCCCCCGCCGCCGACCTTGCCGGCGCACGCGGCGAGGAACAGCGCCATCGACGCGGTTCCCGCGGTGATGAAGCCGCGGCGGGTGAGCTGGGCTGCGCGCGCCTGCAGGATGAGCGCGCGGACAGCGGGATCTTGGGGCAGGGGTCCTCGGGACATGGACGCTCCTCGTCGAACAGGGTGCGGATCACAACGATGCGGTAAGTGATACTTGCACACCAAGGGCGCTCAGATCGACGGATTCCGAGGTTGAATCGCCGAGATTCGTCCGAATCGTTGTCGAATCGTGTCCGAGGATGTCGATTCCGTGGCGTGCGGTGCTTTCCGTTTCCCCTTGTTCGGTGCCATCATCTGATCCATGTCATCCCAGGGCGCAATCGACGATGTCTCCAAGCGCATCATCGAGCAGCTGCAGGAGAACGGCCGGCGCAGCTATGCCGAGATCGGAAAGGCGGTGGCTCTGAGCGAGACGGCGGTGCGCCAGCGCGTGCAGCGGCTCACCGACAACGGCGTCGTGCAGATCGTCGCCGTCACCGACCCCGTGCAGGTCGGATTCCACCGTCAGGCGATGATCGGGCTGCGCATCACGGGCGACTCCCGCCAGGTCGCCGCTGCGCTGGAGGCCGACCCGCTCATCGACTACGTCGTGCTCACGGCCGGCAGCTTCGACATCCTCATCGAAGTGGTCTGCGAATCCGACGCGGACCTCATCGACCTGCTCGACAACCGCGTGCGCGTGCTCCCCGGCGTCGCCTCGTGCGAGACCTTCGTCTATCTCGAGCTGCGCAAGCAGACCTATGACTGGGGCACGCGGTAGCCGAGCGCGTGCGGACTACTTCCGGCGCTCGGCCGCGCGGCGCTGTGCCCGGTTCTGCGCAGCGGGGGCGGATGCCGCGGCCCCCTGTGCGGGCTCGGTCGGCTGGCCGAACGCACCGCGAGCCGCCGGAGCCTGCTCGGCGCGAGCGGCCTGTGCCGCAGCGGGGGAGGCGGCCGCGGCAGCTGCCACGGCCTGACGCAGACGGCTGGTCGCCGCCTGCTGGACCTGGCCGCGATCGTTGCGCACCTCGACCTCACCGGCGTCGTTGGCCGCCGAGTACTCGAGTCCCTGGGGGGCGGCCGGGATCGCGGAGAGGCCCTTCGCCTCGACCTCGGTCTCGCCCTCGCCCTCGCGGCGCACCTCGACCTCGAGGTTGAAGAGGTAGCCGACCGACTCCTCCTTGATCTGCCCCATCATCGACTGGAACATCTGGTAGCCCTCGCGCTGGTACTCGATGAGCGGGTCGCGCTGGGCCATGGCCCGCAGGCCGATGCCGTCCTTGAGGTAGTCCATCTCGTACAGGTGGTCGCGCCAGCGACGGTCGAGCACCTGCAGCACGACACGGCGCTCCAGCTCTCGGGTCGCCGGCTCGCCGAGCGTCTCCTCACGCGTGCGGTAC
>DASSYC010000157.1:0-2969 GCA_035703465.1 Microbacterium sp. | reverse complement strand
TTCGGCCTGCTCGACAAGCCCGACCTGTTCGTGGGGCGGAGCCTGCCGTTCGTCCTCGAGGCGTTCACGCTGGTGGGCACCGTCGACATCGCCGCGGTGACCGGCGACGAGCTCGAGATCGAACCCGCTTCGCGCGAGCTGAGCGAGGCCTACCCGCTCTATGAGACGATCATCGATCTCCCCTGACGCGGCGATCTCGGGCTCTGCCCCGCCGATAGACTGAGCGGATGCTTCAGCAGATCGACGTCCTGGATGCCTGGCGGTCGCTGCCCATCAAGCAGCAGCCGCGCTGGAGCGACCCCGATGCGGTCGCCGCCGTGTCCGCCGAGATCGCCACGCTGCCTCCGCTGGTCTTCGCAGGCGAGGTCGACAACCTGCGCGAGCGCCTCGCGCGCGCGGCGTCGGGCCGGGCGTTCCTGCTGCAGGGCGGCGACTGCGCCGAGACGTTCGCCGGGGCCACCGCCGACCAGATCCGCAACCGCATCAAGACCGTGCTGCAGATGGCCGTCGTGCTCACCTACGGCGCGTCGATGCCGATCGTGAAGATGGGCCGCATGGCCGGGCAGTTCGCCAAGCCGCGCTCGAGCGACACCGAGACCCGTGGCGACGTGACCCTGCCGGCATACCGCGGCGACATCGTCAACGGCTACGACTTCACCGAAGGGTCGCGCCAGGCCGACCCGGGGCGGCTGCTGAAGGGCTACCACACGGCCTCGTCGACGCTGAACCTCATCCGCGCATTCACGCAGGGCGGGTTCGCCGACCTGCGTGAGGTGCACAGCTGGAACCAGGGCTTCGCCAAGAACCCGGCCAACCAGCGCTACGAGCGTCTGGCCACCGAGATCGACCGTGCCATCAAGTTCATGGAGGCCGCGGGCGCCGACTTCGACGAGCTCAAGCGCGTCGAGTTCTACACCGGCCACGAGGGCCTGCTCATGGACTACGAGCGTCCGATGACCCGCATCGACTCGCGCACCGGCACCCCGTACAACACGTCGGCGCACTTCCTGTGGATCGGGGAGCGCACGCGCGACCTGGACGGCGCGCACGTCGACTACTTCTCGCGCATCCGCAATCCCATCGGCGTCAAGCTCGGACCGGCCACATCGCCCGACGCCGCACTGGCGCTCATCGACAGGCTCGACCCCGAGCGCGAGCCGGGCCGGCTGACGTTCATCACCCGCATGGGTGCCGGGAAGATCCGCGACGCGCTGCCGCCGCTGCTGCAGGCGGTGAAGGACTCCGGGGCGACCCCGCTGTGGGTGACCGACCCGATGCACGGCAACGGCATCACCACCCCCACCGGATACAAGACGCGCCGCTTCGACGACGTCGTCGACGAGGTGCGCGGCTTCTTCGAGGCGCACCGCGCCGTCGGCACGTTCCCGGGCGGCATCCATGTCGAGCTCACCGGCGACGACGTGACGGAGTGCCTGGGCGGCTCGGAGATGATCGACGAGGCGACCCTCGCCACCCGCTACGAGTCCCTGTGCGACCCGCGCCTGAACCACATGCAGAGCCTGGAGCTGGCATTCCTCGTCGCCGAGGAGCTCGAGAAGCGCTGACGCGCGGCATCCCTCTCTCACGCTCTCCTCGCCCTCCCGCTCTCGCCCACCCGCTCTCGCCCTCCCCACCCTGCCGCGACCGCAGAAGCTGCTCGAACCGGGCCGGATTCGCGCATTTGGTGCGGTCCCGGGGCGGCGACGAGGCCTGTGGACAGCGGGTCGGTCCACATTCCGGGGGACGCTGCGACGCGGGGACGGGTCGATGGCTCAGCATCGAGGGATGTCGCGACGCAGCAGCCGGATGCCTGGGGCCCTCACCGAGACCGCGTTCAGCATCTCACGGGGGCTTTCGCTGGACATCGGGTACGGCCGGCTGCGCGGGCGCGATCTGCAGCGCCCGTTCCACGGGGTGCGTGCGAACGGCGTCGATCTCACGCAGCTGCGCGAGCGCTGCCGCGCACTGACTGTGGTGTTCGAGAGCCACCATGCGGTGAGCCATCTCAGCGGCGCCGAGCTGCTGGGGATGCCGCTTCCGCAGGACGCGTCGGCCGATGACCCCATCGAGGTCGTCTCGCTGCGCGGGCGCGACGGGATGCGCCGCCGCGGCGTGACGGGCCGATCGACGCGGCTCGATCTGCCGACGCGGCGCACATCGGGCGTGCGCGTCGTCGCCCCCGCCGACATCTGGTGCCAGCTGGCCGATCCGCGTATCCAGCCGATCACCCCCGAACCGGTGGACTCCGTGCGCGAGACGTTTCTGCGCCTCGCGCTCACCGCGGGTGGACTGCCTGAGCCGGTCGTGCAGCCGAAGGTGGCCACGGCGATGGGCGATCGACATGCCGACCTCGGCTATCGCGACGCCCGGCTGCTGCTGGAGTACCTCGGCGACGCGCACCGCACGTCGCGCCGGCGCTGGCTCGAAGACCTCACACGTGTGCAGCTCTTCAAGGATGCGGGATGGGACGTGATGATGATCGGCGCAGCCGACCTCGAACCCGACCCGGCGCCGCTCGTCGAGCGGGTCCGTCGCGCGCTGGCCCGCCGGCATCCCCGCTCCTGATCGCCCACCGAGCGCCCTCATCCGCATATGCCTCGCCGAAACCGCACAGTGTGCTCGAACCCGCCCGCATTGGAGCAGTTTGTGCAGTCTCGGGGATGTCTGGAGTGCGCAGCGGCGCCGGATAGGGGGAGCAGGGGGAGCAGGGGGGGCAGGAGGGGCAGGAGGGGCAGGAGGGGCAGGGATGCCGGGCGTCGATGCGATCGAACTGCTACAGGCCGAAGCCGGTGATCGTGATTTGCGTGCCGGGAACCTGCAGGGTGCCCGCCTCGGGGCTGATCGAGGTGACCCGCCACAGGTCCCACGTGACCTCGGGCGGCAGCGAGACCGTCGTGACCGTGAACCGCGCGTCCTGCAGGGTCGCGACGGCGTCGCGGATCGACATGCCGACGACGGCGGGAACCTCG
>DASSYC010000151.1:0-2978 GCA_035703465.1 Microbacterium sp. | reverse complement strand
CCTGACCCGATGCCGTCATCGCCGCTGGTCTCGGCCGCTTGCGCGGCGACCGTTCCGAGGAGGGAGATCCCGCCTCCGATGAGCACCCCGAGGAGCGCTCGCTTGATGTTCGTGTGCATGTCCTTCTCCTGAATGAGTTCTGGCCGTGCGCGCCGGACGGCACGCCGGATCATCGACGCGCCGAAGCGCGCCGCGATGCTGCTGCGCGCGAACGCGCAGCACGGCGGACTCAGTCGGGAGAGTGGTCGGTGTCGTACACCGGGGTGCGGGGAAGCCGCTCGTCACCTGGACCGGTGCGCGCGCGCACCAGCAGTGGGATGCGCGGCCAGGCGGCCATCAGCGCCGCCAGCGCGCCCACGGCGAGCGTCAGAGACCCGCCCACGCCGGCGGTGCCCGGCAGGGCGGTGCCGGTGAACGGCGCGACAAGGACCAGGCGGAGGGATTCGAGAGCGGATGCCTGTGCCACCTGCGCGACCTGCGCCACCGCACCGACGCCGGTGAAGGCGGCCGAGAGCAGATCGGGCGCGACCGGGGCTGCGGGCACGAGGGCGGGATTTACGAGGGCGGGGTTCAGGATGCCGGGCGAGGCCGGCACACCCGGAGCGACGGTGTCGCCGGGGATGATCGCGTGTCCCGGGGCGGCCGGCGTGCCGGCCACCACATCGACGACATCGCCGATGACGGCGACCGCGCCGACATCCGGAAGCAGAGGGTCGAGACCTCCGACGCTGCCGACCACGGGGGCCAGGGCCGTCCCCTCGGCCACACCGGTCACGGTGTCGGCGAGCCGCTGCGTGGTCGAGACCACGAGCGTGTCCGCCGCCTTCGCGGTGGCCGCGACCGTCGAGACGGTGCCGCTCGCCAGCTTGGCCACCGGCGCCTTCACCGGCTCGGGAACAGCCTCGACGACGGGGGCGACCAGCGGTGCGGCGATCGCCACGGTCGCCTCGGCCGCATCGTCGACGACGCCCACCGCGCCGGCCGCGGCATCCCCCACCGCATTCACCGTGCCGCCCACCAGCCCGAGAAGTCCCGAGCCCGAATCGTCGCCCTCCGCAGCCGATGACGGCGACGCCTGGCCGAACACGGTCAGCAGCGCCCAGAGGAAGCCGGCCGCGCACGCGAGCAGGAGCAGACGCCAGCGGCGCGCTGCGACATCGCGTCGCGCGGCTTCCATGTGCTCACCCCCGCTGCACTCGCCCATCTGCAACACCGGCCCATCCGGGAGACCCGGTGTCCGCGATGCTAGCCCCGATGGCAGCAGATCGTCCACCTCTGTCGTGGTGTGGCGGCCATGATCCGCGTGATTCCGCGGTGCTCGACTCGACCTTCCGGCGTGTCGCTTGTACACAACCCGGTCGCTCGAAGGCCAACCTTCAATGCGCCCTTCACACCACATCGTCATCCACAGGGCGTGGAAACAGGAAGACCTGATCAGCCGGTATTAAAAACTTCCTCAAAGGCGGCTCACAGCAAGTTGTCCACAGCCGTTCTGCACAGACGTCGCGGCGTTTCTCGCAAAGAGTCCACAGAGTTATCCACAAGGCGAGTTGCAGGTGTCGAGGGTCGCTCCTAGCGTGGGAGCGGCTCGGGGGGACTGGGCGGCGATCGTTCGGCGACAACAGCGATGTCTGACGTCGATGATCTCCTGGTGACAGGGCGCGAAGCATCCAGCCTCGCTCTCCTGCCCCGCTTTCGTGCGCTTCGCGCGCGGCTCGAATTCAAGGAGTGACGTTGTCGATCGCCGATGTCTCGCAGGACCGCCTGGGGGGGCCGTACGAGGGTCGGTCCAATGAGCGCACGCCGCCGCACGACCTGCTCGCCGAGCAGAGCGCGCTGGGCGGGATGATGCTCTCGCCGGACGCGGTCGCCGACGTCACCGACACGCTGCGCGGCGCGGATTTCTATGTGCCCAAGCACGAGGTCATCTACGAGGCGATCCTGTCGCTCTACTCGCACGGCGAGCCCACCGACGTGGTCGCGGTCACCGATGAGCTCATCAAGACGGGTGAACTGCAGCGCGCCGGCGGGGTCGACTACCTGCACACGCTCACCTCGATCGTGCCGACCGCCGCCAACGCCGGCTACTACGCGTCGATCGTCGCCGAGAAGGCGGTGCTGCGCAGGCTGGTGGATGCCGGTACCCGCATCGTGCAGATGGGGTACTCGGGCCAGGGCGAGCCGCTCGATCTGGTGAACACCGCCCAGGCCGAGATCTACCAGGTCACCGGCTCGCAGAGCGCAGAGGACTACGTCGCGCTCGAGGTCGCCGTGGACGCGGCCGTCACCGAGATGGAGGCGGCCAACGGCCGCGACGGCGAACTGACGGGCGTGCCCACCGGGTTCTCCGGCATGGATCAGCTGACCAACGGGCTGCATGCCGGGCAGCTGATCATCATCGCTGCGCGTCCCGCACTCGGAAAGTCGACACTGGCCCTGGACTTCGCCCGCTCGGCCGCGGTCGACACCAAGCTGCCGACGATCTTCTTCTCGCTGGAGATGGGTCGCAGCGAGATCGCGATGCGGCTGATGAGCGCCGAGGCCGCCGTGCCGCTGCAGGCCATGCGCAAGGGCACGCTCGACCGGCGCGACTGGGCGAGCATCGCCGCCACGCGCCAGCGCATCAACGAAGCACCGCTGTACATCGATGACAGCCCCAACATGACGCTCGTCGAGATCCGCGCGAAGTGCCGGCGTCTGAAGCAGCGCGCGGGTCTGAAGATGGTGGTCATCGACTACCTGCAGCTGATGACCTCCGGCAAGCGTGTCGAGTCGCGCCAGCAGGAGGTCTCGGAGTTCTCGAGAGCCCTCAAGCTGCTCGCCAAGGAGCTGCAGGTGCCCGTCGTCGCGCTGTCGCAGCTGAACCGCGGCCCCGAGCAGCGCGCCGACAAGAAGCCCGCGCTGTCAGACCTGCGCGAGTCGGGCTCGCTCGAGCAGGATGCCGACATGGTCATCCTGCTGCATCGCGAGGCCGCCTA
>DASSYC010000073.1:0-28734 GCA_035703465.1 Microbacterium sp. | reverse complement strand
CCGGACCACGGTCTCGCAATCATCGTCACCGCCGCCGGGCAGCAGGTCGGCTCGCCGATGCTCGGCACTCTGGCACAGAGCATCCTGCGCAGCGCGATCAGCGAGCGCGACGGTGCCCCTGCACCGGCTCAGGTGCCGGGTGCTCCTGGCCCTGTCGAGGCGACGGCCGAGCAGGTCGCGGCGATCGTCGGCCAGTACGCGGGGGCCTCGCTGACGCGCGTGCAGGCGACGCCGGAGGGCGCGCTGACGGTGGATGCCTTCTTCGGCGGGGAATGGCTGCCGTCGGAGGTCTTCACGATGCGCAGCGACGGTCTCTTCTGGCGGACGACCGAGCCGTCACGATCGTTGCAGACCCTCTCGGCATGGGGGCGCACCTATCTCGTGATGCGGTCCCCCGAGCCGGCCGGGACGTTCATGGAGACGACGATCATGGGTGAGAAGCTGGCGGCGAACGGCGTGCTCCGGCCGGCGTGGCAGGAGCGCCTCGAGCACAGCTGGGTGATCGTCAATGAGCGGCCCGACTCTCTGCTGTGGGGCGCTGACCCCTCTCTCACCCTCGCGGACCCGGACGAACTCGGGTACGTGTGGGCCTCGCATGCGCAGGGTTCGACGCCTCTCGACCCGCGCAGCAGCGACAACGCCGCGACGATGTTCGTCCAGGTGCCCGCGCTGGGCGGGCGCGACATGAACGACCTGAACGTGTTCGACCAGGAGGGTGAGGAGTGGCTGCGGTTCGGCGCGGGAATCTACCGGCCCGTCGACACGATCCCGGTGATGGGAGAAGGCGAGGTGCGGGTCGAGATCGGTCCGGACGTCGCGGCGCAGTGGCGCTCTCTGGCCGTCGACACGCGGCTCGCTGCGACCGGCGGCGCGATCTGGCGCGCCTACACGCCGGCTGGCCTCCCCATCGACGTGGCGGCGGCCTCGGACGTGCTGCCGGCCGGAACGCTCGTGGCCGTGTTCGGCGAGGCGGGCGAGACGGTCACCCTCGACGCTGAGGCGCCGTGACCTGATGCGCGATCTTCAGGTGAAACGTTCGCGTCGTCCGGCCCACTGAGCGGTGACGCGCGCCCCACCCCTGGCAGGTCGCTGAAGTCTCCGCCACTCACGCTCTGATCTCGTCTCCGCCACTCACGCTCTGATCTCGTGGGTGATCAGAGCGTGAGTGGTGGCAGGCGGTCAAGACCCACGCTCAGCCGCGGAAACGCGCACGAGCAGCGGGCTGCGCACAGCGGGCTAAGCGGCCCGGGTCTACGCTCAAAGCCTATGGACCATGAGACATCCGCCGCCGGATTCTGGGAGGCACGCTACGCCGATTCCGACCGCGTCTGGTCGGGCCGGGTCAACGGGGTGCTCGCCGAGGTCGCCGCGGAACTGGAGCCCGGGAGTGCGCTCGATCTCGGCTGTGGTGAGGGCGGCGATGCCGTCTGGCTCGTGAAGCAGGGGTGGGATGTCACCGGCGTCGACCTGTCGCCGACCGCGATCGAGCGCGCCCGCACCGCCGCCGCAGCACAGGGCATCGACGAGCAGCGCCTGCGCCTGGCAGCGGCCGACCTCGCGGTCTGGGACACGGATGACCGCTTCGACCTGGTCACCTGCTCGTACCTGCACTCCTGGCCGGTGGAGATTCCGCGCGAGGAGATCCTCCGCCGCGCGGCGGGCTTCGTCGGCCCGGGAGGCACGCTGCTGATCACCGCGCACGCCGCCCCGCCGCCGTGGGCCCAGCAGCACATGCACGACGGCTACACGTTCCCCACGCCGGAGTCCGACCTCGCCGCGCTCGCACTCGACGCCGATGAATGGGAAGTGCTCGCCTGCGAGCGACGCGACCGCGAGACCATGGGGCCGGACGGAGCGCCGGCGCACATCGATGACGGCGTCGTGCGGGTGCGCCGTTCGACCGCCGGCCGGTCGTAGGCCGAACACATTGGAGGCAGAGCCATGACCACCCGTGAAGTGAAGATGATCGTGCTGTCGACCGACGACCTCGACGAGTCGATCCGCTTCTACACCGAGACCCTCGGCTTCCCTCTGAAGTTCCGCGACGGCAACCACTTCGCGGCGCTGGACGGCGGCACGATCACGATCGCCCTGGCCACGCCGCTGGACCACCCCCTTCCCGGGCAGGTCGTCGTCGGCATCAAGACCGAGGACGTCGATGCGGATGCCGCGGCGGTCGACGACAGCGGGGGCGCGGTCGCCCGGGCGGCGTACAACGACGCGCATGAGCGGCGTGCTGTCGCCTACGACAGCCAGGGCAACGGGCTGGTGCTCTATTCACCGCTGCCGCGCTGAGGCGGCTGCATCCCGGCAACGGCGTCGGCGAGGCGGTCGGTGAGGGTGCGGGCCGCGGCGAGGCTCGTCCCGGTGAGCAGCCGGCACGTGTAGAGGTGGCGCGACGGAGCCGGATGCGGCAGCGGCCCCAGGTGCAGCCGTACGATCCCCTCCGGCACCGGGTGTGGGTCGTCGGCGCGGTAGAAGGTGACGGCGAGGTCGAGTTCGCCGCACAGCAGCGCGAGGTGGCTCGCATCCGGCCCGAGCACCCGGAGGGTGATGCGGACCTCCGGATGCACGGCGTGCACACGTGCCAGGGCCGTGGGAACGAAGGATGCCGCCGCCTCGGCGAACGCCCCCACCCGCAGCTGGCCGCCCGTTCCCGCCGCGAGCGCGCGAAGCTCCGCCGCCGCTCGGCTCATCGCCGCCGTGGTCGCCGCCTCGGCCTCCATCAGCGCGCGTCCCGGCTGTGTGATGCACACCGGATCGCGGGTCACGACGCGCGCGCCGACCAGGCGCTCCAGCTCGCCGATCTCGCGGGCGACCTCCGATGTCCCGCGGCCGAGCTCGGCCCCGGCGGCTTCGAAGGATCCACGCCGGGCGACGGCTTCGAGCGTCGCCAGCAGGCGCGGGTCGCATGGCCAGCCCATGCTCGTCACAGTAGTGCCCGGCCACGGCCATCACGCCGCGGCCGGGCTCGGTAGGCTCGGAGGAGAGCAGCTGCCCGGGTGCGAGTCGGGCTGTCCGAAGGGGGCGACGTGAGCAGCACGATCGTGGTGGGGATCACCGGCGGGTCTGCGACGAGCCGAGCGGCCGATTGGGCTGTGGCACGCGCGGCCGCGAGGGGCCAGTCGGTGCAGCTGCTGGGGGTCGTCGGCGGCGCCGTCGGCGCCGTCGGCGAGGGTCCGGTGGTCGAGTCCGCCATCGCGGCGACGCAGGAGATCCTGGATGCCGAGGCGGCGCGCTTCGCGGATTCCGGCGTGCCGCTGACGAGCCGGGTCGCCGTGGGCGATCCGGTGGCCGCACTGATCGCCGCATCGAAGGATGCCGCGCTCATCGTGCTGGGCAGCGACTACCGCGGCGACGGCTCGGGACCGGCGCGAGGCAGTCACGGCATCCGGGTCGTCGCCGGATCGTCGTGTCCGGTGGCCGTGGTGCCCGACATCGACCTCGCCGACCGGCGCGGCGTCGTGGTCGGCGTCGATGGGTCGCCCGTCTCGGATGCGGCCATCGCCTTCGCCGCTGCGGAGGCCGAGCGCCTCGGCGAGCCGCTGATCGCGGTCTGCGTGTGGACTCCGGTGGCCTCGCCGCGGCATTCGCAGATGGTGTTCCCCGAGCAGTACCGAGCGAGCATGAACGAGATCTCCCGCGAGACTCTCGCGGTGGCGCTGGAGGTCGTGCGTGCGCAGCATCCGCACCTGGAGATCGAGGAGCACGTCGCGGAAGGGTATCCGTCGACGATCATCAATCAGTTCGCCGCCGACGCCCGTCTGACCGTCGTCGGATCCCGCGGGCGGGGCGCCGTGCGCCGATTCCTGCTCGGCTCGATCAGCCACGAGGTGCTGCAGCGTCTCGCGACTGTCACCGCCGTCGTCCGCTGACCCTTCGCGCCGACATCGTGCTCCGCCTGATCCGCCGCTACCCGATCATCGCCGCCACGCTGGTGGTGGGCGTGGTCGTCATCGCCCTCGACCTCGCCGGGACGCAGCCGGTCGGTCAGATTCTTGCGACGGCATATGTCGCGGCGGTGATCGTCTGGACTGCGATCGGAATGGTGCGGTCGCTGCTGGGCGGTCACTTCGGCCTCGACATCCTCGCGGTCGTCGCCATGGTCGCGACCCTCGTGGTCGGCGAGTACCTCGCCGCACTGATCATCGTGCTGATGCTCTCGGGCGGCGAGGCGCTGGAGGACTACGCGTCACGGCGCGCCAGGCACGAACTGACCGCGCTGCTGGAGAACACCCCCCAGCAGGCGCACGTGATCGTGGATCAGAGCCGGAACGGCGAGAACGCCATCGACGTCGACGCGGCGGAGGTGGCGACCGGCGACACTCTGCTGGTGCGACCTGCCGAGATCGTGCCGGTCGACGGCGTGCTGCTGACCGCCGAGGCATCCTTCGACCAGTCCTCCCTCACCGGCGAGAGCCTGCCGGTCTCGCTGCGCGCCGGTGAGGAGGTGCTGTCGGGATCGGTCAACGGCTCGCAGGCCGTGCGCCTGCGAGCCCTGCGCCCGGCTGGCGAGAGCCAGTATCAGCAGATCGTCGCGCTGGTGCGCGAGGCACAGGAGTCCCGCGCGCCCATGGTGCGCCTGGCTGACCGGTTCGCCGTGCCGTTCACCGTCGTCTCGCTCGTGCTCGCCGCGATCGCCTGGATCGTCTCCGGCGACCCGGTGCGCTTCGCGGAGGTGCTGGTGCTGGCCACGCCGTGCCCGCTGCTGATCGCCGCGCCGGTGGCGTTCCTGGGCGGCCTGTCACGTTCGGCGAAGGCCGGCATGATCGTCAAGGGCGGCGGGGTCATCGAGCAGCTCGCCCGGGTGCGCTCGGCGGCGTTCGACAAGACCGGCACGCTCACCGCGGGACGCCCGCACATTGTGGACGTGCGCCCGGCCGCGGGGTTCGAGGCCGACGAGATGCTCCGGCTCGCCGCGTCGGCTGAGCAGTCCTCGACGCACGTGCTGGCCGAGGGGATCCGCGCCGCCGCCGTGGAGCGGGGGCTCAAGCTGGCGCCGATAGCCGGGGCCGAGGAGGTCGCGACCAGCGGAGTGCGCGCGGATGCCGACGGGCGCAGCGTCGCGGTCGGCAAGCCCGCGTTCATCGCCGCACTCGCGCCGGACGTCGTGCGGACCGCACTGGAGTCGGGCCAGGCCGCAGCGTACGTGGCGATCGACGGCCGCTTCGCCGGGGCGCTGGTGATCGCGGACGACCCGCGCCCCGAGTCGGCCGACGTGGTGCGGCGCCTGCACGAGCAGGGAGTGGAGCGCATCGTCATCCTGACAGGCGACGTCGAGGCGACCGCCGCACCCATCGCCGCGACGCTCGGCATCCGCGAGGTCAACGCCGAGCTGCTGCCCGCGCAGAAGGTGGCGATCGCCCGCGATCTGCAGCCGCGGCCGGTCATGATGATCGGCGACGGCGTCAACGACGCCCCGGTGCTCGCGGCGGCCGACGTCGGCGTGGCGATGGGCGCGCGCGGCGCCACCGCCGCCGGCGAGGCCGCGGACGCGGTGATCCTCAAGGACTCGCTATGGCCGCTCGTCGACGGCCTCGCCATCGCACGATTCACCCTGCGCGTGGCGCTCGCGGCGATCTGGATCGGCATCGCCCTGAGCGTCGGCCTCATGCTCATCGCGATGACCGGCGCCATCCCCGCCGTCGTGGGCGCACTCACGCAGGAGCTGGTCGACCTCGCCACCATCCTGACCGCTCTGCTCGCGCTGCGCGGCCCGTCATCGGTGCGCCGTCTTGCCCAAAGCGGGCGCCCCGTCAAGCCTCTGGTGAAGGACCCGCCGCCTGCATAATCTCGGCGCCATGAGCGAGCAGCGGACAGACGATCGAGTCGGAATGCGCATGGTGTTCTGGATGTGGATGACGATCATCGTCGTCGGCCTGGCCGTGATGATCGTGCTGCCGCTGGCGGGGCGCTGAGATGCGCCGCTTCATCCGCGACAACGCCCTGAGCCTGGGCTTCCTCGCGATCTTCGTCCTGGCCCTGGCCGGCCAGTCGCTCGCCGGCTGGGCGAACAACAATCAGGAGCTTCAGATGCACGGCCAGGCCCCGATCGGCTGGGGCGAATTCGTGACGTCCTCCGAGTTCCTGGTCGATGTCGCCGAGAACTGGCAGTCCGAGTTCCTCCAGTTCTTCCTGTTCATCCTCGCCACGATCTGGCTGATCCAGCGCGGGTCGCCGGAGTCGAAGATCCCCGGCAATGAGGGCACCGGCACCGACGAGGAGCAGATGGTCGGCGCCCACGCGCGCGCCGACTCGCCCGCCTGGGCGCAGACCCGCGGCATCCGTCTCTGGGTCTACTCGAACTCGCTGCTGATCGTCATGGGCGCGATCTTCCTGCTGTCGTGGTTCGCGCAGTCGCTGGGCGGCATGGTCGTCGCGAACGAGCAGAACGCGCAGCACGGGATGCCGCAGCTGAGCTGGATCGGATACGTCGTCTCGCCGGAGTTCTGGAACCGCACGCTGCAGAACTGGCAGTCCGAGTTCCTGGCTGTGGGCGCGATGGTCGCCTTCGCGATCTACCTGCGTCAGCGCGGGTCGGGCGAGTCCAAGCCGGTGGGCCTGCCGCACCACGTGAGTGCTCAGGAATCGGACTGATCCTCCACCAGGTCCAGCGGCACGTGCGACACCGGGTCCAGGCCGCTCACGGTCGTCCACCCCTCGGAGAGGAAGTAGGCGTCGGTGCCCGGGTGGGGTGTGTTGGGCAAGTCCTCCACGGCGAGACGGATATGCTGCTCGTCGCGCTCGGTGAGTGTCGTCTGCACGATGCCGAAGGGGGCGAGACCGGCTTCGCGGATGCCTCGGCTGACCGCCGTGTTGGGCACATTGATGTTCACGACGGTGCCAGCCGGTCGCTCCAGGACGCGGGGGAGCAGCTCGATCGCGGCGATCGCCGCCGCATCCCAGTGGAAGGTCTCGGGCCGCATCCCCACATCCAGGGAGACGGCGAGACCCCATGCCCCGTTGAGCCCGCCGGTCAGGGCCGCGCCCACCGTGCCGGAGTGCAGGATCGCCCGGCCCACGTTCGCGCCGTGGTTGACCCCGGACAGCACAACCTGCGCCGGCTCGCCGAAGGCGCCGCGCGCCGCGATGAGCGCGATCAGGCCCGGGCCGCCGTGCACGGCGAACGACGGCACGCCGTCGAGCCCGTCCAGGGGGCGCCTCTCGACGGAGATGCGGCCGTCCTGCTCCTCGGCGACGATCGACGCGCTGGATCCGCTGGACTGCACCGCCGGTGCCGCCACGGTCACCTCGAACCCGGCATCGTGCGCGGCACGCGCGAGCGCGTGCAGCCCTGGAGCGGAGATGCCGTCGTCGTTGGTCACCAGCACGCGGGTCATGACGGCTCCTCGTCCGGCGGCTCGGCGAGCGCCGCCAGGCCGTCCGGGCTGACCCGGCCGGTGTTGGGCTGCTCGACCCCGGCCGACTGCGCGTCGGCGAGGGCGCGCACGACGACCGCCTCGCGCAGCCGGGCGATCGTCCCGGCGTCCCCGGTCCCGAGTCCGTGCCGCGTGACGTTCAGCGCGCCTGCCGCAGCCCCCAGGGTCACCGCCTCCCGCGGCGGCTCGCCCCGGGCCATCGCCGCTGCCACGCCCGCCGTCAGCGAATCGCCGGCCCCGCGCGTGTCGGCCACCTGCAGCTCCGGCGGGGTGACCTCGACGAATCCGTGTTCGTCGAGGAGGATCAGCGGCTGCTCGGAACGCGACACGATGACGGTGCGCGCACCTGCCGCACGCAGCTCGCGCATGGCGACCAGCAGGGCGGGAACGGATGCCTCGGCCACCCGCCCGTCGTCGCGCAGCTCTTCATCGCTCACCTTCAGCACGTCCACACCGCCGGCCAGCGCGGCATCCAGCCGGTCTCCTGCCAGGTCGACCACGACCTGCGCACCGCCCTCGCGCAGGTCGGCTGCGAGGCGCCGGTAGGTGTCCGGCGGCAGCGCGCGATCGCCGGACGGTCCGCTGAGGATCGCCAGGCGCGCGGCAAGCCCCGCCTCCAGTGCGACGCCGTACAGCTCGTCGAGCTCGTGCCGGCCGATCGGGTCGCCCTCCTCCTCCACCACGGCGACGCGATGGCCCTCGCGGCGGTCGTGCACGTAGGCCGACCCGCGACCCTCGCGCTCGACGGACACCACGCGGATCCCCTCGTCCTCCAGCAGGTGCAGCAGGATCTGCCCGGTCTCGCCGGTGAGCACCGAGCACATGATGACGTCGGCGCCCAGCCGGCGCAGCATCCGCGCCTGCCACACGCCCTGCCCGCCCGCGTGAACGTGCACATCGCTGCCGTCGGGGTGATCCTCGACCGTGACGGTCAGGGTCGGCGCCGGCGCGAAGATCATGACGTCGGTCATGGCCACGACGCTAGGTGGGCCCTCCGGCTTCGTACACCCCCTTGCGCCGGACCGCGCCGTGGGGAAGACGTGCGCCCGGCTGCAACCCCGGCGTCCCGGTCAGCTGACAGCCGTGCCGCAGATGCCGCACACGCCGGTCGCCGGCACCTCGACGAAGCACTCGGGGCACAGCAGGGGCGCCTTCTCCGGGGCCGCCGGGGTGCGCCGCGGCGCGGCACCACGGGCGGTCTTGGGGGCGGACGGTGCGGGACGCTTGGCGGCGGGCACGTGCGCCGCGCAGTAGAAGCGCACGAACCCGTCGTGGTTCTTGGGATGCCGGTGCTTGTACGCCCACAGCTCGGTGCGCGGCAGGGCTTCGGCGTCGGGTCCGCACCCCGCGCAGCGCGCGGGATCGCCGGGAAGCACGTCGGCGAGGATGAACGGCGTCTCGAAGGGAATCCCGTCGCGCCAGTCGGATGCGGCGACAACTCTCATGCCTCAACGGTAGGCGATCTCCGCGCGGCGACGGTGCTGGCAGACGTTCACGCTCTGATCTCCAGGGTGATCAGGACGTGAACGTCCGGGCCCTGCACCTGTGGGTCTGTCGCTGCCCGCAGGGTGCGGGGTCTGCCCGACGAGCCGACGCGGGCTCTCGACATTTCAGTTAATGCTCAGTAACCTAAATGGGTCACCGACCCGGGAGCGTTCCAATGGCTGCGACCCCCTATGCCGAGCTCGTCGACGAGCTGCGTGAGCGCACCGCCGCCGCAGCTCTCGGCGGCTCCGAGCGCGCGCGAGAACGGCACATCGCCCGCGGGAAGATGCTCGCCCGCGAGCGCGTCGACGCGCTGCTGGACCGCGGCAGCCCGTTCCTGGAGCTCTCGCCGCTGGCGGCCGAGGACATGTACGACGGCGACTGCCCCGCGGGCGGCATCGTCACCGGCATCGGGCTCGTGCACGGCCGCCAGGTCATGGTGGTCGCCAACGATGCGACCGTCAAGGGCGGCACGTACTATCCGATCACCGTGAAGAAGCACCTGCGCGGGCAGGAGGTCGCTGCCGAGAATCGGCTGCCGTGCATCTACCTCGTCGACTCGGGAGGCGCCTTCCTGCCCATGCAGGACGAGGTCTTCCCGGACAGGGAGCACTTCGGCCGCATCTTCTACAACCAGGCGCGGATGTCGCGGGACGGCATCCCGCAGATCGCCGCCGTGCTGGGCTCGAGCACCGCCGGCGGCGCCTACGTGCCGGCGATGAGCGACGAGACCGTGATCGTCCGCAACCAGGGCACGATCTTCCTGGGCGGCCCGCCGCTGGTCAAGGCCGCCACCGGTGAGGTCGTCTCGGCCGAAGACCTCGGCGGCGGTGTCGTGCACACGCGCGTCTCGGGCGTCGCCGACCACCTCGCCGAAAATGACGAGCACGCCCTGGAGATCGTGCGCGACATCGTGGCGACCCTTCCGGCATCCAGTCCCCTTTCCGAAGAGCCGGTCGCGGTCTCACCTCCCGAGCAGGACCCTGCGACCCTCACCGACGTCGTGCCCGTCGAGCTGAACGTGCCGTACGACGCCCGCGAGATCATCTGGCGCGTCATCGACGGCGGATCGTTCCACGAGTTCAAGCGCGACTACGGCGAGACTCTGATCACCGGGTTCGCGCGCATCCACGGGCACCGGGTCGGCATTCTGGCCAACAACGGCGTGCTGTTCGGCGAGTCGGCGCTGAAGGGCGCGCATTTCATCCAGCTGTGCGATCAGCGCGGCATCCCGCTCGTGTTCCTGCAGAACATCGCCGGGTTCATGGTCGGCCGCGAGTACGAATCCGCCGGCATCGCCAAGCACGGCGCCAAGATGGTCAACGCCGTCGCGTGCGCATCGGTGCCCAAGCTCACCGTCGTCGTGGGCGGCTCGTTCGGCGCCGGCACCTACTCGATGTGCGGCCGCGCGTACTCGCCGCGGTTCCTGTGGCTGTGGCCCGGAGCCCGCGTCTCGGTGATGGGCGGCCCGCAGGCCGCATCGGTGCTCTCCACCGTGCGCCGCGACCAGCTCGAGGCGGCCGGCGGTGAGTGGTCGACAGAGGAGCAGGATGCCTTCGAGGCGCCCATCCGCGAGCAGTACGAGGTGCAGGGCAGCCCCTACTACTCGACCGCCCGGCTGTGGGACGACGGCATCATCGAACCCTCCCAGACCCGCGACGTGCTCGGACTGGCCCTGGACGTGGTGACGCGCGCACCGCAGGGCGAGCCCGGCTACGGCGTCTTCCGGATGTGAGCGCCATGGCCTTCGACACCGTCCTGATCGCCAACCGCGGCGAGATCGCCTGCCGCATCATCGAGACGCTGCGTCGGCTGGGCATCCGATCCGTCGCCGTGTACAGCGATGCGGATGCCGGTGCCCGCCACGTGCGGCTCGCCGACACCGCCGTCCGGCTCGGCCCGGCGCCCGCCGCGCAGAGCTACCTCGACATCGAGCGCGTGATCGCGGCCGCCCGTGCCACCGGGGCCCAGGCGATCCACCCCGGGTACGGGTTCCTCGCCGAGAACGCCGCATTCGCGCGCGCCTGCGAGGACGCCGGCATCGCCTTCATCGGCCCGACCGCTGCGGCGATCGAGACCATGGGCGACAAGATCACCGCGAAGCTCGCGGTCGCCGAGCGCGGCGTGCCCACCGTTCCCGGCATCGCCCGGCCGGGTCTGACCGACGACGACCTCATCGCCGCCGCACCCGAGATCGGATACCCGCTGCTGATCAAGCCGTCGGCGGGCGGCGGGGGCAAGGGCATGCACGTGGTCGCCCAGGCATCCGAGCTTCCTTCCGCCCTCGCCGCCGCCCGACGCGAGGCCGCGGCGAGCTTCGGCGACGACACGCTGTTCCTCGAACGGTATGTGCAGAACCCCCGGCACATCGAGGTGCAGATTCTCGCGGACGCGCACGGCACGGTGATCCACCTGGGCGAGCGCGAGTGCTCCCTGCAGCGGCGGCACCAGAAGGTCATCGAGGAAGCCCCCTCGCCGCTGCTGGACGATGTCACCCGCGCGCGCATCGGGCAGGCCGCGTGCGAGACGGCCCGAAGCGTCGACTACCGCGGCGCGGGCACCGTCGAGTTCATCGTCGCCGCCGACCGCCCCGACGAGTTCTTCTTCATGGAGATGAACACCCGTCTGCAGGTGGAGCACCCCGTCACCGAGGAGGTCACCGGCATCGACCTCGTCGAGCAGCAGCTGCGCATCGCCGCCGACCAACCACTCGCGCTCGCGCAGGATGAGATCGTGCTGCGCGGTCACAGCATCGAGGCGCGCGTCTACGCCGAAGACCCGCGCGCCGGCTTCCTGCCCACCGGCGGCCGGGTCGATGCCGTGCGGCATCCGTCCGGCGAGGGCATCCGTGTCGACACGTCCCTCGAGGACGGTCTCGAGGTGTCGATCGACTACGACCCCATGCTCGCGAAGATCATCGCGACCGGGCCCGACCGAGACGCGGCGCGGCGGCGCCTGATCGCCGCGCTCGACGAGACAGCGGTGTTCGGATTCACGACGAACGTCGAATTCCTCCGCCTGCTGCTGGAGCTGCCCGACGTCGCGGCCGGGAACCTGGACACCGGACTGATCGCCCGCGAGCTCGACGGGCTGCAGTTCGCGGATGCCTCGGACCGCACATTCGCCGAGGCGGCGCTGCTGCTCGCACGACGTGACGTGGAGCGCGCACCCGACACGGTGTGGGGGAGGGCAGCCGGCTGGCGTCTGGGCGGGAGCGCGGCGGCCCGCCACCGGCTCACGATCGACGGCGGCCCGGTCCGCACGGTCGCGGTCGGCTCAGGCGAGGTGCGCGTGGATGCCGGCGAGCCCGCCGTCGGCGCGGTGATCGCCGTCGACGGGCTCATCGCCGACGTGGCCTTCGGCGGCTCGACCCGCCGGTTCCCTGCGCTGGTGCGCGAGGGCGGCGTCGACATCGCCCAGGACGGCGCGGTGTTCCCCGTGCGGCAGGCGCGCGTGCACGCGGGGGTCGTCGATGCGGCCGATGCGGCCCCGCACCTGGACTCGCCGATGCCCGGCACCGTCGTGCTCGTCCCGGTCGAGGACGGCGCCCAGGTCGAGCCCGGCGACGCGGTCGTCGTGGTCGAGGCGATGAAGATGGAGCACGTGGTCCGGGCGAGCGTCGCCGGCACCGTGTCGCTGCAGGTCGCCGTCGGCGACCAGGTCACCCGCGGCCAGACCCTCGCCGTCGTCGACCCGGCCGAGTGAGCAGACTTCCGGTCGTTGAGCGAGCGAAGCGAGACGAAACGCGCGGAGGCGTGCGTCAGTGGGCGGCCTCGTAGGCCTCGATGACGGATGCCGGGATGCGCCCGCGCTCGGAGACCTTGTAGCCGTTCTCCCTGGCCCAGGCGCGGATGGGGGCGTAGTCGCGCTGCCCCGTGCGGCGCCGGCCGGCTGCGCCGCCGGAACGGGCCGCGCCCGAGACGCGGCGACCGGCGTCGATGTAGGGCTGCACGGCCTCGCGCAGCTGCGCGGCGTGCTCGTCGGTGAGGTCGATCTCGTAGGCGACGCCGTCCAGCGAGAAGAGCACCGTGTCGCCGGCGCCCACCTCCAGGACGGTGCCGTCCAGGTCGTCGACGAGCTGATGCACGATTCTGCGGGCCATGGGTGTCAGACTATCCAGTCCGCCGCGGCCCCGACCAGCCGAATCAGATGACGCCCTGGGCGAGCATCGCGTGGGCGACCCGCTCGAACCCCGCGCAGTTCGCGCCCACGACGTAGTCGCCGGGGCTGCCGTACTGCTCCGCGGCGGTGAACGCGGCACGGTGCACGTCTCGCATGATGCCGCGCAGCTTGCGCTCGCTCTCTTGGAAGTTCCAC
Source organism: Microbacterium sp. (assembly GCA_035703465.1). Taxonomy (GTDB): domain Bacteria; phylum Actinomycetota; class Actinomycetes; order Actinomycetales; family Microbacteriaceae; genus Microbacterium. Next base: position 15,553 of record DASSYC010000073.1, on the reverse strand, counting down.
CGCTGCCGTGCGGCGTTCTGGCTCATCTCCAGCGCCGACGTCGCCACGCCGCCGGCGTTGGCCGCCTTTCCGGGGCCGAACAGGACTCCCGCCGACCGGAACGCCTCCACAGCCTCCGGGGTGGAGGGCATGTTCGCGCCCTCGACGACGGCGCGCACGCCGTTGGCGATGAGAGCCGCGGCATCCTGTTCGTCCAGCTCGTTCTGCGTCGCCGACGGGATGGCCACATCCACCGGCACCTCCCACGGCCGCCGCCCCTCGATGAAGCGCGCGCTCGGCCGCCGCTGCGCGTAGTCGCCGATGCGACCGCGCTCGACCTCCTTGATCTGGCGCAGCAGATCGACGTCGACGCCCTCCTCATCGAGGATGTAGCCGGTCGAATCCGACGCGGTCACCGCCGTCGCCCCCAGCTGGCGGGCCTTGTCGATCGCGTAGATCGCGACGTTGCCCGAACCCGACACCGCGACGCGCTTCTCGTCGAGCATGTCGTCGTGCACGCCCAGCATCTCCTGCGCGAAGAACACCGCGCCGTACCCGGTCGCCTCGGTGCGCACCTCGGCACCGCCCCACTGCACGCTCTTGCCGGTGAACATGCCCGACTCGTGGCGGTTGGTGACCTTGCGGTACTGGCCGAACAGGTAGCCGATCTCGCGGGCGCCGACGCCGATGTCGCCGGCGGGCACGTCGGTGTGCTCCCCGAGGTGGCGGTACAGCTCGTTCATGAACGACTGGCAGAAGCGCATGACCTCGGCATCCGACCGGGAGTGCGGATCGAAGTCGCTGCCGCCCTTCGCACCGCCGATGCCCTGCCCGGTCAGCGCGTTCTTGAAGACCTGCTCGAACCCGAGGAACTTGACGATCGACAGGTTCACCGACGGGTGGAAGCGAAGCCCGCCCTTGTACGGCCCCAGGACCGAGGAGAACTGCACCCGGAAGCCGCGGTTGACCTGCAGCCTGCCGCCGTCATCGACCCACGGGACGCGGAACAGGATCTGCCGCTCGGGTTCGACGATGCGCTCCAGGATGCCGCCGTCCACGAACTGCGGGTGCGCATCGAGCACCGGCGCGATCGAGCCCAGCACCTCGTGCACGGCCTGCTGGAACTCGAGCTCGTGCGGGTTGCGCGCTTCGACGGTCTCATACACATCGGCGACGGCGGCGGGCAGTGCGGTTGTCTCGGTCATACATGAGCTTTCAGCGGGATTCAGGAGCGCAGTCGTGGACGCGGTGGCGGGAGCGCGGGGGTGACCGGCGTGAGCGCAGGCGGGTCGTCGCCTGGTGAGGCCGACCGTCTCACCCTACCCGCGCGCGCTACGCTGAGCGCAGACGAGGAGGTCGACGTGCAGTTCGAGCATCAGGACAGGCAGCCCCGCATCCACCCCTCGGCGATCGTCGCCGAGACGGCCGTCATCAGCGGCGACGTCACGATCGGCTCGGAATGCCAGATCCTGCACGGCGCCGTCATCACGTCCGAGGGCGGGCCGATCACCCTCGGCGAGAACGTCATCGTGATGGAGAACGCGCTCGTGCGGGCGACTCCGACCAACCCGGTCCACATCGGCGACCACGTGCTCATCGGCCCGATGGCCAGCGTCTCCGGTGCGACGATCGCCGACGAGGTTTTTCTGGCCACCGGCACGCGGGTGTTCAACGGCGCGCGCATCCGCGAGCGCAGCGAGGTGCGCATCAACGCCGTGGTGCACCTGCGCACCGAGCTTCCGCCGGACACCGTGGTGCCGATCGGCTGGGTGGCCATCGGCGACCCGCTGCAGATCCTGCCTCCGGAGGCGCACGAGCAGATCGAGGCGGCACAGCGCGAGCTCGACTTCCCCGGTTACGTGTTCGGCCTGGACCGCTCGACGCCCGACCTGATGGTGCAGCTGACCGAGCGCTACGGCCGCAGCCTGTCGCGGCACGCCGACGACCGGCGCGTCGACTGACGCCCTCTGCGTCAGCCCCAGCGCTCTGCGTCAGCCCCAGCGCTCGCCGCAGTCGCGACAGCGGAACTCGACGCGCACGTCCTGCTCGCGCAGCTCCGCACGCCGATCCAGCTCCACCGCGAACCAGGTCTCCTCGTCCACGCGCACGTCCATCGACGCGCAGGCGGGGCAGACCTCGACGATCGCGCTCGTGATTCCGGTATGCCACCTCATGGCACCGACGGTAGCCCCGCGCACGGTCGTGCCCGGCAGCGACGCGCACAATGGTGCGGATGCCTAGGTCGTCCGGATGGCGGAGTCCCTTCGTGCGGGGGCCCCGATGCCTAGGCTGAGGCTTGTGACCGCTGACGCCGAGACGAGACGCCGCCGCATCAGGATGCGCATCGGGCTGTCGGTGGTGGGCGTCGTCGTGGTCGCACTGGTGGTCGGGGCCGTGTTCGTCGCTGTCAGGCTGCCCGAGGCATCCACCGATCTGGCCGACCCGCCTCGCGGTGACCTGGAGGTCGCCGAGGGTGTCGCGGGCGAATGGCAGGTCGGCTCGTTCACGGTCACGATCGGCACGGCGCTGAGCGTGACCCACCCCGACGCGGTCGCGTCGGTCTGGGAGACGCCGGAGGGTGCGGCATTCATCGGCGCGGGCCGCGGCGGGGCGAGGTTCACCGACAGCCTGGGCCTGGTGCGCGTGCACGACCGGCTCGCGCAGTCCTGGCCCGAGCAGATCCTCGATCGGGCCGAGCTGGATCCGACGGGCGACCTGGTGCTGTCCGGCACGCTCGAAGGCGAGGGCACCCGGCAGGGCGAGCCGGCCGTCGCCTGGGCGCTGCGGCTGAGCGAGGGCGCGCCGGGGCGCCTCGACGTGGCGGCGATCGTGGATCCGCCGGCCGACCGGCTGTATCTCACTGCCGCGCTGGAGCCCGGCGAGGGCGTGCACGGCTTCGGCGCGCAGTCGGCCGGTTGGGACCTGCGTGGTTCACGCATCGCGCTGATCCCGCGCGAGCAGGGAATCGGCCGCGGCGAGCAGCCCCTTTCGTTCCTCGTCGACATCGCCGCGCAGGCGGCGGGCGGTCAGGACACCACCTATCTCGTCAGCGGCGTGAACGTCACCGACCAGGCGCGCAGCATCGCCTACCGGGGCACTGCGATCTCGTCCGCAGACCTGCGCCCCGACGACCGCATGGTCTGGGAGGTGTGGTCCGACTTCGCGGAGTTCGCGATCGCCGCCGCCGCCACGCCCGCCGCGGCCCTCGTCGTGCAGGGCGAGTGGGCCGGCACCGCGAGCGCGCCGCCGGCGTGGACGCAGACCGGGCTCATCGCCGGGCTGCAGGGCGGCACCGACGAGGTGCGGCAGAAGATCGGCGTGCTGCAGGAGGCGGGGGTGCCGCTGTCGGCGGTCTGGCTGCAGGATTGGGTCGGACGCCGCACCACGAGCTTCGGCGACCGTCTGCAGTGGAACTGGAACCTCGACCAGGAGCAGTACCCCGGCTGGGACGCCCTGGTGGCAGAGCTCTCCGCCGAGGGCATCCGCGTGCTCACCTACGTGAACCCGTCCCTGTCCGCCGACAGCGGCGCCGCGTCCGCCGAGCGCGGCGGGCGCGACCTGCACGCCGAGGCGGCCGGCCTGGGCTACCTTGCCCTCGACGAGAAGGGCGAGGTGCTCGAGACCGACCAGCACGGCTTCACGGCGGCGACGGTGGATCTGTCTGACTCGGCGGCGCGCGAATGGCTCGCGCAGGTGATCGCCGACGAGGTCGCCGGGGTCGGTGCCTCGGGATGGATGGCCGACTTCGCCGAGGGGCCGCCTCCGGATGCGCAGCTGGACGGCGGAGTCGGAAGCGACTGGCGCGTGCAGTGGCCGGTGCTCTGGCAGCAGGTCAACACCCGCGCGCTGGAGCTGGCCGGGCTCGCCGACGACGGGTTCGTCTGGCATCGCAGCGGCGGCACCGCCTCGGCCGGCGCAGCCGACGCGCTGTGGCTGGGGGATCAGACGCAGGACTGGTCGCGGTCCGATGGGCTGGCCTCGACGATCGCGATCACCCAGTCGCTCGCGGCGAGCGGCATGACCCAGGTGCACGGCGACATCGGGGGATACACGAGCGTCGCGCTGCCGGTCTTCGGCGATGTGGCCCGCGACGACGAGCTGGTGGTGCGGTGGGCCGAGGCATCCCTGCTTCAGCCGGTCTTCCGCACCCACGAGGGCAACCGGCCGGATGCCGCGGCTCAGCCTGCGGAGGATGCCGCGCTGGCCGCGCAGCTCGGGGTGCTGACGCGGCTGTTCGTCGCACTCGGGCCCGAGCGCGAGCGGGCGGCGGGGGGCGCGCAGCATCCGTTCCTCATCGATCCGGTGCCCGAGCTGGCCGGCGTCGCCGACGACGAGCTGCAGCTCGGACCGGATGTGGTGCTCGCGCCGGTGATCAGGCACGGCGCGGCCACCGCGGACGCGGTGCTGCCGCCCGGGCTCTGGCAGCACATCTGGACCGGCGAGGTGCACGGCGCGGACGACGAGGTGACCGAGGTCACCGTGTCCGCCCCGGTCGGGCAGCCGGCGCTGTTCGTGCGCGAGGGCACGGCCGTCGCGGAGGAGCTGGCCGCCTTCGTGGCGGGAGAGCGCGGATGAGGGCCCTGGCCGCACGGCTGCGCGGGCCGCGCCTGCCGGCCGTGCTGCTGCTGGTCGCCGCGGTGATCGGGCTGGCGGTGGCCAACTCTCCGATCGGGCCGGCGGTCATCGCATTCTCGGAGCTGCACGTCGGGGTCGGGCCGATCGACCTGTCGCTGGCACACTGGGTGTCGGACGGACTGCTGGCCGTGTTCTTCTTCGTCGTCTCGGTCGAGCTGCAGTTCGAGCTGACCCGCGGCGACCTGCGCTCGCCGCGGCGCGCGCTGCAGCCGGCGATCGCCGCCGCCGGCGGGGTGATCACCCCGATCATCGTGTACCTGGCCTTCACGGTCGGCCGGGGACCCACCGCCGGCTGGCCGGTGCCCACCGCCACCGACATCGCGTTCGCGCTCGGCGTGCTGGCAGTGTTCGGCCGCGGTCTGCCCTCGCCGGTGCGGGCGTTCCTGCTCGCCCTCGCGATCCTCGATGACATCGTCGGGATCGTCTTCATCGCGGTGCTCTACGCCGCCGGGCTGAACCTCGGCCTGCTGCTGCTCGCGCTCGCTTGCGTGGTTGCGGTCGCCGTCCTCAGCCGCATGCTCGACCGGCGCACCCGCGCCGTCCGCATCGCGCTGGGGATCGTGCTTGCCGTGCTCGCGGTGGCCGCCTGGGTGAGCATGCTGCTGTCGGGGGTGCACGCCACGATCGCCGGTGTGCTGCTCGGCCTCGCGATGGCGCAGACGCCCGCCCTCATGGTCCGCAACGGCCTCGAGCCGTGGGTCAACGGCGTCATGCTGCCGCTGTTCGCCTTCACGGCCGCGCTCGTGGCGATCCCCGCGGTCGGGATCTCGGGCCTGTCGCTCGCCTTCTGGGGCATCCTGCTGGCGCTGCCGGTCGGAAAGCTCATCGGCATCACCGCGGCGGGGTGGCTGGCGCAGCGGTTCGCCGCCGAAGGCCAGCCACGGCTGGCCTTCGGCGACCTCGTCGCCGCGGGGGCCCTCGGCGGCATCGGGTTCACCGTGTCGCTGCTGCTGGCCAACCTCGCCTTCGCCGACAGCTCGACGCTGCGCGACGAGGCGATCCTCGCCGTCCTGCTCGGGTCGCTCATCTCCCTGGCGCTGTCGGCGGTGCTCGTGTCGTGGCGGGCACGGCATCATCGGAGGATGGAGGCGCGAACATGACCGATGATGCCCTGCACGGTGCGGCTGATCCGCTGCGCGGTGCCGCTGATCCGCTGCGCGGTGCCGCTGACACCATGCGCGCCGTGCGCGACCGGTGCGTGTGGACGCAGCAGATCGACCATCGTGCGCTCGTCCCGTACCTCGTGGAGGAGAGTGCCGAGCTCATCGACGCCGTCGAGGACGGCTCGCGCGCCGACCTGCGCGAAGAGCTCGGCGACCTGCTGTGGCAGGTGCTGTTCCATGCCGAGATCGCCTCCCGCGATCCGGACGACCCGTTCGACATCGACGACGTCGCCCGTGAGCTGACCGACAAGATGGTCCGCCGGCATCCGCACGTGTTCGCGGGGGAGACCGCCGAGACGCCTGAGCAGGTGCTCGTGCTGTGGAACGCCGCCAAGGCCGCCGAGAAGCGCGAGCGCCGCTCCGTGCTGGACGGGGTGAGCCCGCGCATGCCATCGCTCGCCCTGGCCCAGAAGCTGCTCGGCCGGCGGGCGTCTCTGGCCGCAGCCTCGTCGAACCCGGGCGATCCCGCCGAACCCGGGGCCGTCGACCCTTGGCTCGACGAGAATCCCCGGGTTCGCGCTGGCGGGGCGGGCCCTGGGAGCGCGCCGCGCAGCGAAGCCGAGCTCGGCGACGCCCTGCTGGCCCTGGTCGCGCAGGCGCGCGAGCAGGGTTGGGACGCCGAGCGCGCGCTGCGCGAGCGGCTTCGCGTGCTGGCCGACGAGATCCGCAGCACCGAGGCCGACCTGGAAAGATAGCTCCGTGGCATCCGTCAACCCGCCGCGCGGCATGCGCGACTTCCTCCCCGCCGACAAGGCCCGGCGCGAACGCGTGCTCGCCGTCATCCGCGAGCGCTACCGCGCGCACGGCTTCGACGAGATCGAGACCCCCGTCATGGAGGAGCACGGGCGCCTGCACGCCGGCATGGGCGGCGACAACGAGAAGCTCGCGTACAACATCCTCAAGCGGGGACTGGATGCCGACGGCATCCGCGCCGCGGCGGACAACCTCGCACAGCTCACCGACCTGGGACTGCGCTACGACCTCACCGTGCCGCTCGCGCGCTTCTACGCCACCCACCGGGGGGTGCTGCCGACGGTGTTCCGTGCGATCCAGATCGCACCGGTGTGGCGCGCCGAGCGGCCGCAGAGGGGCCGCTACCGCCAGTTCGTCCAGTGCGACATCGACATCATCGGCGACGCATCGGCGCGTGCCGAGGCGGAGCTGATCGTCGCGACCCTCGACACCCTCGACGCACTGGGGCTTGAGGGCGGCAGCGTGCGCATCAACGACCGCCGAGCGTTGGACTGGATGCTGGACTGGTTCGGCTTCGCGGCGCAGGAGCGCCCCGGCGTGCTCATCACGATCGACAAGCTCGACAAGATCGGCCTCGACGGCGTGGTCGCAGAGCTGCACGAACGCGGCGCGACCGCCGCTGCAGCAGAGGCGTTCCGGGCGTTCCTGATGCGCCCGCAGACGCTCGAGTACAGCCCGTACGGCGAGCGGCAGATCCGCAAGGCGCTGCCCGAGGGCGCTCCCGACGACATCGTCGCGCACCTGGTCGGCATCGGCGAGGCGGTCGCCGCCGCGTGTCCGGGCGCGGACGCGATCGGCGGCGTGCCGCTGGTGTTCGATCCGTTCCTCGTGCGGGGCATGGGCTACTACACGGGCACGATCTTCGAGCTCGCACACCCCAGCGTCGACTACTCGCTGGGCGGCGGCGGACGCTACGACGGCATGATCGGCCGCTTCCTCGGCCAGGACGTGCCCGCGGTCGGATTCTCGATCGGATTCGAGCGGATCGTCGACCTGGTCTCCGAGCAGGAGCAGGATGCCGCGGCATCCATCGTCCTCGTCCACGACGCCGACGTGCCCGTCGCCGACCTGCTCGCGCTCAAAGGGGGGCTCGTGGCCGAGGGCGCCCGGGTGCGCCTGGAGCGGCGCACCAAGAACCTCAAGGCTCTGCTGGAGCGTGCCGCCGCCGACGGGTACACCTCGTTCGCCGTCGTGTCGACAGGGATCAGCCGAGACGACCTCGAGCTCAAGTCCCTTTCGTGACTCGCAGCCGCACGGAGCGGTAGATGATCCCGACGGCGAACACGGCCACGCCCCCGATCACACTCTGCCACGGCAGGGTGAAGGCCAGCACCGCGCAGCCGATGGCGCCCACGACCTGCAGCGCGCGCGGGTAGCGGCGGGCGGCCCCCTTCTGGTGCAGGGCCGAGACGTTCGCGATGAGGTAGTACAGCAGCACCCCGAACGACGAGAATCCGATCGCGCCGCGCAGGTCGATCAGCAGCACGAGGCCGATCGCCACGGCTGCCGCGGCCAGTTCGGCCCGATGCGGCACACGCGTGCGCGGATGGACCGCCGCCAGCAGCCGCGGCAGGTCACCCTGACGCGCCATCGCGAAGGTCGTGCGCCCGATGCCGGCGATGAGCGCGAGAAGCGCGCCGAGCGAGGCGGCGACGGCACCGATCCGCACCAGCGGCTCTGCCCAGGTCCATCCCGACACGGCGACCGCCGCCGCGACCGGATCGGCCGCGGCCGCCGTGCCCGCGGGCCCCAGCACCCACAGCACTGTCACGGCGACCGCGGCATAGACGACCAGAGCTCCGACGAACGCGAGCACGATCGCGCGCGGGATGGTCCGCTGCGGGTCGCGCACCTCCTCGCCCATGGTCGCGATGCGCGCGTAGCCGGCGAACGCGAAGAAGATCAGGCCCGCCGACTGCAGGATGCCGTAGGCTCCCGCGTCGACCAGCTCGCCCGGCTGCCAGCCGCTGTGGACGGGTGCCCCGATCGCCGCGGCCACAGCCACGGCCAGCGCCAGCAGCGCGATCGCCACGACGATCCGGGTCAGCTGCGCCGTGCGGGTGACTCCGAGCAGGTTCACCACCACCAGCGCGGCGATCGCCGCCGCAGCGACCGGCTGCTGCCAGGGCGCCGGAACGGCGTAGGCGGCGAAGGTCAGAGCCATCGCCGCACAGCTCGCGGTCTTGCCGACTACGAAGCCCCAACCGGCGAGGAACCCCCACCATTCGCCGAGCTCGGCGCGCCCGTATGCATATGTGCCGCCGGAGGTCGGATGCACCGCGGCCAGCTGGGCCGACGACGTCGCGTTCCCGAACGCGACGACGGCGGCGATGCCGAGCCCGATGAGCAGGCCCGCGCCGGCCGCCGCGGCGGCCGGCGCGAACACCGCGAACACTCCGGCACCGATCATCGAACCGATGCCGATGAAGACGGCGTCGCCGAGGTTCAGCCGGCGCGCGAGGACATTGTCCGCCACCTCGCCGACGATAGACCCACCCGGTGAACAGCCGGTGTCGCCGCCGCTCCAGCCGGACCGCCGGCCGGACCGCCAGCCGGACCGCCAGCGGGACCGCGGGCCGGACCGAAAGTCGGGTCGGAAACCCGACACGCCGGCTTCGGGACCCCTTCCACGGCGTGTCACGTCACCGGCCCGACTCTTGGTCCGGGGGTCGCGGTGCCCGGAGGGTTTGGGGCGCGTGCGCTCCGTTGGGGCGCGCCTCGTGCGCCCCAACGGACGAAACGCGCCCCAAACCCGAAGGACCGGCCCGACTCTTGGTCCGGGGGGACCGGCCCGACTCTTGGTCCGGGGGACGGGCCGACCCGGGGGCCGGGGACCCGAGACGGTCGTCGACGGATGCCGTATCGCGCCCGCCGTCTCGCTGGTAGCGTGCCCGCAAGGGGGCGACTCGGGGTCGAGGAGAGGAACCGCGCATGGCCCGCAGGCAGCAGATCGAGGCACCGCCGCGCGAGGAGTGGACCGGCCAGATCGGCTTCATCGTCTCGGCCATCGGCTCGGCGGTGGGTCTCGGCAACATCTGGCGATTCCCCGGTGTCGCGTACGAGAACGGCGGCGGGGCGTTCCTGATCCCGTACCTGGTGGCACTGGTGACCGCAGGCATCCCGATCCTTTTCCTCGACTATGCGATCGGGCACCGCTTCCGCGGCGCCGCGCCCACCGCACTGCGGCGCGTGGGCGCACCGCGCGCCCGGTGGCTGGAGTCGCTCGGCTGGTTCCAGGTGGCGATCGCGTTCGTCATCGGCCTGTACTACACCGCCGTCATCGCCTGGGCGCTCAGTTACTTCGTGTTCTCGTTCGACCTGCGCTGGGGTGACGATCCGGGCGGCTTCCTGCAGAACGAGTACCTGCAGGTCGGCGAGCCCGGCTTCAGCTTCGAATTCGTTCCGGGTGTGCTGATCCCTCTCGTGATCGTGTGGATCGCGACGATCCTCGTGCTGGCCGGCGGCGTCGCCAGGGGCCTGCAGCGCGCGAACCTGATCGCGCTGCCGGTGCTGTTCGTCGCCTTCCTCGTGCTCGTCGTGCGCGCGCTGTTCCTGGACGGCGCGGCCGAGGGCCTGAACGCCCTGTTCACCCCCGACTGGGCCGCGCTGGCCAACCCGAACGTGTGGATCGCCGCCTACAGCCAGATCTTCTTCTCGCTGTCGATCGCCTTCGGCATCATGATCACGTACGCGTCGTACCGACGCCGCCGCTCCAATCTCACCGCGCCCGGGCTCGTCGTCGCGTTCGCCAACTCGTCCTTCGAGATCCTCGCGGGCATCGGCGTGTTCGCGACCCTCGGGTTCTTCGCGTTCCAGCAGGGGATCGCCGTGTCGGAGCTGGAGGGGCTCACCGGCGTCGGCCTGTCGTTCGTGACCTTCCCGGCGATCGTGTCGCAGATGCCCGGCGGCGCGATCTTCGGCTGTCTGTTCTTCGGCTCGCTGACCCTCGCCGGCTTCACCTCGCTCATCTCGCTGCAGCAGGTGGTCTCTGCCGCCGTGCAGGAGAAGCTCGGCATCAGCCGTCGCACCGCCGCCGTCTCAGTCGGCGTCATCTCGGCCGTGCTCTCGGTGCTGATCTTCTCGACGACCACGGGCCTGCTGGCCCTCGACGTCGTGGACCAGTGGGCGAACAACATCGGCATCGTCGCGTCGGCGGTGCTCATGGCCGTGCTGATCATCTGGGTGCTGCGGCGCGGGCCCGAGCTGCGGGCGCACCTCAACGCCGTCTCGACGTTCCGCGTCGGCCGCATCTGGATCCTGCTGGTCGGCGTGGTCGCCCCGATCCTGCTCGGCTACATGCTGATCTCGCGCATCGTGACCCTGGTGATCGAGGGCTACGCCGATCTGCCGAGCTGGTACCTCGCCGTCTTCGGCTGGGGCACGATCGTGTTCATCGTGCTCGCGGCCATCATCGCCACCACGCTGCGGTGGACCCGCTCGCCCGACGAATTCACCGCGTGGCCGCCGCTGGAAAGCGATACACGGGTGCGCGAGAAGGGAGCTGCGTCATGACCGGGATCGCGATCACCTTCCTGGTGCTGTCGATCGTGCTCGTGTGGGGCGGCCTGGTCGCAAGTTCCATCTTCCTCGCCCGTCGCCCCGACCGCGCGGACTACCCGCCCGGCGGCATCGAAGACCACCGCGAGGACGCGGGCGTGATCGAGCACGACACCTGAGCCGCCGGCCGGCGCGCGTTCCCCGCGTACCCGGGGGTTTGGGGCGCGTGCGCTCCGTTGGGGCGCGCCTCGTGCGCCCCAACGGACGAAACGCGCCCCAAACCCGAAGGCCCGGCCCGAAGGCCCGGCCCGAAGGCCCGGCCCGAGAGGCGAGAGGGCGGGCGGTTGACGGATGCCGCGGACGCGGCGATTCTGGACGCATGGCCGAGCCCACCCCGGACGCCTGGCGCGCCCTCGATCGCTACTTCACCGACACGCTCGTCGGGCACGATCCGGCGCTGGACGCCGCGATCCGCGACCAGAACGCGGCCGGGCTGCCGCCCATCGAGGTGGCGCCCGTCAACGCGAAGTTCCTGCACCTGCTCGTGCGCATCTCCGGCGCGCGACGTGTGCTCGAGATCGGCACGCTGGGTGCGTTCTCGACGATCTGGATGGCGCGGGCTCTGCCGCCGGACGGGCGCGTCGTCACGATCGAGGCCGAGCCGCGGAACGCCGAGGTCGCCCGGGCGAACCTGGAGCGCGCCGGTGTCGGCGACCGCGTCGAGATCCGGCTCGGCCGCGGTGCGGACGTGCTGCCCACGCTCGCCGGCGAGGAGCCCTTCGATTTCGTCTTCATCGATGCCGACAAGGAGTCGAACACCCTCTACCTCGACTGGGCGGCTCAGCTCGGGCATCCGGGCACGGTCATCGTCGTCGATAACGTGGGCCGCGGCGGCCAGGTGGCCGACGCCGGGGCGACGCGCCCCGACGTGATCGGCACCCAGCGGGGTCTGGAGATGCTCGGCTCCGACCCGCGGTTCGACGCCACCGCCCTGCAGACGCTCGACCTGAAGGGGTGGGACGGCGTCGCCATCGCGGTGCTGACGTAGCACGTGTGGCCGCGGCATCCCTCGTCACTAGAGTGGGGGCGGACCGAATCCTCCCAGCCCACCCATCGGAAAGGGAATCCCTGTGGCACTTATCGAGGCAGTCAACGCGCGCGAGATCCTGGACTCACGCGGAAACCCGACCGTCGAGGTGGAGGTGCTGCTCCACGACGGCACCGTCCAGCGCGCGGCCGTTCCCTCGGGGGCGTCCACCGGGAAGTTCGAGGCGTACGAGCTGCGCGACGGCGAGAAGAACCGGTACGGGGGCAAGGGCGTGCGCAAGGCCGTCGAGGCGGTGATCGACGAGCTCGGCCCGGCGGTGGAGGGCGTCGAGGCGAGCGAGCAGCGCATCGTCGACGAGATCCTCATCGAGACCGACGGCACCGAGAACAAGTCGCGCACGGGCGCCAACGCCATCCTGGGGGTGAGCCTCGCGGTGGCCAAGGCGTCTGCAGACAGCGCCGACCTCCCGCTGTTCCGCTACCTGGGCGGCCCGAACGCGCACATCCTGCCCGTGCCGCTGTTCAACGTCATCAACGGCGGCGAGCACGCCGACAACGGCATCGACATGCAGGAGTTCTTCCTCGCCCCGATCGGCGCCGAGACCTTCTCCGAGGCGCTGCGCTGGGGAGCCGAGACGTATCACGTCCTCAAGGGCGAGCTGAAGGCGGCCGGCTTCGCGACCGGGCTCGGCGACGAGGGCGGATTCGCGCCGGACCTGCCCAGCAACCGCGAGGGCCTGGACTTCCTGGTCGCGGCGATCCAGAAGGCCGGCTTCACCCCCGGCAGGGACATCGCGCTGGGGCTGGATGTCGCGGCCACCGAGTTCTTCGACAGCGGCGTGTACACCCTCGAGGGCAAGGCGTGGACGGCCGCCGAGCTGACCGAGTACTACGTCGGCCTGGTCGACGCGTACCCGATCGTCACCATCGAGGACGCACTGGCCGAGGACGACTGGGATGCCTGGAAGGCCCTCACCGACGCGCTGGGCACCCGCGTGCAGCTGGTGGGCGATGACCTCTTCGTCACGAACCCGACGCGGCTGCAGAAGGGCATCGACCTCGGCGTGGGCAACTCGCTGCTGGTCAAGGTGAACCAGATCGGCACGCTGTCCGAGACGCTGGATGCCGTCGAGCTCGCGCACCGCTCCGGCTACACCACGATGTTCTCGCACCGCTCGGGCGAGACCGAGGACACCACGATCGCCGACCTGTCGGTCGCTGTGAACTCGGGTCAGATCAAGAGCGGCGCGCCCGCCCGCTCCGAGCGCGTGGCGAAATACAATCAGCTTCTGCGCATCGAGGAGGAGCTGGGCGACGCGGCCGACTACATCGGCCGGGCGGCGTTCCCGCGATTCACAGGCTGACGCGCAGCGCAGACGCAGCGAGAGGGGGAGCCGTGACGAGGAAGACGGCTCCCCCTTCGCGTGCCCCGCGCCCGGCAGTCGACGTGCGAGGATGGCTCGGCGGCATCCGGCTGTCCGGCTTCATGGTCATCATGCTGGGCCTCGTTGTGCTGGCCGCCTTCGTGCTCGTGCCGACACTGGGCACCTACATCGACCAGCGGCAGCAGATCGCGGCGCTCGAGCAGTCCGTCGAGCTCACCCAGGACCAGGTCGCCGAGCTCGAGCGCGAACGCGATCGCTGGAACGACCCCGCCTACATCACCACGCAGGCGCGGGAGCGGCTCTACTACGTCAAGCCCGGCGAGATCGTGTACCTCGTCGACGACGACCTCGACCCGGTGGAGCTTCCGCCGGAGGAGACCGAGGTCAGCGACACCCTGCAGCAGGCCGACGCCGACTGGATGACCCAGCTCGTGCGGTCGGTGATCTCGTCCGGCACCGCCTCGACGGCGAAGGCGCCGCTGACCATCGGCGTGCCCGACGCGCCGACCCCTTCGCCCACCCCCTGATCCAGCGTCGTCCCAGCCCGCACCGGTAGCGTTGCCGCGACGAGGAGTGACCTGTGCCGACGCCCCCCTACGAGCCTGTGGATGCCGCCGACCTGGCGGTCGTGCGCGACCAGCTCGGGCGCGCGCCGCGTGGCGTGGTCGGCATCGCCTCCCGCTGCGCCTGCGGGAACCCCGTGGTCGTCGCCACCGCTCCGCGACTGCCCGACGGCACGCCCTTCCCGACGTTCTACTACCTCACCCACCCGGCGGCCACCGTCGCGATGTCGCAGCTGGAGGCCGGCCAGGTCATGCCCGAGCTGGCCGCGATGCTCGACGAGCCGGACGTCGCGGCCGCATACCGCGCCGCGCATGAGGCGTACATCGCCGACCGCGAGCAGTACGGTCGCGTGCCCGAGGTCGAAGGCATCTCTGCGGGCGGGATGCCCACGCGGGTGAAGTGCCTGCACGCGCTGGTCGGGCACGCGCTCGCGGCCGGACCCGGCGTGAACCCGATCGGGGACGAGGCGCTCGCGCGGTCGGTGTGGTCGCCGTCGCGGTGCGAGTGCGCAGCCCCGGGAGACGCCGCATGAGGGCGGGACGGATGCTGCGGGTCGCCGCCGCGGCGACGTTCGCCGCCGTCGCACTGGGCACCATCGCAGTGGGCACAATCGCACTGGGTGCCACTCCCGCGCTGGCGGCGATCGAGGAACCCGCCGACGACCCGGTGCAGGCGGCCGAGTACTGGCTGGACGACTACGGCATCCGCGACGCCTGGCAGACGACCCGGGGCGAGGGTGTCACCATCGCGATCATCGACACCGGTGTCGCCAAGGGTCCCGTGGAGTTCGACGGCGCGGTCGCCGGCGGTCACGATGTGTCGGGCATCGGCGCCCCCGACGGGCGCAAGCCCGTGGGCGCGGTCGATCGCGATCACGGCAGCTGGGTGGCATCGCTCGCCGCATCGCGCGGCACCGGAGCCGGGGCGGGCATGCTCGGCGTCGCGCCCGAGGCGAAGCTGCTGTCGGTCTCGGTCGGATTCGGCGCCTCGGCGACGCGCTCGTTCGCCGAGCAGATCGCCGAGGCGATGGTGTGGGCGGTCGACAACGGCGCCGACATCATCAACCTGTCGCTCACGACCAACACCCCCGACTGGGATCCGAGCTGGGACGACGCATTCCTGTACGCCTTCGATCACGATGTCGTCGTGGTGGTCGCGGCGGGCAACCGCGGAAGCGGCACAACCCGGGTGGGCGCCCCCGCGACGATCCCGGGCGTGCTGACCGTCGCAGGCGTCGACCGCGCCGGACGGGCGAGCGTCGAGGCATCCACCCAGGGCATCACCATCGGCGTCTCCGCTCCCAGCGAGCAGCTGCTGGGCGTCTCGCCCGACGGGCGTCTCGTGGAGTGGCGGGGCACCAGCGGCGCGGCCCCGATCGTGGCCGGCATCGCCGCGCTCGTGCGCGCCGCGCATCCCGACCTGGACGCCGGCAACGTCATCAACCGGATCACCGCGACCGCGCGGCTGTCTTCGGAGCAGTCGCCGGTGCTCTACGGCTCGG
This sequence comes from Microbacterium sp., assembly GCA_035703465.1. Taxonomy (GTDB): domain Bacteria; phylum Actinomycetota; class Actinomycetes; order Actinomycetales; family Microbacteriaceae; genus Microbacterium. The sequence goes on along the minus strand of DASSYC010000073.1, from coordinate 29 downwards.
GACTGGTGGATGCCGCGCGCGCCGTGACG
>DASSYC010000067.1:0-6823 GCA_035703465.1 Microbacterium sp. | reverse complement strand
CGACCGCCTCGAGCATCCCGACCAGAACAGGACGGCGGCCGACCTCGGCATCCATCCCGAACTGGCGGCCCTCGAACTGCTCGTGCAGCCCACGAGCGAGGCGCTGCAGGGCAACGACTCGATCGCACGCGGCGGCACGCTCGAGGTGCTGCCCATCGAGACGCCGCTGCTGCTGTTCGTCTGGGGCCCGAACCGCGTCGTGCCGGTGCGCATCACCGACCTGTCGATCACGGAGGACGCGTTCGACGCGAACCTCAACCCGATCCGGGCCACGGTCTCGCTGGGGATGCGTGTGCTGACGGTCGACGACCTCGGGTTCGACCACCGTGGCGGGCAGCTGTTCATGGCCCACCTGCGCTCGCGCGAGATGCTCGCCGGCAGGGCGGGCTCCGCCCCCCTCTCCGCCCTCGGCGTGAAGGAGCTGTGACATGGCCGATCCGCTCCAGCAGCTGCTCTCGGCGGGCGTCGTGCCGCAGCTCTCGCTGCCGGCGACGAGCCGCTACGCCGGCGTGGGCATCGCCCACCACGTGCCCGAGACCGAGCCGGGCGTCGAATCCGTGCCCGTCGCGTTCCTGCGGCGGCGGCTCGTCCCCCGGCCCGAGCGTTTCAGCACCCTCTACGACGTGCGCTGCGTCGAGGGCGACCGGCGCGACCTGCTCGCGGCGCGCCACCTCGGCGACGCCGAGCTGTGGTGGCGGCTCGCCGACGCGAACGGGGTCATCGATCCTGTCGGCATGACCGAGCCGCCGGGCCGTGCGCTGCGCGTGACCCTGCCGGCCGACATGAGGGGGGCTGATGTCTGAGCTGCCCTCGCAGCCGGTGCGGCTGCACCTCTACGCGGGTCCCGCGATCGCCCTGCCCGCGCCCCAGGCGCTCGTCGAGGCGCTGCGCGAGGTGACGATCGAAACCGGGTCGGGCGACACCCAGAGCGGGTTCGAGCTCGTCTTCGCCGTGCCGAAGAAATCGCCGCTGTCGACCCTCTTCCTGCTGACGGGCGGGGTCTCGGTGCCCCTCTTCCGCATCGTCCTCGCGGTGACCATCGGGGGCACGACCGAGGTGCTCGCCGACGGCGTGATGACCGACCACGAGTTCAAGACCGACGGCCCGACCGCCGAGCTGCGTGTCAAGGGCAAGGACCTCACGGCCGTCATGGACATCATCGAGCTCGACGGCATCCCCTACCCGGCCATGCCCTCCGCCGTGCGCACCCTCGCCATCCTCGCCAAGTACGCGGTCCTCGGCATCGCGCCGCTCGTCATCCCCGCGCTCATCGAAGAGCCGCCACTGCCGACCGAGAAGATCCCCCGGCATCAGGGCAGCGACTACGCGTACCTCAAGAACCTCGCGCACGAGGCCGGCTACGTGTTCTACATCGACCCCGGACCCCTCCCCGGCGTGAGCAAGGCCTACTGGGGGCCCGAGGTGCGGCTCGGCATCCCGCAGCGCGCGCTCGACGGCGGCCTCGACGGTCCGCACGACAACGTCACGGGGATTTCGTTCACCCTGAACAAGGAGGCGAAGGAGCTGCCGGTCGTGACCGTGCACGAGCCGTGGAGCAAGGCACCGATCCCCATCCCGATCCCCGACATCAACCCGCTGCGGCCCATGCTCGGGGTCGTTCCGCCGCTCCCCCCGAAGCTCACGTTCCTGCCCGGCACCGCGAAGATGAGCGCCCCCGCCGCGATCATGAAGGGCATCGCCTACGCCGGCCAGCACGACGACATGGTCACCGGCACAGGACAGCTCGACGTCGCCCGCTACGGGCACATCCTCAAGTCGCGCGGCCTCGTCGGCGTGCGCGGCGCGGGCGAGGCGTTCAACGGCCTGTACTACGTGAGCCGCGTCACCCACAAGATCGCGCGGGGCAGCTACACGCAGTCGTTCACACTCGCACGCAACGCCCTGCTCTCGACTGTTCCGGAGGTGCCCGTATGACCGACACTGACACGCTCATCGCGACGAAGACGCATTTCGGCCTGTTCCGGGGCACGTGCGTCAACAACGTCGACCCGATGCAGCAGGGCCGCATCCAGGTGCTCGTGCCGTCGATCGGCCTGCCGCCGAGTTCATGGGCGATGCCGTGCCTTCCCGTCACGGGCACGCAGACGGGGGTGTTCACGGTGCCCGCGATCGGGTCGGGGGTGTGGGTCGAGTTCGAGGGCGGCAACCCCGACTACCCCGTGTGGGTCGGGGGGTTCTACTCCCCCGCCGACGTCCCCGCGGCAGCGCGCATCGTGCCGCCGGGGGTCTCCGGCTTCACGTTCCAGACGCAGCTGGCCCACTCGATCACCATCAGCGACACGCCGGGGCCGACCGGCGGCATCCTCATCAAGACGACGACCGGCGCCATGATCTCGGTCAGCGACGTCGGCATCACGATCAGCAACGGCAAGGGCGCCGTGATCTCGATGGTCGGGCCGACCGTCAGCATCAACGCGGGCGCCCTGACGGTGACATAGGAGGCCAGGATGCCGGGACCGATCCTCACTCAGGCTTCGTCGGTGCTCTGCGCGCACGGCGGGGTGGCGACCGCCGTCTCGCCCTTCCCGCGCGTGCTCGTCATGGGCGCACCGGTCGTGACGCTCGCGACGCAGTACGCCGTCGCGGGATGCTCCCTCTCGACGTCGTCGGGTCCGTTCGACGTGAGCGGACAGTGGATCGTCGGGGCCGTGCGCGTGCAGGCCGGCGGTGTTCCCGTCGCGATCGCGACCGGTTCGTCGGTCGCTGTGGCCACGGGCTCGCCCCTCCTGCCGACCGCCGTGCAGCCGAGGGCGGTGGCGACGTGAGCGGAACCCTCGACTTCCCGTGGGCCGTGGACGGCACGGGCCGGACGGCGACGACAGGCCGCGACGAGCACGTGCGCGACCTCATCGAGCAGGTGCTGCTCACGACCCCGGGCGAGCGCGTCATGCGCCCCGAGTTCGGCGCGGGGCTGCTCGCGCAGGTGTTCGCACCGGGCGGGGCGGAGGCCGCCGCGGCGTCGCAGTTCCTCATCCAGGCCTCGCTGGAGCGCGAGCTCGCCGACATCATCGCGATCGAGTCGGTCGAGGTCGAGGCGCGCGACGCCGCCCTCGTCGCGACGATCGCCTACGTCGTGCGCGCGACCGGCTCGCACGAGGTGCAGGCGTTCCGCACGCCGCCGGGGGTGTCGCCATGACGTGCTTCACGTGCGGCGACCAGCGGCGGCTCATCGCCGTGAAGCTCGCAGGGCTTCTCAACGGCATCGAGTTCCTCGAGGTGCGCGATCACGACGAGCCCGTCGACGCACTGCGCCAGCGGACGCTCGTCGTCCGCCTGCTGCTGCCCGTGCCTGCGGGCCTGGACCGCACGTGGATCGCGATCGAGGGCGGCGAGCGCATCCGCCCCATCGAGATCGAATGGGCCAAACCGGGCACGAGCCTCGCCGGCCCCGAGCTCGATCTCATCGCCGGATACGACGACCCCGCGACCCTGGTCGTCGTGCGCACGAACAGGTGGGGCGACTTCTCGCTCTACACGCTGCGCGTGCGCACGCCGGGCACCGACGACCCGCCGACGGGGTTCGACCCGCTCCTGGCCGCCGTGCCGTTCTCGTTCAAGGTCGAGTGCCCGAGCGACCTCGACTGCGCCCAGCCCTGCACGTGCCCGCCGGGCGTGCACCACCCGCCGCCCATCGACTACCTCGCGAAGGACTACCAGGGGTTCCGCCGCGTCATGCTGGAGCGGATGGCGCTGCTCGCGCCCGGTTGGACCGAGCGGTCGTCGGCCGACGTGGGGGTCATGCTCGTCGAGCTGCTGGCGTATGCCGCCGATGAGCTGTCGTACCGGCAGGATGCGGTGGCCACCGAGGCCTACCTCGGCACCGCCCGCAGCCGCGTCTCGCTGCGGCGCCACGCGCGCCTCGTCGACTACCGGGTCCACGACGGCGCCAACGCGCGCGTGTGGGCGCGGATCCTCGTGGCCGAGAACGCCGCCGACGTGCCTCTGCCCCCGCACGCACGACTGCTCACGCGCGTGCCGGACGTCGCCGACCAGCGGCTCGAAGACGACACCCCCGAGGCCGCGCGGGTCGTCGGCGCGCATGCGCTCGAGTTCCAGACCGTCCACTCCGCGCTCCTGGACCGCGACCTCGCCGAGCTGTCGTTCTGGACATGGGGCCGCCTCGACGCGACGCTCCGGTCAGGTTCGACGTCGGCCACGCTGCGCGGCGCGCACCCCAAGCTGCGGGCCGGCGAGGTGCTCGTGCTCGCCGAGACGGTGTCGCCCTCGACGCGGATCGCGGCCGACGCCGATCCCGCCCGCCGGTTCCCCGTGCGGCTCATCGAAGTGCGCTCGTCGACCGATCCGTCGGGCACCCTGTTCGACGGCGGCGTCGAAGACGTCACCGAGATCCGCTGGCACGACGACGACGCCCTGCCCGCCGCCCTGTGCCTCGCGGTCGACGGAATCGAGACGGCGACCGCGTGGGGCAACATCGTGCTCGCCGATCACGGCGCCGACGTCGCCGGCGACGATGGCACGGGCGAGCGCATCGGCGCGGTGCCGGTGTCGCGGCTCGGGCGCGCGGCGATCGACTGCGACGACGCCGGCGAGCGGGTTCGCGCCCGCTGCCGCCCGTCGCTGCGGCTCATGCCGCTCACGCGCGCCCTCGCCCGCGAGCGCGAAGTGCTCGCGACGGCGCCGCTTTCCGCGACCCTGCGGGCCGAGCTGCAGGGCAGCGCCTCGAAGAACGAGCTGCAGGCCCTGTTCGCGGCGGCCGGCATCGCCGAGATCGGCGACGAAGCGATCCTGCGCGGCTCGGGGACGCTCCACTCCCTGAGCTTCGGGGGCCGCGCATGGCTCCTGCGCGAAGAGCCCCTCGGCACGCTGCAGGTGCTCGAGGAGTGGGAGTCTGCGTCGGCCGCGCGCGATTCGGACCCGCGCGAGGCGATCCCCGCCGTCGCGCTGACCGGCACCGAGCCGAGCACGGCGCAGCACGACTGGGAACCCCGGCCCGACCTCATCTCCAGCGACGGCGAGCACCGCGCGTTCGTCGTCGAGCAGGAGCACGACGGCACGGTGCTGCTGCGCTTCGGCGACGACGAGCACGGCGTGCGGCCTCTTGAGGGAACGGAGTTCCGCGCGATATACCGCGTGGGCAACGGCGTCGCGGGCAACATCGGGCGCGAGAGCCTCGCCTACGTCGTGTCGGACGAGCCCGACATCGTCGGCGTGGTCAACCCGCTCGCGGCGTTCGGCGGCATCGAGGCCGAGACGGGCGACGAGATCCGGCGGGACGCGCCCGCGACGCTGTCGATCCAGGAGCGGGCGGTGACGGCATCCGACTACGTCGCGAAGGCGGAGCGGCACCCCGGCGTCGCGAAGGCCGAGGCGACGTTCCGCTGGACAGGCTCGTGGCACACGGTGTTCGTCACGGCCGACCGGCGCGGCGGCCGGCCCGTCGACGCGCCGTTCGAGGCCGGCCTGCGCGCGCGCCTCGAGCGCTACCGCATGGCCGGCTACGACCTCGAGGTGAACGGACCCGTGTTCGTGCCGCTCGACGTCTCCCTCGACGTCTGCGTCGAGCACCGCCATCACCGCTCGGCGGTCGCCCGCGATCTGCAGGCCGTGCTCTCCGACGCGGTGCTCGCCGACGGGCGGCTCGGGCTCTTCCACCCCGATCGCTTCACATTCGGCCAGCCGGTCTACCTGTCGTCGATCCTCGCGGCGGTCCACTCCGTGGCGGGCGTCGACTCGGTGGACGTGGTCGTGTTCCAGCGCCGGCACGAGCCGTGGTCGAGCGGCATCGAGACAGGCGTCATCCCGATGGGGCGCCTGGAGATCGCGCGCCTCGACGACGACCCGAGCTTCCCCGAGCGCGGCGTGCTCGAGCTGAGCTTCGGAGGTGGATCATGACCGGCCACTCCGCGTGCGGGTGCGCCGCGTGCCGCGCCGCGGCCGCACCGCCGCTCCCGATCGGCAATCGTCCGGGTCTGCCGTCGATCCGGTACCGCTCCGGCACGCACGGCGATTTCCTCTCGGCGATGATCGCCGGTCTCTCGCGCGACACGAGCCCCCGGCTCGAGCCCGTCTCGCCGGCGACGGTCGCGCCGCAGCCGCACGAGGCGCGTCCCGCCCTGCGGGGGCTGCGCACGCGCGATGCGGATGACGCGACGATCGCCCTGCTCGACGCGTTCGCCGTGACCGCCGACATCCTCACCTTCTACAGCGAGCGCCTCGCGAACGAGGCGTACCTCGGCACGGCGACCGACCGCACGTCGCTGCAGGAGCTCGGCGCCCTCGTCGCCTACCGCCTCGGGCGGGGCGCCGCCGCCGAGACGGTGCTCGCGTTCTCGCTCGAGAGGCCGCCCGCGCCGCTGCCCGCGCCGATGAAAGATCCGGGCATCGCGCCGGCCACCGTGCCGACGACCCTCACGCTGCCCGTCGGGCTGCGCGTCCAGAGCATCCCGGGGCCCGACGAGCAGCCGCAGACGTTCGAGACGGTCGAGCAGATCGAAGCGCGCCCCGAGTGGAACGCGCTGCCGGTCGCGCGGACCGTCGCGTTCCCTGCGGTCGCGGGGCCCCAGGAGATCTGGTTCGCCGGCACGGCACTCGCGCTCTCGGCGGGCGACACGCTCTTGTTCACGGGCACCACGCTCACGAGCCCGTGGGAGATCCGCCGGGTCGCCGCGATCGAGGTCGAGGCGACCGAGGGCCGCACGCACGTCAGCTGGACCGAACCGCTCGCGTCGACCATGCCGCCGGCGCTCCCGCTCGCCGACCTGCGGGTGTTCGTGTTCCGCAGGCGTCTGAACGTCTTCGGTCACAGTGCACCCGACTGGTTCGCCTCCGATCCGAACGGGCC
>DASSYC010000005.1:0-14720 GCA_035703465.1 Microbacterium sp. | reverse complement strand
GACGGCGACCGACAGCACCCGCCCAGTCTACGGGCCCGAGGCACCCGGCTCCGCGGCCTGCTCAGCCTCGTCCGGCGCCTCCACTGGGCTCGCGGCGAGGGCCGGCCGGCGGGCCGGTGACAGCAGCAGGATGCCGGCGCCCACCAGCACCTCCAGGCCCACCGCGAGGGCGACCGGGCCGGGCTCGGGACCGATATGGGCAAGGCGGCCGGGGCCGAGCGAGCCCGAGGCGACCGCCGCCAGCAGGGCGGCTCCGGCAGCGGCGAGCACCGCGACCGAGACGGTGAGCACGACGCGCGGGAGCACCGCGTCGCCGCGGAGCCGCGAACGCATGACCCATCCGGCCAGGGCGCCGGCGGCCACCGGCAGCAGCAGCACGAGCAGCAGCCAGGGCGAGATCGACTCCGGCATCGCCCCCAGGACCGGGATGCCGGGAATCACCCCGACCTGCGTGCCCGCCGGCGACACCGCGGTGCCGGCTCCCAGGGCGAAGCCGGGGCCCGCGACCCAGGCGAGCCCCCACACCACGAGGGTCGGCAGGTACACGAGCTGGCCCAGCGTCACCAGCGTCGCGCCCAGCGCGTCGACCTGCGCGCTCTCGTACAGCGCGATGACCTGCGGGGCACGGCCGATGAGGGCGACGGCCAGCGCGAGGGCGCCGAGCCCGATGAGCGCGCTCAGTGCCACGGCGGTGCCGCGCACGATCAGCCCTGGGACAGCCGGCCACTCTCCGCGCCACGCCGCGACCCGCTCGCGCAGCGGGGACAGCCCGCCTCGTCGCCAGGCGGCGATGAGGGCGCCGACGAGCCCCGACATCCCATAGACGAGGGCGGGCAGCAGCACCGCCTGCCACAGGCGGGGGTGCACGACCGCGCTGCGCGCGGTCAGCGCGACGAGGGCCGCGAGTGCGGCGAAGACGACGGTGCCGGCGAGCACGCCGGTGATCCACGCACCCGCTCCGGCCGCTCGGGCACCCGAGCGGCCGGCGAAGATCGCGGTGAAGGCGGCGAAGCCGAGCGGGGCGAGCGAGAGCGTGAACGATGCGGCATCGACCGGGATGCCGGTCTGCACGATGAACGCGTCCGGCAGCGTGAGCGGCAGCGGGACGAGGTTGCCGAGCTGCCAGATCGCGGCCGACGCCTCCCACAGCGCGCCCCAGTCGGGACGGGCGATGCCGAACACCCAGAGCACCGTGAGCGGAGCCAGGGCGGCCGCCAGCGCCGCGGCGGCCGCGATGGCGGCATCGAGGGCGGAGAGCAGGGCGACGAGAAGGCGGTGCATGGGCGGTATCGACCCTATAAGCGGTGCGGCCGGGCGACCGACGGGCACGCAGGGGCCCCGGCATCCCTGATCTTCGTGCGCGCCGGCCCTCGGGACGATAGCCTTCCCTGGGAACTTCCTGAATGCCCGCCTTCCCGTATGTCCGAGGAGACCTATGACCACCCAAGAGACCGTCGCCCCCGAGGAGACCGAGCCTCAGCCGCGCAACGCACTGGACCGCTACTTCGAGATCACGAAGCGCGGCTCGACGATCGGAACGGAGGTGCGCGGAGGGCTGGTCACGTTCGTCACGATGGCGTACATCGTCGTGCTGAACCCGATCATCCTCTCCGGCAAGCCCGACATCGCCGGCAACGAGCTGTCGTTCGCCGCCGTGGGTGCAGCCACCGCCCTGACGGCGGGGGTCATGACGATCCTGTTCGGCCTCGTCTCGCGCCTGCCGTTCGCGTTCGCCGCGGGGCTGGGGATCAACGCGTTCCTCGCCTTCAGCGTCATCGGCGAGGTGACCTGGCCCGAGGCGATGGCGCTGGTGGTGATCAACGGCGCGATCATCGTGCTGCTGTCGGCGACCGGGCTGCGCAAGATGATCTTCGACGCCGTTCCGCTGCAGCTGAAGATCGCGATCACGGTCGCCATCGGGCTGTTCATCGCCTTCATCGGGTTCGTGAACTCCGGGTTCGTCACCTCCACGGGGGCCGCATCCCCGCCGGTGGGGCTGGGCGTGGACGGCTCGGTCGCGACGATCCCGACGCTGCTGTTCGCCATCACGCTGCTGCTGACCGCCATCCTCATCGCCCTGAAGGTCAAGGGCGGCATGCTCATCGGGCTCGTGGTCGGCACGGTGCTCGCGGTCATCGCCGAGGCGATCTGGCACCTCGGCTCGGCCGTGGACAGCCCCGGCGGGTGGGGCCTGACCATTCCCGCCCTGCAGGGGTCGCCGATCTCCGTGCCCGACCTGAGCCTGCTCGGCGCCGTCGACTTCGGGTTCGACCTGGCGAAGGTGAGCATCGTCACCCTGATCATGCTCGTGTTCACCCTGGTGTTCTCGAACTTCTTCGACGCCATGGGCACCATGACCGGCCTGGCCAAGGAGGCCGGGCTCGCCGACGAGCGCGGCGACTTCCCGCGCATCAAGTCGTCGCTGGTCGTCGAGGGCGTCGGCGCGATCGCGGGAGGCATGAGCTCGTCGTCGTCGAACACCGTGTTCATCGAGTCGGGTGCGGGCATCGGCGAAGGGGCCCGCACGGGCTTTGCGAACGTCGTGACCGGCGTGGTGTTCCTGCTGGCGATGTTCTTCACACCGTTGACCTCGATCGTGCCGACCGAGGTCGCCGGCGCCGCCCTGGTGATCGTGGGCGCGATGATGATGGCGCAGATCAAGAACATCGACCTGACCGACTTCCGGGTGCTGCTGCCGGTGTTCCTGACGGTGACGGTGATGCCGCTGACCTACTCGATCGCCAACGGCATCGGCGCCGGGTTCATCAGCTGGGTCGTCATCCACGCCCTGTCGGGCCGGGCCAGGAAGGTCAGTCCGCTGCTGTGGATCGTCGCGATCGGCTTCGTGATCTTCTTCATGCGCGGCCCGATCGAGGCGATGGTGGCCTGACTCAGCGGGGCTCGAGCAGGAACACGGCGATGAGCCGCGTGGTCTTGGTCGCGTAGTTCGCGTAATCGGGCCACGCCTCGACGGCGCGGTCCCACCATTCGGCGCGCTCGGCGCCGCTGAGCTCGCGGGCGGTGTAGTCGCGTTTCGCGGCGCCGTCCTGCAGCTCGACGTGCGGGTTGCGGCGCATGTTGCCGGCCCACTTCGGCTCGAGCGGCGCGCCGCCGCGCGAGGCGACGACGGCGTAGCGGCCGTCGTGCTCCACCCGCATCAGGGCGGTCTTGCGCAGGGCGCCCGTCTTCGCCCCCACCGTGGTCAGCACGATGATCGGCTTCCCGCGCAGCAGGTTCGCCTCGGCACCGGCGGATGCCTCGAACTGCTCTGCCTGCTCACGGGCCCAATCGGACGTGCCCGGTCTGTACTCACCTGTCAGCGCCATCCTCCCAGCCTACGACCGGTCCGGGGCACCGGCTTCAGTCGTGGAGCCCGTCAACCCGCCGAACGCCACGCGCCGGACGTCGGCAGCGTGCCGTCGAACAGCTGGGTGATGGTCACCGGGGTGAAGCCGCGGTCACGCAGCCCTGCGATGATCGCCGGAGCGAGCCGCACCGAGCGCTCGTGGGTGTCGTGGAACAGCACGATTCCGCCCGGGTTCGGCTCGTCGATCGCTCGCGTCAGCAGCACGTCGTCGGCCGGCCCCGCCCAGTCGCGCGTGTCGACCGACCACAGGATCGCCGGCTGCCCCGCCGCCGAGAGCACCCGGGCGTTGTACTCGCCGTACGGCGGCCGGAACGTCGCCACCGCCTGGCCGCTCAGCTCCCGCAGCACGCTGCGGGTGCGGGTCAGCTGCCGGCTGATCTCGGCGTCGTCCAGGCCCGGCAGCGACGGGTGATCCCACGTGTGCGACCCGATGACGTGCCCCTCGGCGGCCACCCGCCGCACCATGTCCGGGTTGCGCGATGCGTACTGTCCGAGCATGAAGAACGTGGCGGCCGCGTGCGCCTCGGCATACTCGTCGAGCAGGCGCCCCGTCAGGTTCGACGGTCCGTCGTCGTAGGTCAGCGCGACGCACGGCAGCAGGGTGCAGTCCACCCAGTCCCGGCCGGCGGGCACGGCGGCGGGCCCGGTGTAGGGGGATCCGGATGCCTCGGCGATCCGCTGCCCGAACGGCGAGCCGAGCTCGGCCACCAGATTCCCGGGCACCTCGATCACGAGCGGCTCGGGCGTGGCGGCGACCCCGAGATCGACGAGCTCGGGGGTGCTGAACCCGGCCGGCAGCGTGAAGACGAGACCGCCGTCGGCACCGGGCACCGTGTCGGCGAGCCCTGCCGCGATCAGCGCCGCCTGCGCCTCGTCGGGAGGCGCGATCGGCGCGAGGCCGAGCGCGCCGGCGTCGCGGCGGATGGCCTCGACGACATCGTCGCGCAGCGTGACGCCCGCGCCGTCCGCCCACAGCCCCGCGCCGTCGGCGACCTCGCCGGAGGCCGTGTCGACGTAGAGCACGGTCGACGTGTCGGCGGCGATGGCGTCGGCGGTGCCGGCGACCACGCGGACCCGCTGCCCGAGCACATCGCCGCCGGCGAAGACGACATCGCACACCACGGCGACCCCGTCGCCCGGGCCCAGGACCGGATCGGCGAGCACCTCGGCGGCGGGTCGCAGCGTGGAGCCCTGCACGCATCCCCGATCGCCCAGCCCCGCACCCTGCACCCCGACCGCCGGCTCGTACGAGTTCCCGGCGGCGGTGCGCACGAGCCCGTCGATGCGCGAGTTGAAGGCCTTGGCGGCACCGGCGGTGCCGGGCAGGTAGGCCATGCGCGCCTGTACGCCGGAACTGCTGATCCGCTGCGGCGTCAGCGGCAGCGTCGTGGCATCGAGCGGCGCCGGCGCGGCGGCGAGCACCTGCACCTGGGCCGCCGGCCAGGTCGGCGGGGTCCAGCCCGGGTCCACCGCGGGCGCGCAGCCGGTCACGACGAGGGCGGTGCCGAGGAGGAGGGATGCCGCGGTCAGCCGCTTCACGGCCGCACCCCCTCGAACAGCATGCCCAGCGCCGGTCGGTGGTCCGCGCCGGCCGTCGCCACGACGGTCACCAGCGCCGTGTCGCCGATGACGGCGTACACGGCGCCGTCCGGCCCATCGGCGTGGAGCGCGTGCTGTCCGCTTGCGAGCGTCTCCGCGCGGATCTGGGCGGACGCACCGGAGTCATCACCCGACTCGAGCAGCTCCTGCAGAACCGCGCGCGCGTCACCCTCCGCGGCCGCGAGCCGTGCCGTAAGACCGCCGTCGGGCGTGCGGGCGATCACCGCACCGCCGTCGCGCTGGACGATCCAGCCCTCGGGGACGACGACGGATGACTGCCCGTCGCCGATCGGCACCGAGGTCGCCCCATCCGAGACCTCGCTGGAGAGGTTGGCCGATACCGGGGGCACGGCGATCACCAGGGCGACGACGATCAGCGCCGTCGCCGCGAGCGCCCCCACCGCGGCGAGCACGAAGTCCCACGGGCGCCAGGGAAACAGTCCGCGGCGCGACGCGGCGAGCTGCGGCATCCCAGACCTCCCCCGCCTCCCCCGTCGAGTCTACGGGGGTGCGGCAGCCGCGGTCTTCGGGCGCCGTTCGACAGGGTCGGGAACCGCGAAGCGCGGTGAGACGCGGGTCAGAGCGCCTCGATGATCTCCCGCATGAGGTCCGCCGTCTCGGACGGCGTCTTGCCGACCTTCACACCGGCGGCCTCGAGGGCCTCCTTCTTGGCCTGCGCGGTGCCGGCCGAGCCGGACACGATGGCGCCGGCGTGGCCCATGGTCTTGCCCTCCGGGGCGGTGAACCCGGCGACGTAGCCCACGACGGGCTTGGTGACGTTCGCCTTGATGTAGTCGGCCGCGCGCTCCTCGGCGTCACCGCCGATCTCGCCGATCATGACGATCGCCTTCGTCTCGGGGTCGGCTTCGAACGCCTCAAGCGTGTCGATGTGGGTGGTGCCGATGACCGGGTCGCCGCCGATGCCGATGGCTGTGGAGAAGCCCAGGTCACGCAGCTCGTACATCATCTGGTAGGTCAGCGTGCCCGACTTCGACACCAGCCCGATCGGGCCCTTGCCGGTGATGTTGGCCGGCGTGATGCCCACGAGCGCCTCGCCGGGCGTGATGATGCCGGGGCAGTTCGGGCCGATGATGCGGGTCTTGCCGCCCTTGCTCTTCGCGTAGGCCCACGCCTCGGCGGTGTCGCCGACCGGGACGCCCTCGGTGATGACCACGAGCAGCGGGATCTCGGTGTCGATCGCCTCGATCATGGCGTCCTTCGTGAACGCCGGCGGGACGAATGCGATCGAGACGTCCGCACCCGTCTTCTCGATCGCCTCGGCGACCGATGCGAACACGGGCAGCTCGACATCCGAGCCGTCCTGGTCCTTGTGGAGTACGGTCGTGCCGGCCTTGCGCGCGTTGACGCCGCCGACGACCTGCGTGCCGGCCTTCAGCATCAGGGCGGTGTGCTTGGTGCCCTCGCCGCCCGTGATGCCCTGGACGATGACCTTGGAGTCCTTGTTGAGATAGATCGACATGCTGTTCCTTTTCGGTCGCGTCGAAGGGTCAGGCGGCGGATGCGGCGAGCTCGGCGGCCTTGTCGGCGCCCTCGTCCATCGTGGCGGCGAGTGTGACGAGCGGGTGGTTCGCATCGGCGAGGATCCGGCGGCCCTCCTCGACGCGGTTGCCGTCCAGGCGCACCACCAGCGGCTTGGAGGCGGTGGCGCCGAGCTCGGCGAGAGCGCCGACGATGCCCTTGGCGACGGCGTCGCAGGCGGTGATGCCGCCGAAGACGTTGACGAACACCGACTTGACCTGCGAATCGCCGAGGATGACATCGAGCCCCGCGGCCATGACTTCGGCCGAGGCGCCGCCGCCGATGTCGAGGAAGTTCGCGGGCTTGACGCCTCCGTGCCGCTCGCCGGCGTAGGCGACGACGTCGAGGGTCGACATGACCAGGCCGGCGCCGTTGCCGATGATGCCGACCTCGCCGTCGAGCTTGACGTAGTTGAGGTCGTTCTCCTTGGCCTTGGCCTCCAGCGGATCCGTGGCCGCCTTGTCCTCGAGCCGCGCGTGGCCGGGGTGACGGAACTCGGCGTTCTCGTCGAGGGTGACCTTGCCGTCCAGCGCGATGATCTCGCCGCCGCCGGTCAGCACCAGCGGGTTGACCTCGACCAGGGTGGCATCCTCGCCCTTGTACACGTCGTAGAGCTTGACCAGCACGTCGGCGACCTTCTCGACCAGGCCCGGGTCGAAGTTGGCGGCCTTGGCGATCTCGATCGCCTTGCCGGGGGTGATCCCCTGGAGCGGGTCGACCTCGACGCGAGCCAGCGCCTCGGGCTTCTCCACGGCGAGCTGCTCGATCTCCATGCCGCCCTCGACGCTGGCCAGCGCCAGGTACGAGCGGTTCGCGCGGTCCAACAGCACCGAGAAGTAGAACTCGCGCGCGATGTCGGCGCCCGCGGCGACCATCACGCGCTTGACGACGTGGCCCTTGATATCCAGACCCAGGATGGCCGCGGCCGCCTCGTAAGCCTCGTCGGAGTTCTTGGCGACCTTCACGCCGCCGGCCTTGCCGCGGCCCCCGGTCTTGACCTGCGCCTTGACGACGACCACGCCGCCCAGCTTCTCGGCGGCCGCCCGCGCCTCGTCGGGGGTGTCGGCGACGATGCCCGCGAGCACCGGTACGCCATATTGCTCGAAGAGGTCTCTGGCCTGGTACTCGTACAGATCCACGTGCATTCCTCCGATGAGGCTCGAGGGCAGATGTCTTGACGTCGAGAGAGATTCGACCGACATATGAGCCTACTACCCGGGTCTGAGCGCCCCCGACCCTATGACGCGCAGCCCACCGGCAGCCCGGGGCGGACGAGTAGGCTCGAGGCGACATGAGCGCCGTCGTCTCCCCTGCCGCCGCCGACCGCACCGCGGTCATCTCTGCGGCGCTCGAGCTGTTCCACGAGCAGGGGTTCGAAGCGACGTCGGTCGATCAGATCGCCCGTGCGGCGGCGGTGTCGCGCTCGACTTTCTTCCGCCAGTTCGGCGGCAAGGAGGACGTCGTCTTCGCCGACCACGAGGTGCTGCTCGACGAGGTGCGCACGCTGCTCGATGAGAGCCCGCACGACGACCCCTTCACCGCGGTGTGCGAGGCCGCCGAGCACGTCTTCCGCCACTTCGCCGCCGACCCGGTCATCGCCCGGCGCCGCTACGAGATCGTCCGTCGCGTGCCGGCGCTGCGCGAGCGCGAGATCGTCACGGTGTTCCGGTACGAGCGCATCTTCGACGACCACCTCCGTCGCGCACTGCCCGGCATCGACCCGGTCGACGCCGTCGGGTTCTCGGCACTGGTGACCGCGGTGCACAACCATGTCCTGCGGCGGCTGCTGCGGGGCGAGGATGTCGCGCTGGACGTGCTGCGGGCAGCCTTGGACGGCGCCGCCGACCGGTTCGGCGTGGGTCCGGGCCGCGATCGCGCGCACGACGAGCTCGTGGTGGCGGTCTTCCCGAGGCGGATGCCGCGGGCCGAAATCGCACGCCGGCTGCGTGCCCGACTCGACGACGCGCGATGATCGGCGGGACCTCGCGCGCACCGATGATCGGCCGGGATGCCGAGCTCGGCCGGCTGCGCGAGGCCTTCGCCGCCGGACGCGGCGGTGACCCGGCCATCGTCGTCCTGCGCGGCGAAGCGGGCATCGGCAAGACGCGGATCGTGCAGGAGCTGCTGACCGAGGCCGCGGCGGCCCGAGGAGGCCCTCCGGTCGTGGTGGCCACCGGGCAGTGCATCGACATCGGGGAGATCGGCGCCGCGTATACGCCGGTGCGGCGCCTGCTGCGCGAGCTGCGGCGCGGGGTCGGCGATGAGGCGTTCCGGGCGGCGGCGGCCCGGTCGGTGCTCGCGAGCCTGTCGGCGCTGCTGCCCGATCTGGGCCCGGAGCCGGCCGGCGCCCCCCGCGGCGCCGACATCCTGGCCGAGGCCGTCGAGCAGGTCGTCGAGGAGCTCAGTCGCACCCTCCACCTCGTGCTCGTCATCGAGGACCTGCACTGGGCGGATGCCGCGACCATCGCGCTGCTGCGGACCCTCGCCGTCACGTTGCGGGGCGAGCATGTGACGACCGTCCTCACCTACCGCTCCGACGACGTCGGGCGGGGTCATCCGCTGCGCCCGCTGATCGCCGAGCTGGAGCGGAACCGATCGGTCGCCATGGTCGACCTGCAGCGCCTGAAGCGGGATGACACCGCCGTGCTCGTGACCGAGCTGGGCGCGGCGGTCTCGGGCGAGGAGATCGACGAGCTCATCGCCCGCTCGGACGGCGTGCCGTTCTTCGTCGAAGAGCTCGTTGCCCTCGGGGGCGCCGAGCTGCCCGACACGCTGCGCGACCTCGTCCTGGCCCGCGTCGAGCGGCTCAGTCCCGATGCCCGCGAGGCGATGAGCGCCCTCGCCGCGGGCGGCGTGCGGGTCCCGCACGACCTGCTCGAGACGGTCGCCGGCGTCGACTCCGGCACGCTGACCCGCGGCCTGCGCGAGGCGCTGGCGGCGCAGGTGATCGTGGCCGACGGCGACGGCTACGCGTTCCGCCACGCCCTCATCCAGGAGACAGTGCACGATGAGCTGCTTCCCAGCGAGCGCGCCGCGCTGCACGCGCGCTACGCCGACGCGCTCGACGCCGGGCTGGCCGCGGCGCCCGAGCTCGCCGCTGAGGTGGCCGAGCATCGCATGCAGGCCCGCGACGTCCCGCGCGCGTTCGACGCGACCGTCAGCGCATACGCCCACGCGAAGGCGAGCGCGGCGCCCGCCGCGGCCGTGCGGCTCGGCGAGCGGCTCCTCGAGCTGTGGCCGCAGGTCGGCGATGCCGACGCACGCGCGGGAACCGGGCGCGTCGAGCTGGCCATCGAGATCGGCGGGCAGTGGCGCGACCTGAGCGAGGCGGCACGCGGGCTGCGCATCGCGCGGGAGGCGCGCACCTGGGTCGACGACGACGACGTGCTCGCGCGGGCGGCCCTGCACCTCCTCGCGTTCATCTCGCTCAGCAACCTCACGCGCCACCACGAGTCGCTCCAAGAGGCGCGAGCAGGCATCGCGCTGATCGAAGGCCGCGACGATGCGGCATCCCTCGCCACGCATGCGCGGCTGCTGTCCGGGCTCGCGGCAGCGGCGACCTCAGACCTCGCCCCCAGCGAGGATCGGCGAGAGCTGGGCCGGCGGGCCCTCGCACTCGCCGAGCGATCCGGCGACGAGCAGGCGGTGGCATCGGCGGCGTCGCACTTCGCCTGGGCCGCGTCCGACGCAGGCGACCTCGAAGCCGCCCTGAACAGTGTGCGCCGCATCACGACCCTCCCCTCGGACAATCCCGCCGTCGCGAATGCGGCGCTCTTCGAGAGCGACATCCTCGTGCGGCTCGGCCGCTACGACGAGGCGATCGCCGCCGGCACCGTCGGGATCCAGCGGGCCACCCGCATCGGGCTGGAACGCGGCATCGGCGCCATGATCGCCGCGAACGTCGGCGAGGCGCACGCGGCGAAGGGCGATGTGACCAGCACGCTCGGCGTGCTGGGGCGTGCAGGTGCGCACCTGACGACGACGCCGCCGTTCCAATCCTTCACCGTGCGGATCCGTGCGCAGGCGCTGAGCTGGGATGACCGCGGCGAGCAGGCCGCGCAGCTGCGCCGCGACGCGCACGGCTTCCTCGACGTCGTCCTCGCCGAAGATCCCGAAGAGCAGATCGGCTGGGCGGAGGTCGACGCCGAACTCGCGCTGAACCGCCTCGAGTCGGAGCCCGACTCCGCCGCCCGCACGCAGCTGCTGGCCGACGCGATAGAACGGGCGGCGACGCTCGGCGAGGGCACGTTCACGCAGGACTCGGGTCTGTCGCGCCGCATTCTTCCCGCGGCCGCCCGGGCGGTGGCCACCGCGGCGCAGGACGCACGGGACGCCGCGAGTGCCACCGCCCTGCGCGCCGACGTGGATCGGCTCGTCGCCGCGCTGCGCCGCGACGCGCCCTCCACGGCATATCGCGCCCTGGTGCAGGCGGAATGGGCGCGCGCCGAAGGCCCCGACCCGGACGCCTGGCGCGCCGCGGCCGAGGTCGCCGGCGAGGGCTTCATCCCGCACCGCTATCGCCACTACGCCCGCTTCCGTCTCGCCGAGGCGCTCATCGCGGCCGGTCGACGCGACGAAGCCGAGGCGCTGGCAACGGAGATCGTGGCCGACGCGCGTGCGCAAGGCGCCGCAGTCGTCGCACGGTGGGCGCAGCAGCTCGCGTCGCGCGCGAACATGCGGATCGCGGGGATGGATGCCGCTCCCGCCGCGCTGCGCGAGGCATCCGTGTCCGCTCTCACACCGCGCGAGCGGCAGGTGCTCGCTCTCGTCGCGCAGGGGCTCACCAACCCCGAGATCGGAAGGCGCCTGTTCATCTCGCCGAAGACGGCGAGCGTGCACGTGTCGGCGATCCTCGCGAAGGTCGGGGCCGCCAACCGCGCCGAGGCGGCGGCGATCTACGCCGCGCTCGGCGATCCGCACCAGTCCTGACGCCTCCCGCCGCCGGGGGCGGACACGAGTACGCTCTCAGCCAGGAGTGGGCGATGGAGCAGGTCATCCGGTTCTGCACAGCCGACGACGGCGTGAGCG
The DNA here is from genome assembly GCA_035703465.1 of Microbacterium sp. Taxonomy (GTDB): domain Bacteria; phylum Actinomycetota; class Actinomycetes; order Actinomycetales; family Microbacteriaceae; genus Microbacterium. The sequence continues at coordinate 3,187 of DASSYC010000005.1, read as the reverse complement.
TCGCGTGGTCGTCGATCGGCCACGGCCCGCCGCTGGTCAAGACGGCCAACTGGCTCACCCACCTCGAGCACGACCTGCACAGCCCGGTGTGGGAGCCCTGGCTGCGCGTGCTCTCGCGCAGCCACCGGCTGATCCGCTACGACCAGCGCGGATGCGGTCTGTCCGATCACGACACGACCCGCTTCGATCTGGATGCGCTCGTCGCCGACCTGGAGACGGTGGTGGATGCCGCCGGGCTCGACCGCTTCGCACTCCTCGGGCTGTCGCAGGGCGCGTCGATCTCGATCCGGTACGCCGCACGGCATCCCGAGCGGGTGTCGGCGCTGGTGCTGTGCGGCGGTTATGCGCGGGGCCGCTACAAGCGCGGCTTGACCCCCGCCCAGTTCGCACAGGACGCGCTGCTGCAGGAGGCGATCCGCGTGGGGTGGGGGCGCAGCGAACCAGCGTTCCGCCGCGTGTTCACCGACCTGTTCGTGCCGGAGGGCACGGATGAGCAGCGCCGCTGGTTCGACGAGCTGTGCCGCGTCTCCACATCGCCCGAGACCGCGGCGCTGCTGCGCGAGGCCTGGGGTCACATCGACGTCATCGCCGACCTCGCGTCGGTGCGGGCCCCGACGCTCGTGGCGCACGGTCGCGGCGACGTGCTCTGCCCGTACGACGAGGGGCTGCTCGCGGCCGCGGGCATCCCCGGTGCGCGCTTCCTTCCGCTGGACACCGCCGACCACGTGCTGCTGGAGGGCGAGCCGGCCTTCGACGTCTTCTTCGACGCCGTCGCCGCGCTGCTGGGCGATGGCCCGCCGCCCCCGCCTGCCGCTGATGACACACTCAGCGACCGCGAGCGCGAGGTGGTGCAGCTGGTGGCCCGGGGGCTCGGCAACGAGCAGATCGGCGAGGCGCTGCACCTGAGCCCGCGCACGGTCGAACGGCATCTGGCCAACGCCTACGCGAAGCTGGGTCTGTCCGGCCGCTCGGCTCGGGCCGCGGCCGCCGCACTCGTGGGCCACCGCGAGCGCTGACGCTGGGTAGTCGGCGCCACACGCCGCGCGAAGATGGGGCGTAAGCCTCATGTGCGAGACCACGGGTCGTCCGTACCGTGGCGCTCATGATGCACGGTGAGGGTTCAGGAAGGGGCGCGATCCTGCCGCTGGCGCTGGCCAGCGCGGCGGCGCAGACGCTGCTGATGGTGCTGACGCCCTCGATCGTGGCCGTGGCCGACGACCTCGGCAGCAGCCTCGCGGTGATCGGCCAGGCGCGCACCGTCACCGCCGGTGTGGCGCTGGTGGTCTCGCTGGTGCTGTTGACCGTCCTGCCGGTGATCGGACTGCGACGTGTGCTCGCCGGCGGCGCGCTGAGCGCACTGGCGGCAGCCGTCGCGGTCGCCACCGCGGCCGGGGTGCTCGCCTACCTCCTCGCCCACGTGCTGGTCGGCATCGCCGTGGGCGCTCTGCTCAGCGCGGGATTCTCCGGCCTCGCCGGGTTCTCCGGCGCCGCACGGGCGCGGGCTGCGGGGTGGGTGACGGCGGCAGCCGGCGGGGCATGGGCCCTCGGCATCCCGATCATCGGCTTCCTCACCGAGCAGGTCTCGTGGCGTGCCACGCACGCCGTGCCGGCGGCGCTCGCCGTCGCCGTGCTCATGATGAGCGGGCGCTCCGCCGCCCTGGCGACCGGCTCGCGCACGGCCACGCTCACCTGGATCGTGCGCCACCGACGCGCGCGCCGGTGGCTCATCGCCGAGACGTTCGCGAACATCGGATGGACGAGCACGCTCACCTTCGTCGGGGCGGTCCTGGTGGCGGGGCTCGGCGTCGGCGAGACGGCCACCGGCTGGCTCCTGGCGCTGGGGGCGGGCGCCTTCGTCGCCGCCTCGCTGCTGGGCGGACGCCTGGCGGCGGTGCGCGAACCGCGCACGGTGGCCATCGCCTCCAGCGCGCTGCTCGCGGCGGCGACACTGGGACTGTTCGGCACCGCAGCACTGCCCGAGGGGTGGCTCCGGATCGCAGCAGCCGCCACCGCATTCGCCCTGGCCGCTGCCGCCGCCGGCGTGCGGATCCCGGCGAGCAGCGTGCTGGGCATGGCCCAGGAGCCCGACCGGGCCGAGTCGATGTCAGCCGTGCGCGCCGCCAGCATGCAGCTGGGCTACCTCATCGGCGCACCGCTGTCGGGCGTCGTGATCGCCGGGGCCGGCTGGCCGGCCCTGGGGCTCGTGCTCGCTCTGCTGCTGGCCGGCGCGGCATCCATATCGTCGCGGCTGGCCGCTGCCGGTCGCGCGGCGGAGGGCAGAGTCGCTGCCCCCGTGCGTGAAGGAGAGAGCTGATGACCACCACAGACCCGACGCGCGAGACGACCGCACTCGACATGGATGCCGTGATGGCGTTCGTGCTGCGTGCGGTCGACGAGCTCGGCGCATCGCTGAACACATCCCTCGTCGTCATGGGCGACAAGCTCGGGTTCTACCGGGCGCTCGCCGACGACGGCCCCGCGACCGCCGACGAGCTCGCCCGGCGCACCGGCGCCGACGCGCGCTACGTGCGCGAGTGGCTGCGCGCCCAGGCCGCCGGCCAGTACCTCGACTACGACCCGGACTCGCAGCGGTTCAGCCTGTCGCCGGTGCATGCGGCGGTGCTGGCCGACGAGACCAGCCCGGTGTTCCTGCCCGGGTTCTTCCAGCTCGTGGAGGGGACCACGCGGGACGCGCCGACGATCGTCGAGGCCGCCCGCACCGGGGCGGGCTTCGGATGGGGCAGCCACAACAGCGATGTCCACGTCGGCTGCGAGCGCTTCTTCCTGCCCGGGTACCGTGCGAACCTCGTGGCCGGCTGGCTGCCTGCGCTGGAGGGCGTCGTCGACAAGCTGACCCGGGGCGCGGTCGTGGCCGATGTGGGGTGCGGGCACGGGGCATCCACCATCCTGATGGCGCAGGCGTTCCCCGCATCGCGCTTCGTCGGGGTGGACGCGCACGCGGCGTCGATCGAGACCGCCCGTCAGCGTGCCGCCGAGGCGGGCGTCGCCGAGCGCATCGAGTTCGAGGCGGCCGACGCGCGCTCGTTCGGCGGCCGCGGCTACGACCTCGTGACCACGTTCGACAGCCTGCATGACATGGGGGATCCGGTGGGTGCCGCCCGGCACGTGCGCGAGGCGGTCGCTCCGGACGGCACCTGGATGATCGTCGAGCCGATGGCGGCCGACC
>DASSYC010000196.1:0-4043 GCA_035703465.1 Microbacterium sp. | reverse complement strand
GTCGGATCAGCACGCGGTCGCCGACCCCTGGGAGGAGACCGCGCGCCTGGAGCTGGATCAGCGACTGCGTCTGGAGCGCCGCGGCGTGTTCACCCCGGTGCAGCTGTGGCAGGCGGTGGCCGGCGGCCGGCCCGGGGCGGCGGGATTCCGCATCGGGGATGCCTTCGACGGGGTCGAGCTCGACGCGCGCTCCGCGCGGACGGCGGGCGCGGAGCTTGCCCAGCTGCCGCTCGTGGCACGGGCGGGAGATGTGCGTACGGTGATCGTGGGCGGCCGCGCACATCGCCGCGAGGAGAGGAGTCCGGCATGATCCTGCTGACCGGCATCGGCGAGCTCACCACCAACGACCCCGCTCTGGGCGACGCGGGTGACCGGTGCGGAACGGTCGCCGACGCGGCCGTGCTCATCGACGGCGGCCTCGTCGTGTGGGCGGGCTCCGGCTCCGACACGACCGCGCGCCGCGCCCGCGACGACGGCGCGTCGGTCGTCGACGCGGGCGGGCGCGCCGTCATCCCCGGCTTCGTCGACTCGCACACCCACCTCGTCTTCGGCGGCGACCGCACGGAGGAGTTCGCCGCGCGCATGGCCGGCCGCCCGTATGCCGCCGGTGGCATACGCACGACGGTCGCCGCGACGAGGGCGGCGAGCGACGATCAGCTGCGGGCTCGCCTGGCCGGCTTCGTCGACGAGCTGCATCGTCAGGGCACGACCACGTTCGAGGTGAAGACCGGCTACGGGCTCACCGTCGAGGACGAAGAGCGCGCGGCACGACTGGCCGCCGAGGTGACGCCGGAGGTCACCTTCCTCGGTGCCCACGTGGTTCCCGCCGAGTACGCGGACGCGCGCGGCGAATACGTCGACCTCGTGTGCGGCGACATGCTCGACGCATGCGCGCCGTTCTGCCGATGGATCGACGTGTTCTGCGAGACCGGCGCCTTCACCGCGGCGGAGGCCCGCCGCATCCTCGCCGCCGGCGTCGAACGGGGCCTGCTGCCGCGCGTGCACGGCAACCAGCTCGGCCCGGGAGAGGGCGTGCGCGTGGCCGTCGAGCTGCAGGCGGCCTCGGTCGACCACTGCACCTATCTCGAGGACGCCGACATCGCCGCCCTCGCCGGGAGCGAGACCGTGGCCACCCTGCTGCCGGGAGTCGAGTTCTCCACCCGCCAGCCCTATCCCGACGCGCGGCGCCTGATCGACGCCGGGGTCACGGTCGCACTCGCGAGCGACTGCAACCCGGGCTCGAGCTTCACCAGCTCCATGCCGCTGATGATCGCCCTCGCGGTGCGCGAGATGCGGATGACGCCCGCCGAGGCCGTCTGGGCGGCCACGGCCGGTGGTGCGCGCGCACTGCGCCGCGACGATGTCGGCGTCCTCACGCCGGGCGCGCGGGCGGATCTGGTGGTGCTCGATGCCCCCTCTCGGGTGCACCTGGCCTACCGCCCCGGCGTGCCGCTGGTGGAGGCCGTCTATCGCGACGGCGTGCGGCTCTGACTCAGCGCGGGGCCGCGAACGTCCACGACGCGGGGTCGAGCGAGGTCGCGACGTCCCAGTCGGATTCGTACCAGGTGAACACGGCCACAGCGCACGTCGGCATGCGGGCGATGCCGCCGCCGGACAGCTCTGCGGCCAGCGTCGAGATCCCGGGGTCGTGCGCCACGACGATCACCGATCGGGCCGCTCGCTCGGCCGCCGCCCGCAGCAGCACCGTCGCCGGCGCCGCGTAGAGGCGCTCCTGCAGCTCGACGGGCACGCCGAACGGCCCGCTGAAGAAGTCTGCCGTCGTTGCAGCGCGCGCCGCTGTGCTCGCGAGGATCGCCTCCGGGCGGAAGCCCGAGTCGGCGAGCCGGCGAGCCATGCGCGGCGCATCGCGCTTTCCGCGGGAGTTCAGCGGCCGATCGTGATCGTCCAGCTGCGGGTCGCCCCAGTCCGACTTGGCGTGGCGGACCAGCGCGAGCGCGATCATGCCGCCACCGCACGGCATCGCCGGAAGATCATGGTCTGACGCTACCGGGTGTCCCGCGACCCGGGAGGGATCAACCGATATATCGGTCATGGTGTGGACGCGGCGGTGCTCGGTGCGGTACGAAGGAGGAGACCGGTCGCCGCCTGAGTGTGCGGCCGTGATTAGCCCTCGCCCGCGTCCGATGCCCCCCTGATGCGGACAACGCGACGGCAGACTCCCGTGCCGTGCACGGGAGTGGAATGCGGCCCCGAGGTAGCCCCCGAAATCATCCCGGGGCCGCATTCGTCCTCGCAGGCCCGACCACCCGATCAGCCGCTCAGCCGATCAGCGCATGCGCAACGGTGTAGATGACCACTCCCGCGAGCGCGCCGACGATGGTGCCGTTCAGCCGGATGTACTGCAGATCGCGCCCGACCTGCAGCTCGATCTTCTGGGTGGTCTCGTCGGGATCCCACCGCTCCACCGTGTCGGTGATGATGCTCGCGATGTCGTGCCGGTAGCGGTCGACGAGGAAGGACGCGGAGTCCGCGATCCAGGTGTCGACCCGCGCGCGCAGCGCGGCATCCGTCTGCAGGCGCCCGCCCATCTCCACGAGCGCGTCCTGCGCGCGCAGGCGCAGTCCGCTCGCCGGGTCGGCCAGCGCGGTGAGCAGGCCGTTCTTCGCGGCCTCCCACGCCTGCGCCGCGAGCTCGCGCACGCGCGGGCTGTCGAAGACTGTGCGCTTGGCGTCCTCGAGCTTGCCGATCGTGGCGGGGTCCTGCTGCAGGTTCTCGGCGAGCCGGGCGAGGTAGCCGTCGAGAGCGCGTCGGGCCGGATGCCCCGGGTCGGCGCGCACGGCGTCGGCGAACTTCACGGCCTCCTTGTAGACGGTGTCGTCGACGAGGCGCTGGGCGATGCCGGGCACCCAGGAGGGCAGGCGGCGGGAGACGAGCCCTTCGAAGGACATCCGGTTGGCGTGCAGCCACGCCGCGATGCTGTCGACGGCCAGATCCACCGCGCCGTGGTGGGCGCCGGCGGTGACCACCCGCTCGAGCCAGGCGCCGGCCGGCGGGCCCCAGTCCGGCACCAGAAGGTGCTCGCGGGCCAGCTCGGCGATGATCTCCTGCACCTCGTCGTCGCTGAGCGCCCGCAGCACGCCGGCGGCCATTGCCGACCCCTCCTCGACGACGCGCGCCGCGTTCGCGGGCACCGTGAGCCACCCGCCCAGGCGGGCCGCCACCTCCATGGACTCCAGCTTCGTGCGCACGATCGGGCCGGAGAGGAACTCCGTCTCGACGAAGTCGCCGAGGGTGCGCCCGATGTCGTCTTTGCGCTTGGGGATGATCGCGGTGTGCGGGATGGGGATGCCGAGGGGATGCCGGAACAGCGCTGTGACTGCGAACCAGTCCGCCAGCGCGCCCACCATGCCGCCTTCGGCGGCGGCGCGGACGTACGACAGCCACGGGGCGCGGTCCTCGAACGCGAAGGCGACGACGAAGACCACCGCCATGAGGAGGAGCGCCCCCAGGGCCACGCCCTTCATGAAGCGCAGCCCCCGGAGGCGCTCGCGGTCGGCCGGGCTCAGCAGTGCGGTGGGCGTGCGGGCCATGCGGTCATCCTCGCACGCCGTGGTTCAGCCGGCGGCGCGCTTCACGAGCTCGGTGATGCGGGCGGCCTCGGCATCGGTGACCTTCGTGAGCGCGAAGCCGACCGGCCACATGTCGCCGTCGTCCAGCTGCGCCGCTTCCTCGAATCCGAGCGATGAGTAGCGTGTCTTGAACTTCGAGGCGGGGGAGAAGAAGACGACGATCTTGCCGTCGCGCGCGTATGAGGGGAAGCCGTACCAGGTCTTCGGCTGCAGGTGCGGTGCGACCTCGGTGACGATCGCATGGATGCGCTCGGCCATCGCCCGCTCGTCGTCAGGCAGCGCGGCGATCGCGTCGAGGCAGGCCTGCCGGTCGCGCTCGGCCTTCGCGCTCTTCGAGCCGCCGCCCTTCTGCGCCTTCAGCTCGGCGGAGCGCTGCTTCATGGCGGCGCGTTCTTCGGCGGAGAATCCGGATTTCGTGTCTCGTTCGCTAGTCATGTCGGCAACGATACGGAC
>DASSYC010000231.1:0-5328 GCA_035703465.1 Microbacterium sp. | reverse complement strand
AGTGAACACCACAATTGAACACCAGCACCCGAAAATCCACCCAGTCACAAGGGAGTACTGAAATGATGCGCAAGCGTCTCATCGGCATCGCCGCGTTCGCCGCGGCAGCCGCGCTCACCCTCACCGCATGCTCGTCCGGATCGCTGTCCGGAGACGAGACAAACCCGCCCGAGACCGACGGCCCGACCGAGCTCACCAAGGTCACCGTCGGCCTCCTGCCGATCGCCCCGGCCGCCGCCGTGCAGCTGGGCATCGACGAGGGCATCTTCGAGAAGCACGGCCTCGAGGTCGCGATCGAGACCGGTCAGGGCGGCGCAGCGCTGCTGCCGGCCGTCTCCAGCGGCACGATCGAGTTCGCGGTCGGCAACCCGCAGTCGGTGCTCGTCGCCGCCAGCCAGGGCCTGCCGATGAACATCATCGCCGGCTACTCGGCGATCACCGACCCCGCGCCCTCGGGCATCGTGGTCATGGAGGACTCCGGCATCTCGACCTGGAAGGACCTGGAAGGCAAGACGGTCGCACTGAACACGATCAACACGCAGGGCCACCTCACCACCATGGAGATGGTCGAGCGCGACGGCGGCGACCCGACCAAGGTCGAGTTCACCGAGATCGCCTTCCCCGACCAGCTCGCACAGCTCGAGCAGGGCAACATCGATGCCTCGTGGATTCCGGAGCCCTTCCTGACCGCCTCGCTCAACACCGAGGGTGTGAAGTGGCTGGGTGACCCGCTGACGGCCATCGACGGCCTCTACACGATGGTCACCTTCTCGTCCGCGAGCTACGTGGAGGCGAACCCGGAGATCACCGAGGCCTTCGTCGCGGCGATCAGCGAGTCGACGGCGCTGGCGATGTCGGATGACGCGGCCTACCGCGACGCGATCGTCGAGTTCACCGGCATGCCCGCCGAGGCCGTCTCAGGCATCCGCCTCGAGGCGCTCTCCGGCGACCTCGACCGCGGGATCATCGAGGAGCTCAGCGCCCTCGCGCTGAAGTACGGCATGCTCGAGAGCGAGCCGAACCTCGACGAGGTCATCTGGCAGCCGTGATCTGAACCCGTCACAATGAGGGGGCCGGCGCCTGCACCGGCGCCGGCCTCCTCAGCCACCCGGGAAAGGCCCCGACATATGCAGAACCAGGGCATCGGCACGTGGATCCGGCGGCGCTGTGAGCGCTCCCGGGGCGACGTCGCGATCGTGTTCCGCAATGAGCGCACGACGTACGATGTCCTCGCCGATCGCATCGAGCGGCTCGCCGGGGCGCTGGCCGAGCGCGGCGTCACCGCGGGCGAGCGCGTCGCCTACCTCGGCAACAACCATCCCTCCTTCCTCGAGGCGTTCTTCGCCTGCGGCACGCTGGGCGCGATCTTCGTGCCCCTGAACACCCGCCTGGCATCGCCCGAGATCGAGTTCGCACTCACGGACTCCGGCGCGACCACGCTCGTGTTCACCGCGGACCTGACCGACCTCGCCCGCTCCGGCAGCTGGTCGACGAGCGCCCAGCGCCGCATCATCGTCGACGGGCCGGCTCCCATCGCCTCGGTCGAGCAGTACGAGGACCTCGTGGCATCCGGCACCGCCGCCGGCCTCGACCTCCCCGTCTCCCTCGACGACGCCGCCGTCATCCTCTACACCTCGGGCACCACCGGACACCCCAAGGGCGCGGTGCTCACGCACGGCAACCTCACCTGGAACTGCTTCAACGCCATCGTCGACTACAGCATCAGCACCGGCGAGCGCGTGCTCCTGATCTCGCCGATGTTCCACGTCGCCTCGCTGAGCATGGGCGCCCTGCCCGTCCTGCTGCAGGGCGGCCAGGTCATCCTGCACGAGCGGTTCGACCCCGGGGCCGTCCTGCGCACGGTCGAGGACGACCGGATCACCATGCTCTCGGGCGTGCCCACCACCTTCCAGATGCTGCAGGAGCACCCCGACTTCGCCTCCGCCGACATCAGCAGCCTGCAGCACCTCACGTGCGGCGGCTCGACGATGCCCGAGCGGATGATGCTCGCCTACGAGGAGCGCGGTCTCGCCTTCTCCCCCGGCTACGGCATGACCGAGACGGCTCCCGGCGCCACGGCGATGCCCCCGCGCATGTCGCGGCAGAAGATGGGCTCGTCAGGCCTGAAGCACTTCTTCACCGATGTCAGGATCGTCGATGAGAACGGGAACGACCTGCCCGCCGGCGAGGTCGGCGAGATCTGGGTGAGCGGCCCGAACGTGATCACGGAATACTGGCGGCGACCGGAAGCGACCGAGTCATCGATCGTGGACGGATGGTTCCGCTCGGGCGACCTCGGCTACTTCGACGAGGACGGCTACATCTTCATCTCCGACCGCCTCAAGGACATGATCATCTCCGGCGGAGAGAACATCTACTCGGCCGAGGTCGAATCCATCATCATGGAACTGCCGCAGATCGCGGCCGTCGCGCTGATCGGCCGGCACGACGACCGCTGGGGAGAGGTGCCCGTGGCGGTGGCCGAACTGAAGCCTGGGGCCGAGCTCACCGGTGATACGGTCATCGGACATCTCACCGGCCGGCTGGCGAAGTACAAGATCCCCAAGGATGTGGTCTTCATCGACGAGATGCCGCGCACGGCCAGCGGAAAGGTCCGCAAGGCCGACCTGCGCACACAGTACGGGATGCCTGCACCAGCTGAGGGCGAGGAATGATCCCATGACACTCACCAATCCCGTCGGCGACGAGACGGTCACCCGGACCGTCGCCGTGGCACGTGCGCGATCACGCAGGAAGCGGTTCCGTCCGCGCCGCGCGATCCTCGGCACCGCCGGCATCGTGATCCTGCTGCTCATCTGGCAGATTGCGGCGATGATCGGCATCGTCGACCCCCGCTTCCTGCCGCCGCCGAGCGTGGTCATCCCGAAGCTCTTCGAGATCTTCCTGGTCGGCGAGTTCTGGGTGGCGGTCTGGGACACGATCGTCTCGTGGGGCCTCGGCCTGCTCATCGCGCTCGTCCTCGGCTGCGTGCTCGGCGTCATCATCGGGCTCTCCCCGTTCCTGCGCCGGGCGACGAACTCGACGATCGAGTTCCTGCGGCCGGTGCCGTCGGTGGCCCTGATCCCGCTGGCGACCCTGCTGTTCGGCGCCCGCATCGAATCGGCGCTGCTGCTGATCGTCTATGCGGCCTTCTGGCAGATCCTCATCCAGGTGCTGTACGGCGTCGCCGACGTCGACAACATCGCGATGTCGACCGGCCGGAGCTACGGCTTCTCCAAGTGGCAGCGCGTGCGTGACATAGTGCTGCCCACTATGCTCCCGTACCTCATGACGGGCGTGCGACTGGCTGCGGCCGTCGCGCTCATCCTCGCGGTGACCGCCCAGCTGATCATCGGCACGCCGGGTCTCGGCAAGGAGATCGCCCTGGCCCAGAACGCGGGTCTGTACAGCACGATGTACGCACTCATCCTCGCGACCGGCCTGCTCGGCGTCGTGATCAACTTCGGTGTGCGGGGCGTGGAGCGCTGGCTGCTGTCGTGGCACCAGTCGGTGCGAGAGGACGTGGTCTGATGAAGAGGGCACTCATCGCCATCGGGTACACCCTCGGGCTGCCCGTGATCCTCGTCCTCATCTGGTGGGCCGCCTCGGTCCTGGCGCCGAGCTTCTTCGTACCGACCCCCGGCGAGCTCGTCGTGACCTTCGTCGAGACGTGGTTCGGACCGCGGCTGTGGGTCGATGTGCTGCCCAGCATCCTCCGCTTCGGCATCGGCGTGCTCATCGCGATCGTCCTCGGCATCGTGCTGGGCATCATCATCGGCCTGAACCGCGACCTGCGCGCCCTCACCGAGCCGGCATTCGAGTTCTTCCGCGCGATGCCGCCGCCCGTGCTGATGCCCGTGCTGCTGCTGCTGTTCGGCCCCACAGATGCGATGCGCATCGGCATCATCGTGCTGGCAGCGATCTGGCCCGTGCTGCTCAACACGATCGAGGGTGTGCGCGCGGCCGATCCCCTGCAGAACGAGACGAGCCGTTCGTACGGCATCGAGGGGTTCGCCCGAGTTCGCTACCAGGTGCTGCCGTCGGCCGCGCCGCAGATCCTTGCGGGGGTGCGGCAGTGCCTGCCGATCGGCCTGATCCTCATGGTCATCTCGGAGATGTTCGCCACGACATCGGGAATCGGGTTCAGCATCATCGAGTTCCAGCGCACCTTCGCGATCCCCGAGATGTGGTCGGGCATCGTCGTGCTGGGGCTCATCGGCTATATCGTCGCGGCCATCTTCCGATTCTTCGAACGACGCCTCCTGCGCTGGTACCACGGACTGAAGGACATCGAGAATGCTGCCTGAGAACCCCTCCGCCCCGCTCCAGACCGTCTCGCACGGTCGCACGCTTCCGCCCGAGGACACCCTGCTGTCGGTGCGCGGTCTGCAGAAGATCTACGAGACCGACGGCGGTCCCATCGAGGCCGTGCGCGATCTCACCTTCGACCTCGGCAAGAACGAGCTGACCTGCCTGGTCGGCCCGTCGGGCTCGGGCAAGACGACGCTGCTCAAGTGCATCGCCGGCCTGCTCGCGCCCACGAGCGGCGAGATCGTCCTCGACGGGCACCCGGTCACCGCACCCCCGAAGAACATGGCCGTGGTCTTCCAGGAATACGGCCGGTCGCTGTTCCCGTGGCTGCGCGTCGCCGAGAACGTCGAGCTGCCGCTGAAGAACCGCGGAGTCCCGAAGGAGAAGCGATCGCAGCTGGTCGCCGAGGCCCTCGACAACGTCGGCCTCGCACACGTGCCCCGCTCGTACCCCTGGCAGCTCTCCGGCGGAATGCAGCAGCGCGTCGCCATCGCGCGGGCCATCGCCTACCAGCCCGGAGTGCTGCTGATGGACGAGCCGTTCGCGGCCGTCGACGCCCAGACCCGCGCCGACCTCGAAGACCTCGTGCGCCAGGTGCGCAAGGATCTCGGGATCTCGGTGCTGTTCGTGACGCACGACATCGACGAGTCGGTCTATCTCGGCAACCGCGTGGTGATGCTCTCCAGCTCGCCGACAGTCGTGCAGGAGGACCTCCTGGTCGACCTTCCCGATGAGCGCGACCAGCTCGAGACGCGCTCCTCGCCGCGGTTCACCGAGCTGCGCCACCACGTGTACGAGCAGATCCAGCTCGCGAAGAAGGGCTTCCGCCCCGACGACGCCATGGTGAAGTGACGCCCTGAAGTGACGCCTGTGCAGTGACCAGCAGCACCGGCCCGGCGCAGCCGGGGAGGCGGATCGGCCCAGGACTCATGGTGGTCCTGGGCTATCTGTCGATGGCGGGGTCGCTGTCCACCGACCTCTACCTGCCGGCCTTCCCCGACATGGCCGAGGATTTCG
>DASSYC010000154.1:0-20719 GCA_035703465.1 Microbacterium sp. | reverse complement strand
GGCGGCTACGAGCCGGTCGCCGAGCAGCTGCTGGGGGTCGTCGACTACGACGGCTACTTCCTCGAGTACGACAGCGAGCGCGCCGGCGGCTTCGAGCCGCTGCGGTTCCTCCCCGAAGGCGACAAGACGGTCGTGCTGGGCCTGATCACGACCAAGTCGGGCGAGCTGGAGGACGTGGGCGGCGTCGAGAAGCGCATCGACGAGGCATCCGCCTTCGTCCGCCTCGACCAGCTCGCGGTCAGTCCGCAGTGCGGGTTCGCCTCGACCGAGGAGGGCAATGTGCTCACCGAGGACGAGCAGTGGGCGAAGATCCGCGAGGTGGTGGCGATCGCCGACGACGTCTGGCGCTGAATCCGTGCCCTCATCGGCGCCGCCCGCGTGCCGCGCTTGCCCGAACGGGAGGCGCTCGGCTAAGCAGGGGCCATGACTTCGTCTCGCCCCGCCTCCCGTGCCGAGGTGCGCGAAGAGCGTCTTGCCGCCGCTTCGCCCGGTGGCCGCTCGGATCTCGCGCGCCAGCTCACGGTCGGCGTCGCCGTGCTGTTCGCGCTGACGTGCGGGGTGTTCGGCTCGGGGCTGCTGGGCGGGAGCGGCATGCAGGACGCGCAGGGCGGGGCGCTGGATGACGACGCCACCCTCCTCGCGCCCGCGAGCACCGCCTTCTCGATCTGGAGCGTCATCTACCTCGGGCTCATCGGGTACGTCATCTGGCAGGCGCTGCCGGGGCAGCGGGCGTCGGCCAGGCAGCGGGCGGTCGGCTGGTGGATCGCCGGCACCGCGGTGCTGAACGGGCTGTGGGTGCTCATGGCGATGCTGGCGCCGCTGGTCACCACCGTCGTCGTGATCGTGCTGCTGCTGGCGCTGCTGTGCTGGACGTTCCGTCGAGTCGTGATGACGTCGGAGGTGCGCTCGCCGTGGACGGATCTCGTGCTCATCGACGGGGTGACCGGCCTGCACCTGGGCTGGGTGTCGGTGGCGACGGCGGCGAACATCACGACCTGGCTGCAGCCGATGGTGGATGTCGGCGACTCGGCCGAGTGGATTGCCGTCGGCGTGCTGGGGGCTCTGCTGGTGATCGGCCTGGTGACCTCGGGAGTGACCGGGTGGCGCGTGGCGCCACCGTGGGCGATGGCGTGGGGCGCGGTGTGGATCGGCGTGGCACGGCTCACCGGCTCGCCCGAGAGCGCCGTCGTCGGGTGGACGGCCGTGGTCGTGGGCGTGCTGCTGTTCGCAGTGCCCCTGCTGCTGCGCCTGGCGGTCGCGCTGCGGTCGGGCGACTGACGCGCTACGCGAGCACGAGCCGGGCGAAGCCGCGCAGGATCCGGATCGGTTCGCTGAGGGATGCCGCCAGCACCCGCGCGGCGACGGCGTCGTAGTCCCGGGAGTCGAAGTATCCGTCGTCGCGGTAGACCGCCATGCGCTCGGTGAACGCCTGGGCTGTCGGCTCAGGGTGGAACTGCGTCGCGTAGAGGCGCTCGCCGACGCGGTAGGCCTGGACGGGGCATCCCTCGTTCGTCGCCAGCAGCACCGCACCCGGCGGCGTCTGCCCCGACCCCTCCTTGTGCGCGGCCAGGGCGGTGAACCGCGTGGCGAGGGCGCCGAAGATCTCGTCGCGCTCGCCGTCGGGCGTGAGCTCGACCGCGACCGGGCCGGTGTCTTCGGGGAAGGCGCGGGTGACCTCGCCGCCCAGCATGCGCGTGACGATGCCGATGCCGTAGCAGGTGAACAGGGCCGAGGTGCGCTGCGCGGCTGCCTCGCGGGCGAGCCGCTCGAGATCGGCCTCGACGGCCTGCTGCGCATCGGTCTTGGTCGACTCGGGGTCGGTGAGGTTGAACGGACTGCCGCCCACGACGAAGCCGCTCCAGCGCTCGATCGCGTCCGCGGGCAGCCGCTCGCGCACGAGGTCGATGCGGTCGAGCTGGTCGGGCTCGAGGCGTGCACCCGTGCGGAAGGATTCGTACTCCGCCGCCGCGGCGCCCTTCTGAGGGCGCGCGCACACGTACAGCAGCCGGGCCATGGCCCGATTGTAGGCCGCCGTCCCGTTTCCGTCGCCGAACCCACGTGTCGGGGCTCGACCCCACGCGTCCGTGCTGCGTGGACGCGTGGGTTCGGCCTGCGACGTGTGGGTTCGGCGGAGCGGAGGCTCAGCCCCAGGTTGTCGAATAGGGGTTCATGACCACGCAGATGTATCAGGCATCCTCTTCCGTCCTCCTTCCCGGTGTGGACAGAATGGGACTCATGACCGACACCGATCGGTCGGACCCGCTCGATGCGACGCCGGAAGACCCCGGTGCTCCCGTCGAGGCTGCTGAGCCGACCCGCTGGGAGCGCGCCGCCGACCTGTTCGGCCAATGGCGCGAGGGGCGCACGCGCGCCATGGACGAGCTCGTGCGACTCATGTCGCCGGTGCTCTGGCACGTGGTGCGCGCCTATGGGCTCGACCAGGCGCTGGCCGAGGACGTCGTGCAGACGACCTGGCTCACGCTGGTGCGCCGGCACGAGACCATCCTCGAGCCGAAGGCGGTGTCAGGCTGGCTCACGACGTGTGCGCGCCGAGAGGCGTGGCGCGTCGGAAAGCTGCAGCGCCGGGCCGATCCGACCGAGGTCGAGCACCTCGAGCCCCATCTTCCCACCCACGAGTCCGCCGAGGACTCCGCTGTCGACGTCGACGAGTCCAGCCGGCTGTGGTCGGTGGTCGCGACGCTCGACGAGCGCTGCCGTCGCCTGCTGCGCGTCGTCGCGTTCGAAGAGCGTCCCGACTATGCCCGCCTCGCGCAGGACCTGTCGATGCCGATCGGCAGCATCGGACCGACCAGGCAGCGGTGTCTGGCCAAAATGCGCGCCGCACTCGAGGGCGCGGGGGGAGAGAGATGAACGAGAACTTCGACGCGGCCGCCGACGCGGCCCTGTTCGCGCGATTGCGGTCGGTGTGGGAGGAGCGCGACCCCGTCCCGGCCGACATGATCGACCGCATGGTGGCCGCCGTCGCCGTGGCCGACATCTCGCGCGAGTACGCGCTGCTCACCCTCGTGGAGACGGCCGATCTGGCCGCGGTCCGCAGCGAGCACGACACGCTCACGCTGCAGTTCAGCGACGGCGCGACCAGCGTGCTCCTGCACGTGAGCGAGACGGATGCCGGTGCCCGCCGCATCGACGGCTGGGTCGACGGCGAGCCTCTGGCCGTGCGGCTCGTGCAGGATGAGCGGGAATGGTCGGCCGAGCCCGGCGAGACCGGGCGCTTCGCGTTCGACAGCGTGCCTCCCGGACTGTCGCGCCTGCGCCTGGCGGTGCGCGACGACGGAGGCATGCGAGAGTTCGAGACGACGCAGTTCGAGGTGTGACCGACAGCGGGTGCCCGAGGCACCCGACCCTGCCCGATGAAGGAGAGAGATGACCGACCTGCCCCCCGACGGTGCCCGCAGCCTCAACTGGCGTGAGCGGTACGACGCCGCCCGCGCACGCGGGGTGCCGCTGGATCCGAAGAGCGAGCCGGTCGAGGGCGTCAGCGCCTACCCCACCGACTACGCGACCGATCACCTGCTGGTGACGGTCGGCAGCGATGAGCTGGCCGTGCTGCTGGACCAGCTGCAGGCGGCCGCGCAGAACTTCGGCTGGGGAGTCGAGCTGCGCAACATCGACGGCAGCGAGCTCGATCTGCCGACCGCGCAGGCGCGCATCTCGCGCTGGCGCGACCAGCTCGATCTGCCGACGATCCACCATGTGCGGATCTTCCCCCAGCCGCGCGAGGGCGTCGACGACGAACCGGTGCCTCCCATCGACGCGTGGCGGCTGCTGCAGCGGCTGCGTGCCCGCGTGGGCAGGGACGTCCAGGGCGTGAGCCTGGACCACGTGCTCTCGGTCGACCCGTACGGCAGCACGAATCCCTACGGCAGCACCAACCCGTACGGGAGCACCAATCCCTACGGCAGCACGAATCCCTACGGCAGCACGAACCCGTACGGCAGCACGAACCCGTACGGCAGCACCAACCCGGACGGCAGCACCAACGCGCCCGGAACGGAGAGCTACGCGTTCGCCGGCACCGGCGGGCGTCAGGTCGTCGACTACGTCGGAGCCGAGCCAGGCCCGCGTGAGGAGGTCGCCAAGGGCGGCCGTCGGCCCGTCGTGGCGGTGCTGGACACCGGATGCGGCACCCATCCCTGGCTCGGCGACGACATCGTCACCCGCAACCCGCACTTCGACGGCCACGCCATCGGGGTCGTCGACCCCGCCACCGATCCCGAGATCCACGGCGACATCGCAGGGCCCATGGACGGGATGCTGGATGCCTCGGCCGGCCACGGCACGTTCATCGCCGGCATCATCCGCCAGGTATGCCCGGCCGCCGACATCATCGCGGTGCGGGTCGCCGACAGCAACGGGACGCTGCTGGAGGGGGAGTTCATGCTCGCCATCCGCTCGCTGGTCAAGTGGATGGCAGCATCACCGGCCGACGGCGGCCGCCCGATCGACGTGCTCAACCTGTCGGTCGGCTACTACCACGAGACCCCGGACGACGAGCTGTTCGACCGGACGCTGGCCGCGCTGCTGCTGGTGGCGCGGCGCCTGGGCTGCGCCGTCGTGTGCTCGGCCGGCAACTCGGCCACCGATCGACCGTCGTTCCCCGCGGCGCTGTGGGGCTGGCCGGGCGCGGACTTCGTGGTCGACGACCCGGCCGGTGTCGCGCCCCACGTGTCGGTGGGCGCTCTGAATCCGAACCGCACCTCGACGGCCCTGTACAGCAACGTCGGCAGCTGGGTGAAGACGTACGCGCCCGGGTCTGCGGTGCTCAGCACGTCGCCGCCGTTCGACGGCGGCATTCAGGCAGGATCGCGCAACGACCGCTACGGTCGGCGGCGCGAGACCATCGACCCGGACGACTTCACGGGCGGCTTCGCGATCTGGAGCGGAACGTCGTTCGCGGCGCCGCACGTCGCGGCCACGCTCGCGCGGGCCGTTCAGGCGGGCCTGCTGGACGGATCGACGGTGGGCAAGGCGAAGCGGCGCATCAAGCAGCTGCGCCGGGCCGCAGGAGATTGACTCCGGCGACTGCGCCATGATGGTGCGGTGGGGACATCCGCGGCCGAGCTGCACCGGCGTGCAGTCGAGCTGAGCATCAAGGGGCGGTACGGCCCTGCGCTGCGCGCGGCCGAGGCGGGGCTCGCCGTCGCCGACGACCCCGATCTGCGCGCGCGTCTGCTCGGCACCAAGGCGGTGATCCTCCAGCGCACCGGGTCTCCCGCGGCCGCCGACGAGGTATGCCGCGAGGCGCTGGCGATCGAGGGGATCACCGATCACACCCGGGCGATCCTCGACGGGCAGCTGGGTGCGCTCGCGATGTACGGCGGACGTCTGGACGATGCCGAGCGGTCCCTCACTGCGGCGGTCTCCGGCCTGACGGCCGACCCGGTCGCGGGGGCGCGGGTGCGGATCAACCGCAGCCTGCAGCGGCTGCAGCAGCGCCGGCTCGCCGACGCTGCGGAAGACCTGCGGATCGCGGTCGCCGCGCTCGAGGAGCACGGGCTGCGCACCGATGCGGCGCAGGCGCGGCACAACCTCGGCTACATCTCGCTGCTCGCCGGCGATCTCATCGCGGCCCAGCGCGACATGCTCGCCGCCAAGCACGAGGCCGCGACCTCCGCGGTGGCCGCCGCGATCGGCGACGTCGACCGGGCCGAGGTGCTGCGCGACGCAGGACTCACCGCCGAAGCCGAGCTCGTCCTTGCCACGAGCGCCGTCGTGTTCGGGCGCCGGCGCATGCCGCAGTCGCGCGCCGAGACCGAGGTCGCCCTGGCCCGCTCGCAGCTCAGCCATGACCCGGGGGCCGCCGCGCGCACGGCCGCCCTGGCCGCCCGGCGGTTCCGCTCCCTCGGCATCGAGGCGGGGGCGGCGCGCGCGGACGGCATCCGCCTGCGTGCGCTGTTCGCGGGCGGCGCGTTCGATGCGCGGGGCAATGCGAAACGCGGCCGCGGCCGCACCCCCTCCGCCCAGGAGGTCGAAGACGTGGCGGCCGCGCTGCAGCGGGCGGGACTGCGGACGGATGCCGCCGCGATCCGCCTGGCTCGAGAGCTCGCCGCGCTGCGGGACATCGCCGGCCCCGCACCCGGGCGGGCCGGTGCACCGAGCGCCGGTGCGACGCGGGTGCCGCCGAACGCGCCCATCGACGTGCGGCTGCTGGCGCACGAGGTGCGCGTGGCGAGAGCCGCCGCGCGCGGTCGCGAGTCCGACCTGCGCCGGCACGCCGCCGCGGGCGTCGACGAACTGACGCAATGGCAGGCGTCGTTCGGCAGTCTCGACCTGCAGGCATCCATCACGATGCACGGGGTGCCGCTTCTCATGGCCGGACTCAGCTCGGCTCTGCGGTCGCGGCGGCCCGCGCTGGTGTTCGAGTGGTCGGAGCGCGCACGCCACGCCTCGCAGCAGGTCATTCCGCTGCGGCCGCCGCCGGACGAGGCGGCGGCCGCAGCACTGGCCGAGCTGCGGATCCTGCGATCCGAGGCGTCCGGCGCCGAATGGCTCGCCTCCGCGCGGGCAGCCGAGCTGCACGACCTCGTCCGCGAACGGCAGTGGACCTCCACCGGCACGGCCGGCGTGGACGAGCGCGTCGGGCTGGCGGAGCTGCAGGCCGTGCTCGACGAAGAGACGGCGCTGCTCTCCTACGTGTGGACCGACGGCGCCTTGGCCTGCGTGGCCGTGCAGCAGGACGGTGCGACGGTGGTGCCGCTGCCCGCCTTCGGCCGGGTGCGCGCCGCCCTGTCGGGACTGCGCGCCGATCTCGACGTATCGGCAGCGGTGCGCTCGGGCCCCATGGCCGCGGTCGTGCAGCGAGCGCTGGACGACCGGCTGGGCACGCTGTCGCGGATGCTGCTGGATGCCCCGCTGCGTGAAGTCGGCGCTGTGCGCCGGATCGTCCTGACCGCGCCGGGCGTCCTGGCCGGCATCCCCTGGGCCATGCTGCCGGGGATGCACGGGCGGGTCTTCACGCTGGCAGTGTCGGCGACGAGATGGGTGAGCGGTCGCTCGTCGGCACGTTCGGGGATCGGGGACAGCGCGAGCGGGGCGAGCGGGATCCGGCGCGGAGCGGCTATCGCGGTCGGCCCGCGCGTCGCGCGTGGGGACGAGGAGGCGGATGCCGCAGCAGCAGCGTGGACCCGCGCCGGGCGCGATGTGACGATCCTGAGGGGCGCAGCCGCCACTGTCGACGCCGTCGCCGCGCTCGCCGACGAGGCGTCGGTGGTGCATATCGCAGCGCACGGGCGCCATGCATCCGCCAACCCGCTCTTCTCGGGTCTGGAACTGGCCGACGGCACCCTGTTCGGCTACGACATCGACCGCATCCCCCGCCTGCCCGAGACCGTGGTGCTGTCGGCCTGCGAGGTGGGGCGCTCGTCGGTGCGCTGGGGCGAGGAGGCTCTCGGGATGACGCGCACCTGGCTGCACGCCGGTGCGCGGTGCGTGATCGCGGCGCCCGTGGTCGTCGCAGACGACATCGCGTGCGAACTGCTCGGCGAGGTGCACACCGGCCTCGCGGCGGGGGAGTCGCCATCCGAGGCACTGGCCGAGGCATCCCGTCGCACGGGTCTGGTGACGCCCTTCGAATGCCACGGCAGCGGATTCTGATCCCGATGTATCAGGCGGGCCCCGGCCTGCTCCAGGTATGTGGAGCGGTGCTCGCAGCGGGGGAATCCGGGGGATGATCCCGCACTGGGGGCACGGCGGAAGGCGCCGGGGGGCGCGCGCCGCCTGCGCCGCGCCAACGGAGGATGTCGCAGAGACCCAGGTCAGCGACATCCTCCGTCTCTTGCGCGAGCTCCGTCTCTTGCGCGAGCTCCGTCTCTTGCGCGAGCTCCGTCTCTTGCGCGAACTCCGTCTCTTGCGCGAGCGCGCGGCTCAGCGCGAGCTGTTGGGCGTGCGGCCGCGGACGATGCCGACGAAGGCCTGGACGTCGGCCGTCGTGCGCTCGGCGGCCCAGGCCAGGGCCACCGACGACCGGGGTCCGTCGCGCAGCAGGCGGTACTCCGTGTCGCGCCGGTGGTGCAGGCGGGCGAGCGACATCGGCACCACCACCACGCCGACGCCGGCAGCGACCGTGGCGATCGCGTCGGCCGTGGTCTCGGGCGCGTCGAACGTCGGCGCGATCGCCCCGTCGGGAAGCGGCATCGCGAGGACGTCGTCGCGCGGGACGATCACCACCTCGTCCGCGAGATCGGATGCTTCGAGCTCATCGGCGGCGGTCAGGTGCGAGTCCGCGGCGACCACCACCACCGGGACCTCCTCGTACAGCGGGATCACGTGCAGGCCCTCGCCGTCGATCGGCAGCCGGACGAGCGCGGCGTGCACCGCGCCGGTCTCGAGCGCGCCCCGCTGGCCGGCGACCGTCAGCGGCACCAGCTCGAGCGGATTCGCACGCCGCTGCTGCCACCGGTCGATCCAGGTGCCCGGCGTCGCACCGGGGACGGCGCCGAGCCGGAACGGGCCGGACGGCGCCGCAGGCGTCTCGGCCGCAGCGGCGGGAGCAGCATCCCTCTTCCGCGCCGGGCGCGGGGTGCGAGCCGCTGCGCGGCGCTTCGCTCCTCCGCTGCCCTTCGCCATGGCCCTAAAGTAGCCGTCCGGCGGGCTGGGCCGCCGACGCAGTACCGTGAGAGCCATGATCGCCGTCATCGCGACCGTGCTCGCTGCGCTGGCGGCCCTGCTGCACGTGTACATCTTCGTGATGGAGTCCGTGCAGTGGACCCAGCCGCGCATCTACCGGCGCTTCGGCGTCGCCACCGCCGAGCAGGCCGAGGCGACGCGGCCGCTCGCCTACAACCAGGGGTTCTACAACCTGTTCCTCGCAGTGGGCACGATCATCGGGCTGATCCTGTTCTGGGCGGGACCGAACGGGCACGCGGTGGATGCCGCGGGCCGCACGCTCACGCTGTTCACCCTGGGGTGCATGGTCGCCGCGGCGCTGGTGCTGCTGACGACCGGAATGCGGTATCTGCGTGCCGCGCTCATCCAGGGGGCGCTGCCCCTCATCGGCTTCGTGCTGCTGCTGTTCGCGTGATCCGGCGTCAGGCCGCCAGGCGCAAGCCCCGTCGGTCGGTGGCGATGTCCTCGCCCGGCGGAATCGTCTCGTCGTCGCCGATGAGAGCGCCGGCGGCCACACGCGCCCCGTCGCCCACGATCGTGCGGACGCCGATGTGCGCCTTGGGGCCGATCACCGAGCTCACGCCGATGTGCGCGTGCGCGTCGATGCGGGCCTTCATCCCGACCACGGCATCGCGTTCGATCCACGCTCCGCGCGCGATCACCGCCTCGGGCGCGATCTGCGCACCGGGTTCGACATAGGCGCCCGCCTCGACGACGGCGGACGCATGCACCTTCGCGCCGTGCGCGATCAGTCCGCGCCCGTTCGCGTGCTTGCGGTAGCGCAGCGTGTCGCCGCGCTCGTCTTCGATGTCGACGTAGTTCTTGCCCACAGAAAACCCTCCGGATTCGGCACCTTCCGGTGCTGAGTACATGTATAACCACGTGGGCTGTTTATTCATTCCCCACATCACGCCACCCTCAGACGCTTGTCAAGGGGCATGGGCAACGGTCCGGCGGCCGTGTACGGTACCGGCATGCGGGCAGCTCCCCCGTCGCCCGCGGAGGAGACATCAATGCCTGGTTTCATCGCCCGCGCGGACGTCGAGATCGACGCATCACCCGACAGGGTCTGGGAGGTCATCACGATGCGCGCCTCGGAGGTCACCTTCGGGGCTCAGGTGACGTCGGACTGGCGCGTCGGCTCGCAGGTGATCTGGGCGGGCGAACGGGACGGCGAGCGGTTCGAAGACACCGGCGAGGTCCTGGATGCCGTCGCCCCCTACCGGCTGATGCTCACGCACGTCGGGGGTCGCCCGGGCGAGACCGCCCCGCACCGGATCACCTATGAGCTGTCAGGCTCGGGAGACGGCACGCGCCTGGAGTTGAGCCAGGACGGCAATCCGTCCGACGGCGCCGCGGGCGAGGCATCCGCCCGCTGGCACGAGCACCTCGAGGCGGTCAAGCGGCGGGCGGAGCTGCCCGCGACCGGTGCGACGCCGGTGCGTCGGCCTGTGTAGCCGCGCGTCAGCGTGTGCAGCCGCGCGTCAGTCCGTGCAGCCGTCCGCGACGTCCAGCGCGCGATCGATGACGTCGAGCCCGCGCACCAGGTCGTCCTCGGAGATGATCAGCGGCGGCGCCACGTGCGTGCGGTTGAAGTGGACGAACGGCCACACGCCGTTCTTCTTGCACGCCGCCGCGAATTCGCCCATCGGCGCGGCATCCGACCCGCTCGCGTTGTAGGGCACGAGGGGCTCTCGGGTCTCGCGGTTCTTCACCAGTTCGATCGCCCAGAACAGGCCCATGCCGCGCACCTCGCCGACCGACGCGTGGCGCTCGGCCATCGCCTCGAGCCGCGGCGCCACGACCCGCGATCCGAGATCGCGCACCCGCTCGAGGATGCCGTCGCGCTCGAACACCTCGAACGTCGCCACGCCCGGGGCGCAGGCGAGCGGGTGGCCCGAGTAGGTGAGGCCGCCGGGGAAGGCGACCGTGTCGAAGTGCGACGCGACGCGCTCGGAGATGACGACGCCGCCCAGCGGCACGTAGCCCGAGTTGATGCCCTTCGCGAACGTGATGAGGTCGGGCGCGGCATCCCATGACTGGAAGGCGAACCACTCGCCGGTGCGGCCGAAGCCGACCATCACCTCGTCGGCGATCCACAGGATGCCGTATCTGTCGCACAGCGCGCGCACGCCTTCCAGATAGCCGGGCGGCGGGATGAGCACGCCGTTGGTGCCCACGATCGACTCGATGAGGATGGCGCCGATCGTCGAGGCGCCCTCGAGCACGATCGTCTGCTCCAGGTGCTCGAGTGCGCGCTGCGACTCCTGCTCGGGCGAGCTCGAGTGGAATGCCGAGCGGTACGGGTAGGGGCCGAAGAAGTGCGCCACCGAGCCGTCGGCCGGCTCGTTCGCCCAGCGCCGCGGGTCGCCGGTGAGCGTGATCGCCGTCGACGTGTTGCCGTGATAGCTGCGGTACATCGACAGCACCTTGCGCTTGCCGGTGACCACGCGCGCCATGCGCACCGCGTTCTCGATGGCATCCGCGCCGCCGTTGGTGAAGAACACCTTGGTGAAGCCGTCCGGCGCCACCTCGGTGATGCGGCGTGCCAGCTCGCCGCGCACGTCGTTGGCGAGAGCCGGCTGGATGGTGGCCAGGCGACCGGCCTGCTCCTGGATCGCGCGGACGAGGTCCGGATGCTGGTGCCCGAGATTGAGGTTGACCAGCTGCGACGAGAAGTCGAGGAACCGGTTCCCCTCGTAGTCCCAGAACGTCGCCCCCTCGCCGCCGGCGATGGGCAGGGGGTCGATGAGCGCCTGGGCGCTCCACGAGTGGAAGACGTGCCCGCGGTCGTCCGCGCGCACGCGCGCCTCGGCCTCGGGGTCGGGAACGGCGGTGGATGCCGGAGCCGTCATCGTGTCGGTCATGTCAGTTCTCCTGGCGTCAGTGGTTCTGCGGGAAGCCGAGGTTGATGCCACCCTGTTCCGAGTGATCCCGTGTGGCCGGGTCGAGCCAGCGGCTGGTGACGGCCTTCTCACGGGTGAAGAAGTCGAAGCCGTGCACGCCGTATGCCTTGGCATCGCCGAACATCGAGGCCTTCCACCCGCCGAAGGAGTGGTAGGCGACGGGCACCGGGATCGGCACGTTGATGCCGATCATGCCGACGTGCACCTCGTTCTGGAAGCGGCGCGCGGCGCCGCCGTCGTTGGTGAAGATCGCGGTGCCGTTGCCGAAGCGGCCGGAGTTGATCAGATCCAGCCCCTCGTCGTACGACTCGACGCGCACGACCGAGAGCACCGGTCCGAAGATCTCCTCCGTGTAGGCGCGGCTGGTGGTGGGGATGCCGTCGATCAGCGTCGGACCGAAGAAGAACCCGTCCTCGTGGCCGTCGACCGTGCAGCCGCGGCCGTCGACGACGATCGTCGCGCCGTCGGCCTCGGCGATGTCCACGTACGAGGACACCTTGTCACGGTGCACGTCGGTGATCAGCGGGCCCATGTCGGGCTCGACCTCGCCGGCGCCGTTCCCGATCTTCAGCCGCCCGATCCGCTCGGTGACCTTCTCGATCAGCTCGTCGGCGACCGGCTCGACGGCCAGGACCACGGAGATCGCCATGCAGCGCTCACCGGCGGCTCCGTACCCGGCGTTGACGGCCTGGTCGGCGACCAGGTCGAGGTCGGCGTCCGGCAGCACCAGCAT
The DNA here is from genome assembly GCA_035703465.1 of Microbacterium sp. Taxonomy (GTDB): domain Bacteria; phylum Actinomycetota; class Actinomycetes; order Actinomycetales; family Microbacteriaceae; genus Microbacterium. The sequence goes on along the minus strand of DASSYC010000154.1, from coordinate 8,452 downwards.
GTGGTTCTTCGCCCCGCCCAGCGCCTGCACGCGCTTTCCGTTCTTGGACGCGGTCTCGTAGATGTACTGGGCGATCGGGGTCGACCCGACGAAGCTGATCGATTCCACCACGGGCGAGTGCAGCAGTCCGTCCACGGCCACCTTGTCGCCCTGCAGCACGGTGAAGACACCGTCGGGCAGTCCTGCTTCCTTCCACAGCGCGGCCATCCACAGCGCCGCCGACGGGTCCTTCTCGCTGGGCTTGAGCACCACGGCGTTGCCCGCCGCGATCGCGACGGCGAAGAACCACAGCGGCACCATCGCCGGGAAGTTGAACGGGGAGATGATCCCCACGACCCCGAGCGGCTGCTTGAGCGTGTACACGTCGATGCCTGTCGACGCGTTCTCGGTGAAGCCGCCCTTGGTCAGCGACGGGAACCCGCAGGACAGCTCGACGACCTCCAGGCCGCGCGCGATCTCGCCCATCGCGTCCGAGAGGACCTTGCCGTGCTCAGCAGTGATGATCTCGGCGAGTTCGCCGCGGCGCGCATTCAGCAGCTCGCGGAACGCGAACAGCACCGTCTGGCGCTTCGCGACCGAGTACTGGCCCCAGACGGCGAATCCCGCCTGCGCGGAGGCGATGGCGGCATCCACTTCGGCCTCGTCAGCCAGCGCGACCAGGCCGGTCACCGCTCCGGTCGCGGGGTTGTACACCGGCGCCGTCCGTCCCGAGGTCGACGCGACCTCGGCGCCGTCGATCCAGTGGCCGATGTGCGTCGGCTCGGCCGCAGAGCCGGCGGGCGTGGTGGTGGTCTCGGTGATGCTCATGGCGTCATCCTTCGCTCGTTCGCGGGGGCGCGCCGGACGGTCCGTTCGGCGATCGCCTAGGCTGGTTTCTCCCAGCATCCCAAAGGTCGAAGGGCTCGGCGCATGCCTGAACGTCGTGAAGACACGACGATCCGCACGAATCGTCCGAACGGCATCCCGCTCGCCGGCCTGCCGACGGTCCGCGAGGTGCTGGCCCTCGACCCGGTCGCCGCGGGCATGCCCGAGGTGCTCGTGGGAGACACGGCGCTCGATGCCCGCGTGCGGTGGGTGCACACCTCAGACAGCGCGGGCGTGGCCCGGCTGCTCGACGGGTCCGAGCTGCTGCTGTCGACCGGATCCGGCTGGCCCGCCGAGCCGGCCGAGCTCGAGCAGTTCATCGCGGAGCTGGTCGAGGCGGGCCTCTCCGGCCTCGTGCTCGAACTGGGCACCCACTACCGCTACGTGCCCGCGGTGGTGATCGCGTCCGCCCGGCGACGCGGGCTGGCCCTGATCGGACTGCATCGCGAGGTGAAGTTCGTCGCCATCACCGAGGAGGTGCACAGCCGCATCATCTCCGCGCAGACGGCCGCGCTGCGCGCCCGCGACGAGGTCCACGATCAGTTCACCGCGCTCGCGCTGCGCGGCTCGCCCGCCGACTTCGTCGTGCACCAGCTCGCCCAGACCCTCGGCTCGCCCATCGTGCTCGAGAACCTCGCGCACGAGGTCGTCGCCGCCGAGGTGCCCCTCGCGATGGAGGAGGAGCTGTTCACCCGGTGGGAGGCCCGCTCGCGCAAGGCGCACCGTGCCGAGGGCGCGGACGGCTGGCTCATCGTGCCGGTGGAGGCCCGCGGCATCCGCTGGGGCCACCTCGTCGCGCTGCCCGGCCCCGCCCACCCGGCTGGGCGTGCCAGCGTGCTCGCCCAGGGGGCGATCGCGCTCGCGCTCGGCCGCCTCGCCGGCGGCGACGACGACGAGTGGGCTTCGATCGGGCGCCGTCGGCTCGTCGACGGGCTGCTGGCCGGCCGCTTCGCAGGCGTGGGCGGTGCGGCCGCGCGGCTGGAGGCGGCGGGGCTGCCGGTCGCGAGCAGCCGGCTGTACGGCATGGTCGCGTCGCGCGCCTCGGTGGCGGCCGAGGCGGCGGATGCCGCGGCCCGCGCGATCGGCGGACGCGCCCTGGTGGGCTCGCTGCCCGGCGATGTGCCGCCGCCCGCGGCGACGGTGCTGCTGTCGCTTCCGGCCCGATCGCGCTTCGACGACGACGCTGCGCTGGCGTTCGCCCGCGCCCTGTCCCCGGGCGCGGAGCGGCTCGTGCTGTCGGTGGGCTCGCGGGCCGACGGGCTGGAGACCGCGCTCAGCTCGCTGCAGGAGGCGATCGACCTCGCCCGGGCACGGTCGGGCCGCACCGTGCGCGGCGTGCAGGTGCGCCGGGCCGACGATCGCCCGCTCGTGCGCCTGGTCACGTCGCTGCGCGACGACCCTCGACTGCTCGAGCACGGGGAGCGGATGCTCGCTCCGCTCATCGAGCACGACCTCGCCCGCGGCGGCGACCTGCTGGACGTGCTCGGCGCCATGCTCGCGCACCCGGGCAATCGCACGGCGGCGGCTGCGGCATCCCATCTGTCGCGTTCTGTCTTCTACCAGCGCATCGCCCTCATCTCAGAGCTGCTGGGCACCGACCTGGACGACGGCGAGACGCAGACCGCCCTGCACCTCGCGCTGCTTGTGCGCCGCTCGTCGGGGCGGTAGGCCGCCCCCGGCGGTTTGGGGCGCATCTGCTCCGTTGGGGCGCACTATTTGCGCCCCAACGGAGCGATCGCGCCCCAAACCCGGCTCATCGGGCACCCCGCGCTGAACCTCGACGGCTGGGCTGAACCAGCTGCGGTCACCTGTTCCTGCCCGGGTCGGGTTCCTGCCCGGGTCGGGTCCTGCCCGGGTCGGGGTCCTGCCCGGGTAGGGTTCCTGCCCGGGTCGGTTCCTGCCCGGGTTCGGTCGCCGGACGCTCACCCGTTGATGCTCTGCACGCATCAAGGTGTGAGCGCCGCAGACCAATCGCAATGGTCGGGGGAAAATCCCGCGCCCGGGCTCGCGTCAAGCGTGCGCCGCCGTTCCCATTCCCGTGGCGGCATGCCAGGGTGGAGCCATGATCCTCGCGCATGACGTGTCGGGCTCGGGCCCGCTGCTGGTGCTCATCCACGGCATCACCGAAGACCGCTCCACCTGGGATCCGATCGATCTCACCGACGCGTTCACCGTGCTGCGCGTCGACCTGCGCGGGCATGGGGAGTCGGCCGTCGCGGTGCCCTACGACATACCGACCCTCGCATCCGACGTGCGAGACACGGTCGAGTCCGTCGCGCCCGGAGCTGTGCCGTGGGTCGTCGGGCACTCGATGGGCGGCATCGTCGCCACCGCCTACGGCGCGATGTTCCCGGTCACGGGAGTGATCAACATCGACCAGCCGCTGCACCTGGCGGGGATGCAGCAGCAGGTTCTGCAGGCGGAGGGGATGCTTCGCGGCGACCAGTTCCCGCTGTTCATCGCCGGCATGTTCGACCAGATGTCGGGGGCGCTTGATGAGTCCGAGAAGCAGCGTGTCTCAGGCATCCGCTCTCCGAAGCAAGAAGTCGTGCTCGGCATGTGGCGCCCGCTGCTGGAGGACTCGCCGGAGCAGCTCGCCGACACCGTGCAGCAGGTCGCGGCTGTGCCGCCCGATGTCACGTACGTGGTCATCACGGGTCTCGACCCGGGCCCGGAGTACGCGGCCTGGCTGCAGCAGCTCGTGCCGCAGACGGTGCACGAGGTCTGGGAGCCGCCGACCCACTACCCGCACCTGGCCGACACCGCCCGCTTCACCGCGCGCGTGAAGGAGCTCGCCGGGGTCTAGGACTCAGATGTCGGCGACGCGGATCAGCACCTTCCCCACCGCGCCGCCCTGCACGGCGTCGTGGGCCGCGGCGGTCTGCTCGAGAGGGAACCACGTGAGCGGCAGTCCCGTCTCAGGGCCGGAGCGAAGGATGCCGTCGGCCAGCGCCGCGGTGATGTCCTCCGTGGCGGCGGCCCAGGCCTGCGGCGACACGCTGTAGAGGAGCACGCCCTGGATGCGCAGGTTCTTCGCGAACGACGGGCGAGTCGGCATCGTGAAGGTGCCGCCGACGTCGTCCGCGTAGTAGACGAGGCTCGCCGGGTTGGCCGCGATCGCGGCATCCTGCGCGGCGTTCTCGGCGATCGAAACCTCGACGATGTGGTCGACGCCGCCACGCGCGATCTCGGCGACGCGCGCGACGACGTCCTCGGTCTTGTAGTCGATCGCATGGTGTGCCCCGGCGGCGCGCGCCAGCGCCGCCTTCTCGGCCGACGAAACGGTCGCGATGACCGTGGCGCCAGCCCAGCTCGCGAGCTGCACCGCCGCGCGCCCGACAGCTCCGGCCCCGCCCGCGACGAACACGGTTCGGCCGGCGAGGGCTCCGGGCGAGAGCCGCGAGGGCCCGTTCTCGTGCACGGTGAGGGCGCGGTGCGCGGTCATCGCCGGCACTCCGAGCGATGCGCCGGTGGCGAAGTCGAGGTCGTCCGCGAGGCGCACCGCGTGCGAGGCCGGCACGACCACGTACTCCTGGGCGGTGCCGCCGGGCCGGTCGTGCTGAGTGAGATAGAGCCAGACCCGATCGCCAGGCGAGAGATCGGCGACGCCGGCGCCGACGGCATCCACAATCCCGGCCCCGTCCTGGTTCGGCACGATCTCGGCGAACCTGTCCAGCCGCGCGGTTGTCGCGCGCGACTTCCAGTCGGTGGGGTTGACGCCGGACACCGCGATGCGGATACGCACCTGCCCAGGTCCCGGCTCGGGGATGGCGCGGTCGACGAGGGACAGGACGGAGGAGTCGCCGTGCGACGAATAGACGATCGCCTTCATGGATGCCACGGTACCGAGATATCCGCGCTGAGGATGCCGCCCGCAGGCAGGGAGATCAACCGATCGGTGGATGCCGGCATCCACCAGTCCCGGAGAAGTCGAAGCGACCCTCGCGCTCGCGCAGCGCATAGATCCCGATGTCGTGCTGATGGATCTGCGGATGCCGGTGATGGATGGCGTGACCGCCATCCGGCGCCTGCGCGAACTGGGGCTGCGTGCGCGGGTGCTCGTGCTGACCACCTACGACACCGACAGCGACGTGCTGCCGGCGATCGAAGCAGGCGCCACCGGATACCTGCTGAAAGACGCCCCGGTCGACGAGCTCACCCGGGCGGTGGCGGCGTCGGCCCGCGGCGAAGCGGTGCTCTCGCCGGCGGTGGCGTCGCGGAGCGCGGCATCCTGCCGACCGGCTCACAACTCACGGACCGGTCTACGGCGCGATGTAGACCTTGCGAATGGTCTCGGTCACCGTCCAGGTCGTGCGCATGCCCTCGGTCAGCCTCACGACCACGCCGGGGGCCAGCGGCACCGGCGCCAGCGCGGGTGCATCGAAGGTGAGCTCACCAGCGCCTGAGAGCACCACGAACACCTCGTCGACTTCGACATCCGTCGAAACCCCCGGCGAGTGCTCCCACACCCCCACCACGCGACCATCGGCCGCATCCAGCTCGACATACCGCGTCGCGGGCGAACCCGACACCACCTGCTCCGCGGGCACCGGCTGCCATGCGGCATCCAGATCCCCGGCCGGAGCCCCCGGCGACAGGCGACTCACGAGTCGAACCCCAGACCGAGCGCATCGAGCGTCCGAAGCAGCAGGTTGCGCCTGCCGAGATCGTGGTCGGCGCGATCGAGCGACCAGCGGGTCGCGTTGATGCCGATCGCCGCCGCCGGCTCCGGCGGGAACGGCAGCGGACGCCTGCGCACCATCTCCAGCGATGTCCGCTCGTTCTGCACGCCGTCCAGCAGATCGAGCATCACCTCGGCGGCGAACCGCGTCGACCCGACGCCCAGACCCGTGAAGCCGGCCGCATACGCGACCCGTCGATCCCGCGCCGTCCCGAAGAACGCCGTGAACTGGGTCGAGGTGTCGATCGCGCCGGCCCACTGGTGGCTGAAGCGCAGCCCCTCCAGCTGCGGGAAGGTCGTGAAGAAGTGGCTCGCCAGGCGCTCCCACGACGACGGGCGATACTCGTACTCGGGCCGCACCTTCCGGCCGTAGTGGTAGACCGCGTCGTATCCGCCGAACAGCACCCGGTTGTCGCGCGAGAGGCGGTAGTAGTGGAACTGGTTCGCCAGGTCGCCGATGCCCTGCCGGTCGTCCCAGCCGATCGACGTCAGCTGCTCGTCCGTCAGCGGCTCGGTCATGAGCACGTAGTCGTAGACCGGCACCGTCATCAGGCGATTGCGCTTCAACAGCGACGGGAAGACATTCGTCGCCAGCACCGCACGCCCGGCCCGCACGCTGCCGTCGGCTGTCGTGACGACCACGCCGCCACCCGAGGTGTCGAGCCCAGAGACGCGCGAGCGCTCGAAGATCTCGACCCCGCGCTCCTCGGCCACACGCGCCAGCTCGGCCGCGAGCAGCGCCGGGTGCACCATGCCGCAGCTGCGCTTCTCCCACAGGCCCGCGAGGTAGGTCGGCGAGTGCACGGATGCCTGCACCGCCGCCTGATCGAGGAAGACCGCATCTTCGTCCGCCGCGGCCGCCTCGGCCAGCCACTCCACCTGGTGCGGCTCGGTCGCCGGTGCGAGCTGCCCGGTGCGCTCGAACTGGAAGTCCATGCCGAACTGCGTCTCGGACGCCTCGATCGCGTCGAGATTCTCCATCCCGAGGCGCTCGAGCAGCGGCATCTCGTCCGGCCAGCGCGACATGCCGTTGTCGTGGCCGTGGGTGAGGCTCGCCTCGCAGAACCCGCCGTTGCGGCCCGAGGCCGCCCAGCCTGCGCGGTTGGCCTCCAGCAGCACGATGCGGGCACCGGGCATCCGCTCGCTCGCCAGCAGCGCCGTCCACAACCCGGTGTATCCACCGCCCACGATCACCAGATCGGCACTGCGGGCGCCGTGCAGCGCCGGCCGGTCGGGCCGCAGGTCAGCAGGCAGATCGTCGGTCCAGAAGACGGAGTGGGCGGTGCGCTCCAGCGAGTGCTGGATGACGGATGCCGCGGGCCGCTGTCGTTCGAACACCGTGGTGGCCACGGCTATCACTTCCTCGGGTCAGGTTTCTCAGGCATCGGGGGCGGCGTACACGCGCTCGCCCTCGACGAAGGTCTGCAGGACGCGGGTGTCGCCGATCTCGTCGGAGGCCCCGGCGAACGGGTCGCGGTCGAGCACGGCCAGGTCGGCGTACCTGCCGACCTCGATGGTGCCGGTGTCGGCATCCAGGTGGTTCACCCACGCCGATCCGGCCGTGTAGGCGGTCAGCGAGGTTGCCAGGTCGATCGCCTGCTCGGGCAGGAACGGCTCGTAGTCGCCCTCGGCGTACTCGCGCGCCGCCGTGCGGTTCACGGCCGTGTGGATGGCCGCCATCGGGTTCGGCGTCGACACCGACCAGTCGCTGCCGGCGGCCAGCACCGCGCCCGCCCGCAGCAGGTCGCCGAACGGGTACTGCCACGCATCGCGCGGCGACCCCAAGAACGGCAGGGTCAGCTCGACCATCTGCGGCTCCAGGGCCGCCCACAGCGACTGCATGTTGGCCGCGACCCCGAGCGCGCGGAAGCGCGGGATGTCGTCGGGGTGGATCACCTGCAGGTGCGCGATGTGGTGCCGATTGTCACCGCGGCCGTTGCGGGCGACGGCGTGCTCGACGGCGTCCAGACACTGACGCACCGCGCGGTCGCCGATCGCGTGGAAGTGCACCTGGAACCCCAGGGCGTCCAACTGCGGCACCGCCTCGTTGAGCACTTCTGGGTCGACGAAAGAGATGCCCGCGTTGTCGGTGGCGTGCCCGTGCCCGTCGCAGTAGGGCTCGAGCATCGCCGCAGTGAAGTTCTCGGCCACCCCGTCCTGCATCACCTTCACGGAGGTCGCCGCGAAGCGCCCGTCGACCAGACGTGAGCGACGTTCGGCCAGCGCCGGGATCTGCTCGAGTCCCGCCGTGCGGTCCCACCACAGCGCCCCGACCACTCGCGCAGTCAGAGTGCCGTCGGCGGCCGCGCGCAGGTACGCCGGTCCCGAGTCGCGCAGGTCGGCATAGTCGCCGACGATCGCGTCCTGCCAAGCGGTGATGCCGAACGAGTGCAGGTATGCCTGCCCCTTCAGCAGCCCCGCGACCATATCGTCGGTCGACAGCGGGGGCATCAGGTGGTTGACCAGCGACATGGCGCCCTCATGGAGCGTGCCGGTGGGGCTGCCCGCGGCATCCCGCTCGATCCGCCCGTCTGCAGGGTCGGGTGTGCGCGCGTCGATGCCGGCGAGTTCCAGAGCGCGCGAATTCACCCACGCTCCGTGACCGTCGCGGTTCGGGAGGAATACGGGACGGTCGGCGACGACCCGGTCGAGGGATGCCGCGGTCGGCGTGCCGCCCGGGAACGCCGACATCGCCCAGCCACCGCCGGTGATCCACGGCGCATCCGGATTCGCGGCGGCATAGACGGCGATGATGTCGAGGTATTCGGTCTCGGTCTCGGCGTCGTGCAGGTTGCACGAGAGCAGGCCGATGCCTCCCATGACCGGGTGCACGTGCGCGTCCTGGAAGCCGGGCACCAGCATCCGGCCGGCGAGGTCGACGACCTCCGTTTCCGAGCCGATGAGCTC
>DASSYC010000007.1:0-21778 GCA_035703465.1 Microbacterium sp. | reverse complement strand
GTCATCGCCGACGCCACCGATCCAGCTCGCCGTACCGATGTGCTCTTCCGCGTGCGGCGCGAGAAGGGTCACGAGATCAGCTCGTGGTGGATGGTCGGAGCCTTCTTCCTCGTCTCGGCCACCGTCATCGCTCTGCTGAGCTTCGTTCCCGGGGGTCACTGACCTCACCGGCCGCCGGCGCGTCGATCCGCCGGCGGACCTCGTCGAGCCCGTCGACGAGTTCGAGGGCCGTGAGCGGTCGCGGAACCTCCTCGACCTCGTCGAACCCATCGAGCACGGATGCCTCGTCGATCGAGACCAGCCGGCGCGCCGACGGCAGCACCTGGCGCTCCATCGCGCCCACATATCGGTTGTAGTCGGCCACCGAGCTCTTCAGGGACCGGCCGAGCTTGTCAAGGTGGCCCGCAGTGGTCGACAGACGCGAGTACAGCTCTCGGCTCACGTCGAACAGTCGCTTGGCATCCTCGGTGAGCGCCTGCTGCTGCCAGCTGAACGCGACGGTCTTCAGCACCGACCAGAGCGTCACCGGCGATGCCAGGGCCACGCGGCGCGAGAACGCGTACTCCATGATCGACGGGTCGGCCTCCAGCGCAGCCGACACCAGGCCCTCGCTGGGGATGAACGCGATCACCAGCTCCGGGCTGGTGCTCAGCCCTGACCAGTACGCCTTGCCGCTGAGTGCGGTGATGTGGTCTCGCAGCGCCTTGACGTGCTGCGCGACGAGCTGACCACGGCGTGCCGCTTCGGCATCCGTCGCGGTCGCCGGAATCGCGCTCGCCTCCAGGAACGCGGCGAACGGCACCTTCGCGTCCACGGCGATGCTCTTGCCCCCTGGAAGACGCACGATCATGTCGGGGCGGGCGGCACCGCCGTCGGTCGTGATGCTCGCCTGCACATCGAAGTCGACCCGCTGCAGAAGCCCCGCCGCCTCCACGACGCTGCGCAGCTGGGTCTCGCCCCACACGCCGCGCGTGCTGTTGGATCGCAGCGCCGCCGCGAGCGACTCGGTCGTGGCCCGCAGTCGCTCGTCGGCCTCACCCGCCTGCCGCAGCTGCACGCTCAGCTCGCCGTGCTGCCGCTGGCGCTGCTGCTCGAGCTCGGCGACCTTGTCCTGCACCGAGCGCAGCTGCTGGGCCACCGGCCCCAGTGCGGTGAGCACCCTGCCCTCCTCCTGGGCGCGGGCGGCGTCCTTGTCCTTGAGGTGGTCGATGCGCTCCAGCAGCTCCTCGATGCGTTCCGCGTGCTGAGTCCGCTGCTGGTCGAGCTGGCCGCGCAGCAGGGTCGCCATGGCATCCGCCGCCGATGCCCGCGCCGCCAGGGCGATGTCCTGCCGGGCCGCACGGGCGCCGTGCGCGAACCAGCCGGCCAGCAGCCCGCAGCCGATGCACACGAGGGCGCCGATCGCGATGAGGAGAACGTCCATGACCCCAGCATGGCGGGGGCCTCCGACATCCCGTCGCTCAAGCGACCTGAGCGACCTGTGCGACCTGTGCGACCGGCTCCGGCACCGCGATGCGCGACACCTTCAGACCCAGCGTGCCGGCCAGGGACGGCATGTCCGGGGCTCCGACCCGCCGCGCGGCGTCGATCATGATCTGTGCGCATGCCTGCGCGTCGGCGGACGCGTCGTGGTGGGCGAAGGCGCCGAAGCCCGCCTCGGCGGCCACCAGCGGCAGCCGGTACGACTCGAGGTCGTAGACCTTGCGCGACACCTGAAGGCTGCACACGTACCGGTAGGGCGGGCACACCTCGCCGGTCGCGTCGCACGCGCGCTTGAGCACGTTCATGTCGAAGCCGGCATTGTGCGCCACGAGCACGTCCGCCCCGGCGAAGGCGGCGAGGTCTCCGAGCTGATCGGTCCACCGCTTGGCGCCGGCGACGTCTCCGGCGCGGATGCCGTGGATGCGCGTGTTGAACGGGTTGAACTCGTCGTGTCCGGGCGGCGGCTGGATCAGCCATCCCGCCGTCGCGACGAGGCGTCCGCTGCGCACCCGGGCGAGGCCGACCGCACAGGCCGACGCAGTGCTGGAGTTCGCCGTCTCGAAATCGATCGCGGTGAAATCCAATGGCACGGCTCCAGCGTCACTCGGCCCGCCGGCGACGCCGCTGAGGCGCGCCGGGTGGCGCGAATCGCGGCGTTCGCGGAGTGGCCGTTCAGCGCTGTCATGTCTCAGGACATCACAGTGGCCGTTCAGCGCCTCGGTCTCTGATTCGCTGTGGGTATCAAAGACCGAGGGCCGAGGCACTCCATCGCCACGCCCGGCGTCACCGCGCGAGCGGCGCGCGTAGGCTCGACGACATGGCCGGCCGCGATGAGATGTCCACATCGTTCGGGCGCGTCGCATCGGTGTACGAGGCGGGGCGCCCCGAGTACCCCGCCGAGGCGGTGGCCTGGATGCTGCAGCCCGTCGCCTCGCACGAGCGCAGCATCCGCGTGGCCGACGTCGGCGCCGGCACCGGCAAGCTGACCCGCACCCTCGTGGAGGCGGGGGCCGAGGTCGTCGCGATCGACCCCGACCCCGCGATGCTCGAGGCGCTGCGCGCCGCCGTGCCCGGTGTGCCGACCTTCGTGGGGGCGGGAGAGCAGCTGCCCCTGCCGGATGCCGCGCTGGACGCCGTCGTGTTCGGGCAGTCGTGGCACTGGGTCGATCCGCCGACGGCATCGGCGGAGGTCGCGCGCGTCCTGCGCTCGGGCGGCGTGCTGGGGCTGGTCTGGAATGTGCGCGACGAGTCCGAACCGTGGGTCGCGCGAATGACGCGCATCATGCACGGCTCCGCCGCGGAGCAGATGGTCTCCGGCGGGGCGCCGCCGGTCGCCGAGCCGTTTGGCCGGCTCGAGGAGCTCGTGCTGACCTGGCGGAGGCCGATGACCCGCGAGGCGCTGTTCGCCATGGCCCGGTCGCGCAGCTACTGCATCACCGCTCCCGAGGCGGACCGCGCTGCCATCGACGCGCAGCTGGCCGAGCTCTTCGACGAGGTGGGCGCCGTGGGTGACGCCGATATCGCGCTGCCGTACGTGACGCGGGCATACCGCGGCATCCGGCCGTAAGGGCCCCAGCAGGCACGAAGGCACGGGCCACCTAGACTGGATGCCCGTGGCTCTCACCATCGGAATCGTCGGCCTCCCGAACGTCGGCAAGTCGACCCTCTTCAACGCCCTGACCAAGAACCAGGTGCTCGCGGCGAACTACCCGTTCGCGACGATCGAGCCGAACATCGGCGTGGTCGACCTCCCCGACCCGCGGCTGGAGAAGCTGGCCGAGATCTTCGGCTCCCAGCGCATCCTCCCGGCCGCCGTGGCGTTCGTGGACATCGCCGGGATCGTGCGCGGTGCCAGCGAGGGCGAGGGGCTCGGCAATCAGTTCCTCGCGAACATCCGCGAGGCCGACGCGATCGCCCAGGTCGTGCGTGGATTCAGCGACAGCGACGTCGTCCATGTCGAGGGTGCGGTCAACCCCGCGGGCGACATGGAGACGATCAACGCCGAGCTGCAGCTGGCCGACCTGCAGACGCTCGAGAAGGCGATCCCCCGGTACGAGAAGGAGGTCAAGGGCAGAAAGCTGGATGCCTCGGTGCTCGATACCGCTCGTGCCGCCGAAGAGGCTCTGCAGAAGGGCGTGCTGCTTTCGGCATCCGGCATCGATCTCACGCCCATCCGCGAACTCGGTCTGCTCACGGCCAAGCCCTTCATCTTCGTGTTCAACGTCGACGAGGACGTGCTGACAGATGCTGCGCGCAAGGCCGAGCTGGCTGCTCTGGTGGCGCCGGCGCAGGCGGTGTTCCTCGACGCGAAGATCGAGTCGGAGCTCATCGACCTCGACCCCGAGGATGCTGCGGAGCTGCTCGCCTCGACGGGGCAGGAGGAGTCGGGGCTGGATCAGCTGGCGCGCATCGGCTTCCACACGCTCGGGCTGCAGACCTACCTCACGGCGGGGCCGAAGGAGGCCCGCGCCTGGACCATCGGGAAGGGCTGGAAGGCGCCGCAGGCGGCGGGGGTCATCCACACCGACTTCGAGAAGGGCTTCATCAAGGCCGAAGTGATCTCGTTCGACGATCTCGTCGACGCCGGTTCGGTGCTCGAGGCCCGAGCGCGCGGCAGGGCGCGGCTCGAGGGCAAGGACTACGTCATGCAGGACGGCGACGTCGTGGAGTTCCGGTTCAACGTATAGCTGAGTGCTGCTTGCCAGCACCGGTCGCTCAGCGGTTGATCGGTGCCGCCACGGTATGCGAGGGTGGTCCGGTGCCAGAACAGGTGAAGGGCCCCAAGTCGTACTTCCCGTCGATCGAGGCGACCTACGGGAAGAGCATCGACGAGTGGATGAGGCTCCTGCGGCCTCACGCCGGCGAGAAGCACATGGAGCAGGTCGCCTTCCTGAAGGAACATGGCATGGGCCACGGCCACGCGAACGCTCTCGTGCACGTCTTCCGCTCTGAGTACGACGGCGCGTAGCAGCGGCTGGTTCTGCACTGGATGACGTGACGGGTGGATCTGGCCCGTCAGCCGGCAGACTGAATTGCGGAGTCTCCGAAGAGGTCCCGACGAGCATGGAGAACGTCGATGAGCGAGCAGGATGCTCTCACCCTTCGCCCGCCGCGCGCGGGCGCTGACCGACGCCGGGCTCGAGGGCGGCCACACCCGCGGGCCACCGCTTGACGTCGTGCACCCGACACCTGACATTCTGAGGAGAACCATCTCCGACGAAAGCGTCTCCCATGCGCCTGGCATATCCCGCGATCATCCTCGTCCTGACCGTCGTCGCCCCGATCGTCAACGTCATCGTCGTGCTCGCCGCGTCCGGCTGGACCGCCGATCCCTGGCCGGTCATCGGCAGTGCGTTCGTCTTCTGGGCTGTGGGCATCCGGCTGCTGACGGCGGGACTCAGCCAGATCCTGCGCCCCGGATTCACGTCAGAGGGCATTCTCGGCGCCAAGGACGGGTCGGCGAACCAGATCGTCCAGGAACTCGGCGCCGCCAATGTCGGCATGGGCGCCATCGGGCTGATCGCGACGCTCTGGCTGCCGGCGTGGATCCCCGCCGCGGCCCTGGCCGGCGGGTTCTTCCTCGGGTTCGCGGGTCTTCGCCACGTCGCAAAGAAGGGGAAGGGTCTGAATGAGGCGGTCGCCACGTACACTGACATCTTCGTGGCGCTCGTGCTCGCCGTGTATCTGATCGTGATGCTGGTGCGCGCGCTGCAGTGAATCCAGGAGGAGCCACCGACGTGACCGAGCTCAGCATCTTCGAGCCTGATGGCCGCGCGATCCCGTACATCGATGAGGGCAGTGCCGGCCCGGCGCTCGCGCTGATCGTCGACCGCGGTCTCGAGGCCGACGCGCTCGGCACGGTCGCCCACTTCCTCGTGGAGGAGGAAGGCTTCCGTGTCGTGCGCATCGGCTTGCGCGGAGGTGCGGATGCCGCGACCAGGCAGGACCTCGCAAGGGATGCCGTCGACGTCCTCGACCACGTCGGCCTCGGCCGTGCGTGGGTCGGCGGTCACGGGTTCGGCGGCACCGTCGCGCGTGTGGTCGCCGCCGAGCACGAGGACCGCGTGGGCGGCCTGCTGGTGCTGGCCGCCGAGGACGAGCAGATCGCCCTGCCGGCGACGCTGCCGGTGCTCGTGGTCCAGGGCTCCGACGACGATGCGTCGCCGGCGGCGAATGCGGAAAGGCTGCGGGATGCCGCGCCCGAGCGCGTCAGCACCGCCACCATCGCGGGCGCGGGACGCCTGTTCCCGGCCACGCACCCCGGCGAGACGGCCGCCACGATCGAGGCCTACCTCGGCTGGGACTGAGCAGATGAGACGGTTTGAGCGATGCGCACAGTCACGTACTCGATGGGGATGACGCTGGACGGGTTCATCACCGGCCCCGACGGCGGCATCGGATGGTCGACACCGAGCGATGCGCAGTTCCGCCATCACATCGACGAGATCCGCCAGGTCGACGTGCACCTGCTCGGTCGGCGGCTGTACGAGACGATGCTCTACTGGGAGCCGGGGGACAACGAGGCCTCGTTCGACGAAGCCGAGCAGGAGTGGGCGGCGCTGTGGCGGGCGCTGCCGAAGGTCGCCTTCTCCACGACGCTGACGGAGGTGCGGGGGAACACCCGCCTGCTGCACGGCGGTCTCGCCGAAGAGATCCAGCGGCTGCGCACCGAGCCGGGAGACGGCGACATCGCCATCGGCGGGGCGACGCTTGCCGCCCAGGCGGCCGCCCTCGACCTGATCGACGAATACCGGGTGATGGTGCATCCGGTGCTGGTGGGCGGAGGCATCCCGCTCTTCGCCCAAGCCGAGCGGCGAGTGAATCTCGACCTCGTCGAGAGCCGAATATTCGACTCGGGAGTGCTCTTCCTGCGGTACCGGGTGAAGCACTGAAGCACGCCGTGGCCCGGCGGTAGGGACGCATAGACTCGCGGGATGCCTCTCATCGACCATCTCGGAATGACCGTGGACGATCTACCGGCCGCCATCGCGCAATGGGATCCAGTCCTCACCGCGCTGGGGTACACCCGCACCGATGCGGACGCCTCCGTCGCGTGGGACCGCGACGGCGAGACGGAGCTGATCCTGTTCCCGGCGCGTGAGCAGGGCACCGGTCCGCACCGGCACGGCAGCGTCGGCTGGCAGCACCTGGCGTTCGACATCGCCTCGCGGGCGGAGGTCGACCGGCTGCACGCGATCGCGATCGACGTCGGCTGGGCAGCGGTGCGCGAGCCCAAGCTCTACCCGCGGTTCAACGAGCGCTATTACGCGTCGTTCGTCGAAGACGCCAGCGGCATCCGCATCGAGTTCGCCCACAACCCGCCCCACACGCCCCCGCCCGGTGAGAGCAGCGAGACGAGCGTCTTCGGCGATCCGGCGGCGGTGGTCCCTGCTGGACTGCAGACCGACGAGTTCGTCCTGCGCCCGATCACCGCCGACGACGCGGAGCGCGACTTCGACGCCATCATGGAGACCCGCGAGCACCTGCGGCTGTGGGAGCAGTCGACGTGGCCCGCCGACGACTTCACCCTCGAGGCGAACCGCGAAGATCTCGTCGGGCTCGAAGAGCGCCACGCCGCGCACCGGGCGTTCACCTATACGGTGCTCGACCCGGACGGTGCCGAGTGCCTCGGGTGCGTGTACATCTTTCCGGTCACCGCGTCGTTCCTCGCTCGATCGGAGGTCACCGCCGTCGGGACCGATGCCTGGGAGAGCGTGCAGGCATTCGTCAGCTTCTGGGTGCGCGCCTCGCGCATGAAGACAGGACTGGATGCCCGGCTGCTCGCCGCGCTGCGCACCTGGTTTCGCAAGGAGTGGGGGTTCGAGCGGGTGGTCTTCGACACGAGCGAGACGTTCACCCAGCAGGTCGAGCTGCTCGAGGGCACGGACCTGACGCTCACGTTCCGGCTGCGCGAGCCGGGGAAGGATGCCGACCACCTCTCGTACGGGTGAGGGTGACCGCCATGTCGAAGCATCCAGTCCTCATTCCGCCGCCTGTGTGGGTGGTGGCCGCGGGAGCGCTGCAGTTGCTGCTCACGCGCCGGCGACGGGCGACGAAGGCCTCGATCGTCTCCGGTGCGGCCATCGGCGCGTCGGCATGCCGTCCTGCGGCGGTCGTGGGTCGCGCTCACGCCGGTCGCCGGGTTCGTCGCGGTCATCGACCGCGTGCAGATCCCCGCCGAGGAGCGCGCATTGCATGCACGATTCGGACCCGCCTGCGATCGCTACCGCCGCGAGGTGCCGCGCTGGGTCGGCGTCGGTCGCCGGTGAGGCGCGTAGCACGCCGTGCGGGTGCCCGCTGGGTGCTCGAGCTGGACTCCGGGTACCGGGTGTCGCTGGTGGGAACGCCCGATCGCCGCAACCTGTGGCTGCTGGCGCGGGAGCCCGCGATCGACCCCGCGATCGAGGCGGAGTATCTCGCGGAGGCCCGCGCGCAGGGGTTCGATCAGGCGGACTGGATCCGCACGCCGCAGTCGGGCCGCTCAGTGACCGACGACATGCTCGCCGACTGAACGGCCGCAGGGCGCACGGTGGCCTCGTCGACACTCGGGCTTTGATTCTCCTGGAGCATCAAAGCCCGAGCGTGCGGAGAGTGTGTGCCCGGGTGGTGGGAAGATGAGCGCATGCCGGAATCCCCGGAAGTGCAGGCGCTGGCGGAGTTCCTCGACACGCGACTCACGGGTCACGAGGTGGCCGAAACCGAGCTCGTCGAGTTTCGTGCGCTGAAGACCCGGGCCCGGCCGCTCGACCAGCTCGTGGGGCAGCGCATCGTCGGCGTGGGTCGGCGTGGGAAGCATCTCGATGTCGCACTCGCATCGGCGCACCTGGTCGTCTCGCTCGGCAGACACGGATGGGTGCGCTGGGACGAGCCGGGCGACACCGTAGACGAACAGACCGACCCGCCGGCCCTGGCAGCACTCACCCTCGACGACGGCGGCGTGGCAGAGTTCACCGATGCCGGCAGCTGGGTCTCGCTGGGACTCTCAGTCGTCGATGACCCCGGTGCGGTGCCGGCGGTCGCCAAGCTCGGTCCCGACCCCGCCGGTCCAGCCTTCGCCCGCGAGGACTTCGACAGCGCGGTGCGCGGGCGCCGCAAGCAGATCAAGGCGCTGCTGCAGGAGCAGGAGTCCCTCGCCGGGATCGGCAATGCCTATTCGGACGAGATCCTCCACGCAGCGCGGATCTCGCCCCTGACGCACGCAGCCGCACTCGACGACGACGCGCTGGATCGGCTTTACACGGCGACCGTCGGCACGATGCGCGATGCCGTCGCGGCACGGCGCGGCATCCCCATCGATCGCCTCAAGGAGGCGAAGACGGCAGCGATGCGCGTGCACGGGAGGACGGGGGAGCGCTGCCCGGTGTGCGGCGGCACCGTGGAGGACTATCGCACCGGCGGGACGACGGCGCAGTACTGCCCGGTCTGTCAGACCTGAACCCGAGCGGCGAGCGGACGCGACGCCCAGTCCTCGAATAGAATCGAGTCATGGCCACCTCGAATCTGCCCGCCCCCACCCTCCAGCCCGTCGCCGTCGACGAGAAGAACCTCATCGCCGTGATCGACGAGGGTGACTCGTGCTGTGGCGGAGGCTGCTGCTCCACCGAGTGACCCCCGACGTGGCGACACCTCGCGACGACCCGGAACCTGAGCCGATCGGCTCCGACGCGGCCGACACGGCCGGCACGGCCGGCACGACCGGCACGACCGCGCGGGTCGGCCGGATCCTCATGTCGGAGGAGTCGATCTACGGCCTGATCCTCGTATCGGGCATGATCGTCATCAGCAGGAGCATCGTCGGCACCTCGCTGAACGCACTGATCACGGTCGTCGTCACCGTGATCGTCTTCTTCGCCGCGCACGTCTACGCGGGCACGCTGGCGCGCCTGGCGCGCTCACGGCGTGCCACTCTGGGCGCGAGTCTGCGCGCGGCCGCGCATCACTCCGAAGGAATGCTGCTCGTCTCGCTCATTCCGATCGTGATCCTGCTGCTGGGCGTGACCCGCGTCGTCGACGACGACCTCGCGATCTGGGCGGCCCTGATCGTCGACACGGTGCTGCTCGGCGTGCTCGGCTGGGTGGCCGTGTCGAGCTGGACGCCGCGATTCTGGCCGCGGCTGTGGGGCTCGCTCATCACCGCGGGCTTCGGCGTGGTGATCATCGTCCTGAAGGTCTTCGTCCACCACTGATTGGCGTCAGTGGCGCGTCAGTGCCCCACAGCCTGCTCGCCGGCGTCGTCGGCCGGCTTGCGGATGAGCAAGCCCCCGACGATGGTCGGTGTCGCGATGATGGCCGCGATCAGGAACGCTCCGCGGAACCCGGCCGCCTCGGCGGCGAGCTCCGGCATCCCGCCCGATACCGCCCCCGCCATGATCGCCGACATCACCGTGAACATCACGGCGATGCCGGCCGCACCGGCGACCTGCTGGACCGTGCCCAGCACCGCACTGCCGTGCGAGTACAGCCGGCGCGGCAGCGAGCCCAGCGACGCGGTGAACAGGGGCGTGAACGACATTGCGAGCCCCACCGACAGCACGGTCTGCACGACAAGCAGGAGCCACGGCGAGCTGTCCTCGCCGATCGTCGTGTAGAACCACAGCACGGAGACGGTGACCAGAGCACCCGGCACGAGCAGCACGCGCGTGCCCCAGCGGTCGTAGATGCGGCCGATGACCGGCCCGAGCAGGCCCATGAGGATGGCCCCCGGAAGCACCATCAGGCCGCTCTCTGTGGGAGTGAGTCCCAGCACGTCCTGCAGGAACAGCGGCAGGATCGTGATGGTGCCGAAGAAGGCCACCGCCATCAGGAGCATCTGCGCGATCGACAGCGTGAAGTTCGTCGAGCGGAACACCCGCAGGTCCAGCAGTGCGTCGTCGATGCGCTGCAGGCGCAGCTGGCGCCAGATGAACAGCGCCAGCGCGATGCCGCCGACCGCGAACGAGATCGAGAGCGTCCACACGGCGACGGCAGAGGAGTCCGCGGCGCCGACGCCGCCCTCCGCGGCCCCGCCGATCTGGCTGAGGCCGAAGACGATTCCACCGAATCCGAGGGCGGACAGGATCACCGACGGCACGTCGATGGGCGCCGGCCGGGTCTCGCCGATGTTCTCCATCCAGCGCGCGCCGACAGCAAGCATGACCAGTGCGACCGGCAGCACGATGCCGAAGATCCAGCGCCAGTTCAGGGTGTCGAGGATTATCCCCGAAAGCGTCGGGCCGATCGCCGGCGCGAGCGACATCACGATCGAGACGCGCCCCATCATGCGTCCGCGCATATGCGGCGGAACCACGGTCATGAGGGTGGTCATCAGAAGCGGCATCATGATGGCCGTGCCGGATGCCTGGATGACGCGGGCGACGACGAGCACCTCGAACCCCGGGGCGACCAGTGCAAGCAGCGTGCCGGCCGAGAACAGCGACATCGCCGCGAGGAACACGCGGCGAGTCGTGAACATCTGCAGCAGGAAGCCGGTGATCGGGATCACGACGGCCATCGTCAGCATGAAAGCGGTCGTCAGCCACTGCGCCATGAGCGCGGTGATGCCCAGGTCGTCGATGAGGTGCGGGATGGCCACGGCCATCGTCGTCTCGTTGAGGATGGCGACGAACGCCGCCCCCAGCAGCAGCCAGATGACGCGCGACTCCCTGCGGCCGAGGACCTGGTCTCCGGCCGGAATGGGCGCGCTGGCGGTGTGGGTGGTCAAGAAAGTCTCCTGGAGGTTCACGGCTTTCCCGAGGGAAACGCCTTCCGAGCGTAACGGCTGCCGCCGACAGCGCATTCCCCGGGGAAGGCGTGATCTTCGCGGCCGCCGCAGCCGCGCGCGTCGACCGGATGATCGCCGTTCCCGTGGGACGATGCGAGCATGGTCCGACACAGCACGCCGGCGGCGCGTCTGGGAGTGGGCGCGATCGCCGGAGTGATCGCGGGGGTACTGGTGGGGATCGGGCTCGGCTGGCCTGCCGGCCTGGTCGCAGGGTGGGGCTGCTGCGCGCTGTTCGTGGTCGTGTGGATCCTCGTCGCCGTGTGGCCCATGGATGCCGCGCGCACCCGCGCGCATGCGACCCGCGAGGCCCCGGGTCGGCGTCTCGCGCGCACCATCTCGCTCGTCGGCAGCATCGCGAGTCTGGGCGCGGTCGCCCTGGTGCTGGTGCAGTCCGGCCGCGTGCCCCGGGTGCAGAGCTTCCTGCTCGCGGTGATCGCGGTGGTCAGCGTCATCTCCTCCTGGGCGCTCATCCAGACCGACTACATGCTGCGCTATGCGCGTCTCTACTACAGCGAACAGGAGGGCGGCATCTCGTTCAACAGCGACGAGGCGCCGATGTACACCGACTTCATCTACCTCTCGGTCGGGCTCGGCATGACCTACCAGGTCGCCGACACGAATGTGAAGACCAACCGGATCCGGCGCGTCGTGATCGCCCAGACCCTGCTCGCGTATCTGTTCGGCGCAGTCATCCTCGCCACGGTGATCAACCTCGTCTCGAACCTGGCCTGAGGGTCGGCCGCCGGACCCCCGGCTACGCTGGCCCGTGTGAGCATGGGCGGACGGGGCGGGGGCGGAGTCGCCTTCCGCGGCGTCGACGCCGAAGCGCAGCGCCGGGCCAACGCAGAGGCCCCCCGCATCCCGCATCTCGGTCAGCGGGTCATCGCCCTGTTCCGGCCCTACCTCGGGCGGATCGTCGCAACCGGACTGCTGGTGATCGCCGGCGCGGCGATCGCGGTCATCCCGCCGCTGCTGGTGCAGCGGGTGTTCGACGACGCGCTGTTCCCGCTCGACGGGTCGGCCCCTGACATCCCGCTGCTTATCCGGCTCGTCGCCTTCATGGTGGCGCTGTTCCTGCTGTCGGCCGGGCTCGGCGTCGCCCAGACGTGGCTGACATCCACGGTCGGCAACAACGTCACGGGCGACCTGCGGGTGCGGCTGTTCGAGCACCTGCAGGCGATGGAGCTGGGATTCTTCACCCGCACGAAGACGGGCGTCATCCAGTCGCGGCTGCAGAACGACGTCGGCGCGGTGGCGGGGGTGCTCACCAACACGGTCACGAGCATCCTCGGCAATGTCGTGACCGTCATCGCGTCGCTGGTGGCGATGATCATCATCGACTGGCGGCTGACCCTCATCGCCGTCGCGCTGATGCCCTTCCTCGTGCTGGTCCAGCGTCGCGTCGGACAGGTGCGGGCACGGATCGCCGGTCAGACCCAGGAGTCGCTGTCGGAGCTGACCGCCATCACCCAGGAGACGCTGTCGGTCAGCGGCATCCTGCTCTCAAAGTCCTTCAACCGGCAGCGCAGCGAGTCGGCCCGCTACCAGGGCGAGAACCGCAACCAGGTGCGGCTGCAGGTCAGGCGTGCGATGAGCGGCCAGGGCTTCTTCGCCGTCGTGCAGGTCATCATGGCGAGCGTCCCGGCGATCATCTACCTCGTCTCGGGGTTCTTCATCACCGGCGGTGTCGACACGATCACCGCGGGCACCATCGTGGCGTTCACGACCGTGCAGGCGCGGCTGCTCATGCCGCTCATGGGACTCATGCGCGTCGCGCTGGATCTGCAGACCTCGGCGGCCGTCTTCGCGCGCATCTTCGAGTACCTCGACCTCGTGCCGGCGATCAAGGATGCCCCCGACGCCGTGCCGGTCGCCGATGCTCCGGGACCGCTGGGCCGCATCGAGTTCCGCGACGTGGTCTTCCGGTATCCGGATGCCTCGCCCGACTCGCGGGCCACGCTGCGCGGCGTGTCGTTCATCGCCGAGCCCGGGCAGCACGTCGCGTTCGTGGGCCCGAGCGGAGCGGGCAAGACGACCGTGCTGTATCTCACCCCGCGGCTGTACGAGGCGTCCGAGGGCGCGGTGCTGTTCGCCGGCGCCGATCTGCGGCGGCTGACGCAGGAGTCGATCATCGACGAAGTCGGCATCGTTTCGCAGGAGACGTATCTCTTCCACGCGACGATCCGCGAGAACCTGCGCTACGCGAAGCCGGCGGCAACCGATGCCGAGGTCGAGGCCGCCTGCCGGGCGGCGAACATCCACCACATCATCGAAGGGTTCGAGCAGGGCTACGACACCATCGTCGGCGAGCGCGGATACCGGCTGTCCGGCGGCGAGAAGCAGCGCATCGCGATCGCCCGGGTCCTGCTGAAGGACCCACCCGTGCTGCTGCTGGACGAGGCCACCTCGGCGCTGGACACCGTGTCCGAGCGCGTCGTGCAGGAGGCGCTGGATGCCGCGGCCCGCGGCCGCACGACACTGTCGATCGCGCATCGGCTCTCGACCGTGATCGGCGCCGACGTCATTCACGTGATCGACGCGGGACGCATCGTCGAGTCCGGCACCCACTCGTCGCTGCTGGCCGCCGGCGGGCTGTATGCCGAGCTGGCCGCGGAGCAGCTGGCCGCCTCGCGCATCCTCCAGACCGAGGATTCGGATGCCACCGGCATCCCTGCTCCGGCCCACCCGGCGCGCCGCGCCGACCGCGCCCCCGACGAGGTGTGACCCTCCGGGACGGTGGTCACCCGGGCGTGACCCCCGGGACGGTGGTCACCCGGGCGTGACCCCCGGGAGGTGGTCACCCGGGCGTGACTCACCCGGACCAAAAGTCGGGTCGGTCACGCGACACGCCGGTCGTAGATGCCGCCGGGCGGCGTGTCGTCGTCACCAACCCGACTTTTGGCCCGGGCCAGTGTCCGGGCGAGGGGCGGGGGGATCACCAGAGGCGCGCGGCGGAGACGAGTGTCTCGATGTTCCGGTCGAGCCGCCGGCGGGCGGTGCCGGCACGGGACCACAGGTCACGGGCGAACGCTCCGACGGCGCGCCGGTAGGCGGCATCCGGATGCCTCTCCCCGATGTGCACGAGCGGCGGAAGATCCATCGTGAGGATGAGCGCGACGCGCGACTGCACCGCCGCCGGGTGGCCGGCGCGCTCGAGCACCTCGATGCCGCCGCGCAGTGCGTCGAGGTAGTCCACGAGCACCGGGACGGTGTCGGTGCGCTGGGTGATCGACGACCGGTCGGCGCGTTCGCGCCACTGCACGATGACGTCCGGGATGGCGTCGATCGCCCGCGCCCGGGTGTACAGGGTCTGCGCCACCACCTGGTCCTCGTAGAGCCGCCCCTCGGGGAAGCGCAGTCCGAGCCGGCGCCACAGCTGGGTGCGGCTCACCTTCGACCACGCCACGATGTTGCCCGAAAGGGCCGGATGCTCGGCGAGCCCCGTGGCGATGCGTGCCGGGTCGGTGGCCTCGGCCACCCACGGCTGCACCGGTCCGGGCGCGTAGCCGCCGTCGCCGTCTGAGCGCAGCCGCACATAGGCGCCCACTGCGACGTCGCTGCCGCTGCTTTCGATGGTGCCGACCAGGCGCTCCAGCGCGTGCGGGGTGAATCGGTCGTCGGCGTCGAGGAATCCCACCAGCGGAGTCTCGACGAGAGAGAGTGCGGTGTTCCGGGCGGCGCCCAGGCCCCGACGGCGGTCGTGGTGGACGACACGGAAGCGCGGGTCGGCGGCGGCGGCCTCGTCGAACCGGATGCCGGTGGCATCCGAGGACGCATCGTCGACGAGGATCGCGACCCAGTCGCCGCGCGTCTGTGCGCGCAGCGAGTCGAGCGCTTCATCGACGTACGGCGCGACATCGAATCCGGGCACGACGATCGTGATGGCGGCGGGCTCCACAGCCCGAGTCTACGGTCGGGGCGGCGGCTGTCGCCGCGCGACCTGGGCCCGCGGGGGCCCGCCGGCCGCCTCATCGCAGTACCGCGGCTGGGCGGCAGCGTGGTCACACCTGCATTCTGACAGCGGCGCACGACACCGCGACGGCCTGCGCCACTTCGTCGAGCGGCTCGGCAAGATCGTGCGGGAACGTGAAGCGCACCGCGGTCTGCGCGACCTCCGGGGCCAGCCCCATCGCCGTGAGCACGTGCGACGGCTCGTCGCTGCCGGCGGCGCACGCCGATCCGCTGGACGAGACCACGCCGCGGCGCTCGAGCTCGAGCAGCACCGCCTCGCCGCTCGTGCCTTCGAACGTGAAGCTCGCCGTGCCCGGGAGGCGGTGTTCGGGGTCGCCTGTCAGCCGCGCGGTGGGCACGGCCTCGAGCACTCGCGCGATGAAGTCGCCCACGAGCCCACCGACCCGCGCAGCGGACTCCTCGCGCTCGGCCTCGGCAAGCTCGAGCGCGGTGGCCAAGCCGACCGCTCCCGCCACGTCCTCGGTGCCGCTGCGCCGGCCGCGCTCCTGTCCGCCACCGTGCAGCAGCGGCTCGAGCGGGATCCGGCCGCGCACCGCCAGCACGCCGGTGCCCTTGGGGGCCCCGAGCTTGTGGCCGGCGAGCGAGATCGCGTCGGCGCCGAAGTCTGCGCCGAGCGGGTGCAGCAGGAGCCACCCGGCCGCCTGCACGGCATCGGTGTGGAAGGGGATGCCTCGGGCCCGTGCCGCGGCGGCGATCGCTGCGACATCCTGCACCGTGCCGATCTCGTTGTTCGCGTACCCGATGCTGACCAGGGCGGTGTCTTCCCGCAGGGCGTCCGCGACGGCATCCGGATCCACCCGGCCCCACTCGTCGACGGGGACCAGTGTGACCTCGGTCGCGTGCACGCGGGACAGATAGCGGGCCGATTCGAGGATCGACTCGTGCTCGATGGGGGTCGTGACCAGGTGCCGGCTCCCGCTCCCTGATGACGGGCGCCCCAGCACGATGCCCTTGATCGCGAGGTTGTTCGCCTCGGTGCCGCCCGAGGTGAAGACGACATCGCCGGCGCGCACGCCCAGCACGCGCGCGACGCGCGCCCGTGCATCGGCGAGGGCGCCAGCGGCCGCCTCGCCGACGGTGTGATGGCTGGACGGGTTGCCGAACCAGCGGGTCAGGAACGGCAGCATGGCCTGCAGCACCTCGGGGCGCACCGGGGTGGTCGCGGCGTTGTCGAGGTAGCGCATGGATCAGGTCCCGCTGACGGTCACGTCGAGTCCCAGGTCGAGCGCCCGTGCGGAATGGGTGAGCGCGCCCACCGAGATGACGTCCACACCGGTCTCGGCGATCGCGCGCACTGTCTGCAGCGAGATGCCGCCGGACGCCTCGACGATGGCGCGCCCCGCGATCTGCTCGACGCCCGCGCGCAGGTCGGCCAGCGAGAAGTTGTCGAGCATGATGACATCCACCCCGCCGGCCAGGACCGGCTCGATCTGGTCGAGCCGGTCCACCTCGACCTCGATGCGGGTCGTGTGGGGGAGGAGGTCGCGTGCGGCCTGTATCGCCTCGGTCACCGAGAGGCCGCGCTCGCGCAGCACCGCGAGGTGGTTGTCCTTGGCCATCACCGCGTCGGACAGCGTGCTGCGGTGGTTGCGTCCGCCGCCGTTGACCACGGCGTGGCGCTCGAATGCCCGCAGGCCGGGCGTCGTCTTGCGGGTGTCGACGATGCGCGCGCGGGTGTGCGCGGTCTCGGCGACGTACTGTGCGGTGAGGGTCGCGATGCCGCTCATCCGCTGGGTGAAGTTCAGCGCGACCCGCTCGGCGGTGAGCACGGCCCGTGCCGGGCCGGACACGCGGGCCAGCACGTCGCCGGCGCGGAAGAAGGCGCCGTCTTCGACGAGCAGCGCGACATGGATGGTCGGGTCGGTGAGCCGGAAGGCGGCGGCGAACACCTCGCCGCCGCTGAGCACGCCGTCCTCGCGGGCGACGAGGTCGGCGCTGGCGGCGGCCTCGGCGGGCAGGAAGGCGGTGCTGGTCAGGTCGCCCCAGGGCGCATCCTCCTCGAGGGCAACGGCGACGACGCGGTCGATCGTGGTGCGTGTGAGCATCAGGCGGCTCCGGTCTCGACGAGCGGGTCTGCAGAACTCCTTCGATCCGCAGCGTCCGGGGCCGTTCCACGACGTGTCGCGGTGTCCAGCGCCGAAATCGAAGGAGCTGTGCGGGCGGGGGCATCGTTGCGGAAGTGCGCTCCGACGGAATCGGTCCGGGCCAGCGCGGCGGCGACGAGCGCCTCGGCGACCAGCAGCAGGTTCTCGTCCTCGTACTCGGATTCGGTGCGTGGCGCGCGCGCCGGCGCGCGCCACGCCGCGAGCGTGTCCGCGGCATCCTCGAGCCCAGCCTCGTCCCGCACGAGTCCGGCCCTCTCCCACATGAGGTCCTGCAGCGCCTCTCGTGAGAACGGCCGGGTGCCGGGGAGATCCGGCCCCCCGGCACGGACCGAAAGTCGGGTCGGTGACGACGACACCCCGTCCGGGACGAGATCGTCCCGGCGTGTCTCGTCACCGACCCGACTTTCGGCGCGGGTGGGCGGCGGCCAGGCGCCGCGGCCGGCGGCGGCATCGGCGGCGAGGGCGTCGCCGGCCCGGGCGCCGAAGACGGCTCCCTCCAGGAGGGAGTTGGATGCCAGGCGGTTGGCGCCGTGCACGCCCGTGCGGGCGACCTCGCCCACCGCGTACAGGCCGGGCACGCTCGTGCGGCCGTGCAGATCGGTGACGACCCCGCCCATGAGATAGTGCGCGGCCGGCGTCACGGGGATGGGGTCGCGCGCCCAGTCGAACCCGCGCTCGCGCACCGCCGCGTCGATCGTCGGGAACCGCGCAGCGAGGAACGCGGCCGTCTCCTCGGGGGTGGCGCGCAGGTGCGTGGCATCCAGCAGCACCGGATGGCCGTCCTGCCGCTCCATCTCGTGCGCGATCGCCCGGGCGACCACGTCGCGCGGGGCGAGCTCGCCGTCGGGGTGTGCGTCGAACGCGAAGCGGCGGCCGGATTCGTCGACGAGTGTCGCGCCCTCACCGCGCACGGCCTCGGAGACGAGGAACGCCTCGGCCGAAGACCGACCGGCGTCGTCGGCCCCGCCCTCCAGCACCGTCGGGTGGAACTGGAAGAACTCCAGGTCAGCGATCGCGGCCCCGGAGCGCAGCGCGGCGGCGATGCCGTCGCCGGTCGCCACCGGCGGGTTCGTCGTGTGCGCGTAGAGCTGTCCGGCGCCGCCGGTGGCCAGCACCACGGCGTCCGCCGTCACGACCTCCCGCGTGCCCTCGACACCCGGCGCATCGCCGATGAGCAGGTCGACACCGGTCACGCGTACGACCTCCGCGGCATCGCGAACCCGGGGATTCCCGTCGAACCCGAGGTCGTCGGCCTCTGGTTCGTGCAGAACCCCCTGGTTCGCGGCGGGGGTGGGGGCGGGGGCCGCGGCAGGGACGGTGGTCGGGACCGCAGGGGTGGGGGGCGCGGCGGGGGTGGGGGAGTCGCGCCCGGGGGTGAGCACGAGGTCGACGAGGAAGGCGTGCTCGATGACCCGCACGTCGCTGGCGCGCAGCCGCGCCACGAGGGCCCGCTCGATGGCGGTGCCGGTGGCATCCCCTCCCGCGTGCAGGATGCGCGGGTACGAATGCGCCGCCTCCAGGCCCTTGGTGTACTCGCCGTCGGCGCCGCGGTCGAAGGCGACCCCGAGGTCGATGAGCTCGCGGATCCGCGCGGGGCCCTCCTCGGCGAGCACGCGCACGGCGGCCGGATCGCACAGCCCGCCGCCGGCGACGAGCGTGTCGCGGATATGATCTTCCACGCGATCGTCGGCGAACATCACCCCGGCGATGCCGCCCTGGGCGAACCGCGTGTTGGCGTGGTCGAGGACGTCCTTGGTGACCAGGGTGACTGCGCAGCCGTGATCGACCGCGTGCAGCGCTGTCACCAAGCCTGCGATGCCCGAGCCCACCACGACGACCTCCGTCATGAAGCGTTCTCCCACGCGGCGGCGACGGCGGGCGTCGCGGCCGGCGGCTTGGCCGCGAGCATCCGCTCCAGCGCCAGCCGCGCCGGGTCAGCCACATCCGCCGGCACGGTGATCCGGTTGAGCACCTCGCCGCGCACCAGTCCCTCGAGCACCCAGGCCATGTACCCCGGGTGGATGCGGTACATCGTCGAGCACGGGCACACCACCGGGTCGAGGCAGAAGACCGTGTGCTGCGGGTTGTCGGCGGCGAGACGCTGCACGAGGTTCACCTCGGTGCCGATCGCGAACACGGTGGGCTCGGCGGCGCCCTCGATGGCGCGGCGGATGTAGTCGGTCGAGCCGGACTCGTCGGCGGCATCCACGACATCCATCGGGCACTCCGGGTGGACGATGACGCGCACGCCCGGGTGCTCCTGGCGCGCCTGGTCGATCTGGGCGACGCTGAACCGGCGGTGCACCGAGCAGAATCCGTGCCACAGGATCACGCGCGCATCGAGGAGCGCCCCATCCGTCGCCCCGCCCATCGGCCGGCGCGGGTTCCACATCGGCATCTGCTCCAGCGGCACGCCCATCGCCTTGGCGGTGTTGCGGCCCAGGTGCTGGTCGGGGAAGAACAGCACGCGGCGCCCGCGTTCGAACGCCCACTCCAGCACGGTGCGCGCGTTCGACGACGTGCACACGATGCCGCCGTGCCGCCCGACGAAGCCCTTGATCGCCGCCGACGAGTTCATGTACGTCACCGGGATCACCGGCACGCGGCCCTCTGCATCCCGCGCCGCCATGTCGCCGTAGACATCTGCCAGCTGCTCCCAGCACTCCTCGACCTCGTCGATCGAGGCCATGTCGGCCATGGAGCACCCGGCGGCGAGGTTCGGCAGGATGACGGCCTGATCCGGTCCGGACAGCAGATCCGCGGTCTCGGCCATGAAGTGCACGCCGCAGAACACGATCGCCTCGGCATCGGAGTGCGACTTCGCGGCGTTCGCGAGCTGGAACGAGTCGCCCACGTAGTCGGCATGACGCACGACCTCCTGCCGCTGATAGAAGTGCCCGAGCACGACGACGCGGGCGCCCAGGGTCTGTTTCGCCGCGCGGATGCGCTCGGCGAGCTCCTCACCCGAGGCGTCGCGGTACTCCTGCGGCAGCTCGCCCTGGCGCGGAGAGCCCACGGGGATCACATCCCCCATCGACGAACCGGGGCCGTACCCCGGCCGCGAGTCGAAGTTCCACGGCGCTGCGGCCAGGTCGGTGCTGCAGATCTCGGCGTCCAGCTCGCCGGCGATGATCGCCTGGATCTCACGGTCGACGCTGGGATCGACGGGCTGCGGCTGCAGGGTGATGTTGACGGCAGACATACGGTCCTCCCGATGGGGTTCAGTGCATGTCGAGCGGGCCGCGGTCGGCCAGCTCGACATCCCGGTTGTAGCGGTACAGGCGCGCCGGCCGGTGGCTGCCGGTGCGGAAGCGGTCGGTGGGGATCAGGGTCCCCGAGTTCTCCACCTGGCGGCGGAAGTTCGCGGGGTCGAGCCGGCGCCCGAGGATCGCCTCGTACACCTCGCGCAGATCGGCGAGGGTGAACTCGTCCGGCAGCAGCCCGTGCGCGATGCGGCTGTAGCCCACCTTGTTGCGCAGGCGCCACAGTCCGTACTCGACGATCTCGTTGTGATCGAAGGCGAGCCGAGGGAGGGATGCCGCGGCGAACCACTCCACGTTCTCCGGAGCGTCGGCGGCGCTGGCGTCGACTTCGTCCGCGCGCAGCAGCGCCCAGTACACGATCGAGACGACCCGGCTGGGGGAGCGGTCGACCGCGCCGAACGCGTAGAGCTGCTCGAGGAAGCTGGGGGAGAGCGCGGTGGTCTCGACGAGCGTCCGGCTGGCCGCGGCATCCAGGCTCTCGCGATGATCGAGCCAGCCGCCGGGCAGTGCCCACCGGCCGTCGTAGGGGTCGCGGGTGCGTCGCACGAGCGGCAGCACCAGCACCGGAGCCTCGTCGCCCTGACGGCGACGCAGGCTGAAGATGACGGTCGAGACGGCCACGCGCGTGAGATCGTCGGCGGAGGCGGATGCCTGCGGCTCACCGAATTCGACTGTTCTGGTCATGATGACTCTAACCTCCTGCAGCATCTTATAGTCGGTCGGACCCGAAGTGCAAATCCCGGTGGGTCGTAGACTGCGAACGCGGGTGCCCGCGTCGATCGCGGGCGGCGACGAGCGGAGGAAGCGACGATGCAACTGGGCATGGTGGGACTCGGCCGGATGGGCGCCAATATCGTCCGGCGACTCATGAAGGACGGGCACGAGTGCGTCGTGTTCGACGTGAACGCGGACGCGGTGACGGGACTTGCCGGCGAGGGCGCGGTCGGCGCGGAGAGTCTCGCCGATCTCGTCTCGAAGCTCGAGCCGCCGCGCGCGGTGTGGCTCATGATCCCCGCCGGGCTCACCGGCAAGGTGGTCGACGAGCTGGCGCCGCTGCTCGAGGCACACGACATCATCATCGACGGCGGCAACTCGAACTACCGCGACGACGTGCGCCGGGCGGCGAAGCTCAAGCCCACCGGCGTGCACTACGTCGACATCGGCACGAGCGGCGGGGTGTTCGGCCTCGAGCGCGG
>DASSYC010000227.1:0-4305 GCA_035703465.1 Microbacterium sp. | reverse complement strand
GATTGGGCAATTACTCCGGAACTGGTTGAGCGCGCGTGGGCGTTGTATGGCATCGGACTGATGATTGCACCCGCAGAGCCGATGTCGCTCAGCGTGATCGGCGAACATCTTCGCGCTGCGCGTTCGGTGCTCATCGACTTTGAATGCGTGGTGACTGAGTACTCGGAGCTGGCCTCGGCGACCAAGCTCATTCATCTCGATATTCGGGAGACTCCGTCTGAGGACGTTGACTTGGGCGCGCTGCGCAGGCCGCAGCTGCTTCGGACCCTGGCCTCCAGTCAGACGCGCGAGTTCGACCTGCAGTCGCTGGAGGCGGCGTCGGGTCTGGAATCGGTTGACCTGGCGTCATCGAACTTCGTGCATCTCGGGTCACTGTTGTCGTTGCGGCGGCTTCGGTCGGTGGGCCTCGATGGGAGAAGCAGGGAGGATGCTTCCGCGCTCGCCGGTCTGGAAGCTCTCGACGCGAGAATCTCTCTTGGCCCCAAGGGCGGCGCGCCCACCGCACTCGTGGATGCTGCCGCGAGGAAGGACTGGACGATCGAGGCGTCCGACGCAGTGATGCGGGCAGCCTATGCGCGCCTTGGGCGACCGTACCCGTACGACGACGATGCCGTCGAGACAATCGTGATGGGTTCCGTGCAGATTGAGATAGATCGCGGCTATCCCGGCGCATCCGTTCTGCTGACCGATCCATCCGCGATAGGTGATGTGCAGTCAGGGCACGAAGCCGGAGACATGATCGTGGCGGCAGCCCGTCGCGAGTTCGGATCAGCCACGATGGCAGGGATCGCAAGTGACAGCGAAGCCGACCTGACCGTCATCCGATGCCCGACCGAACAAGTCGCCACCCAGATCGCCGGCCTGATCAATAAGCTCGTGGACGCGTCCTCCGAGCATGCGAAATAGTGGCGTGTTCATGCTCGGCCGTCGATTGCGTCGCGGGGAGTGCGTGCGAGGCCGCGCGACACCAGGTCGCGCACATCGCAGCTCACCAACCCCGCCCGCGCGCGACGGGCAGCAGCGACGTACGCCGCATCGTAGACCGAGAGCCCCAGGTCTGCGGCGAGGTCGGTCGCGTCTGCCAGCAGCGCCGCGTCGGCACGCACGAGGCCGCCATCCTCCCCGAGCGCGACAACTCGCTCACGGAGCCTCTCCGCCGCTGCGGTGTCCTTCCAGGCGCGGATGGCGACGTTGCTCACCTCATAGAACGCCAGGTCCAGCGTTGCCAGCGCATCCACTGTGCCCAGCAGCGCGAGGGCATGCACGTGGTGCTGGTCGTCGGCGTCCTCGGCGGCCAGGAGCACGCTGGCATCGAGCAGCCAGAGGTGCGAGGTCACAGCGCCGGTCGGTGCGCTTTGACGAGTTCGGCCGCCCCACCACCGTGCCTCGATCCGCCGCTTCGGCTGATCTCGGCCATGCGCTCGGCGCGCTTCACGCTCCGGCGGCCCAGCGACTCCTCTGCCAGCGTGCGCAGCAGGCCGCTGCGCGTGGTCCCGCGCCGGCCAGCCTCGACGTCGAGCGCCTGCAGCACGTCATCAGGGAGCGACACCATCACCTTTGCCATAGCGCGAGTATACCCGGTATTGCCAGGACTGGTCAGAGGTTGATCATGTGGCCCGTGAGCCCGTGGAACGCCTCCTGCAGCGCCTCGGACAGCGTCGGGTGCGTGTGCACGTTGCGCGCCGCCTCCAGGGCCGTGAGGTCCCACTTCTGGGCGAGGGTGAGCTCGGGCAGCAGCTCCGAGACATCCGGCCCGATCAGGTGCCCGCCGATGAGCTCGAGGTGCTCGGCATCCGCCACCAGCTTCACGAACCCGATCGGCTCGCCCAGGCCGTTGGCCTTGCCGTTGGCCGAGAACGGGAACTTCGCGACCTTCACGTCGTAGCCCTCGTCGCGCGCCTGCTGCTCGGTGAGGCCGAACGAGGCGACCTGCGGGCTGCAGAAGGTCGCCCGTGGCATCATGCGGTAATCGCCCAGCGGCATCGTCTCAGCCTCGCCGATCGTCTCGGCCGCGACGATGCCCTGCGCCTCGGCCACGTGGGCCAGCTGCAGCTTCATGGTGACGTCGCCGATGGCGTAGATGTGCGGCACCGAGGTGCGCATGAAGTCGTCGATCTCGATGGCGCCGCGGTCGGTGAGCTTCACGCCGGTGCTGTCCAGGCCGAAGCCCTCGACGTTCGGCGCGAAGCCGATCGACATCAGGACCTTGCCGGCCTCGATCGAACCCTCCGCGCCGTCCTTGCCGGTGTAGGTCACGGTCACCTTGTCGCCGGAGTCGACGACGGATTCCACCTTGGTGCTGGTGAGGATCTCGACGCCCAGCTTCTTGTACTGGCGCGTGATCTCCTTGGAGACCTCCGCGTCCTCGTTCGGCAGCGCCCGGTCGAGGAACTCGATGATCGTGCACTTGACGCCGTAGTTGGTCAGCACGTACGCGAACTCCATGCCGATGGCGCCGGCGCCGACGATGACGATCGAATCGGGGAGGTCGCGGTCGAGGATCTGCTCTTCGAAGCTGACGATGTTCCCGCCCAGCTCGACACCCGGAAGCATCCGCACCTTCGACCCGGTCGCGATGATCGCGTTGTCGAACGTGACCTCCTCGGTCGAGCCGTCGGCCTTGGTCACGGTGATCGCGTTCGGACCGGTGAACGAGCCGCGCCCCTCGTACTCGGTGACCTTGTTCTTCTTCATGAGGAAGTGGATGCCCTTGACGTGGGTCTCAGACACCTTGCGGCTGCGATCCCAGGCCGCGCCGAAGTCGAAGTGCACGTCGCCGGAGATGCCGAACAGGTCGGCCTGGGCCGTGAAGATGTGCGCCAGATCGGCGTTGCGGATCAGGGCCTTCGAGGGGATGCACCCCACGTTCAGACACACCCCGCCCCAGTACTTCTCTTCGATGATGGCCACCGACTTGCCCAGCTGGGCGGCGCGGACCGCCGCGACATACCCGCCAGGACCGGCACCCAGG
Organism: Microbacterium sp.; assembly: GCA_035703465.1. Lineage (GTDB taxonomy): Bacteria > Actinomycetota > Actinomycetes > Actinomycetales > Microbacteriaceae > Microbacterium. The sequence continues at coordinate 1,334 of DASSYC010000227.1, read as the reverse complement.
ATGACGACGTCGTAGTGAGACATGGCTTCCAGCCTAGTCGCCTGAGGGGCCCTCACCGCCGGTGCCGGTGTGCTGCTCCAGGCGCTCCTGCTGCGCTGTGCGGCGGGCGCGCGAGACCAGCAGATAGATGATCGCGCCGGCGACGGCGGCGAGCAGGATGCCTCCTGCCACCCATGGCCAGACGTCGCCGAACGTGGAGTCCTCGTCGGCCGGGGGAGCCACGGCGGTGGGCGTCGGCGACGGCTCGGTCGTCGGCGTCGTCGTCGCGGTCTCGGTCGGAGTGGGCGTGGGGGAGGGGGTCGCCCCCTCGACTGTGAACGTGAATTCGCCGGAGATCGGGTGCCCGTCGCTGGAGACGACCTTCCACACCACCTCGACGTCGCCGTTCGGCTCCGTCACCGCGGCGAGCGGCTGCGTCACCGTCGGTCCCTGGACGATCGGGTCGCCGTCGTCGACGCGGGCGCCCGAGGCATCCGTCACCTCCACGACCGCGGCACCCTCGTCGGCGAGCACGTCGGCGCTGAAGGTGAGCACGATCTGGTCGGGGACCGCGTCGACCGTGCTGTTGGCAGGCGGGTCGGTCTCGATGAGCTGATCGTGTGCGGCCGCTGGTGCGGCGGTGAGCAGGACTGCCGAGGCGGCGATGCCGACAGCGGCGAGCAGACTGGTGAGAGAGCGTGCAGACATCCCCACGAGCCTACCGCGTTCCTGATTTCGGCTCTTTCGCGAGCGAGTCGATCGGATAGTCTTGTTGCCCAGAGGAGGACGAGCGTGTCAGAAGCCGACAACCGCGGGCCCGATTCCGGAGGTATCCGCCGCGAGCCGGACGGGTCGAACGGACGCGAGGGCACGTACGACACCACCCAGACGTTCGGGCATGATTCCGACCTGTCGTTCGTGCCGTTCGGGCACGAGCTCAACGAGGTGGAGCTCGAGGCGATCGAGGCGCTGCCGTCGAGGTCGGCGCTGCTGATCGTGCGGTCCGGGCCCACCGCGGGGGCGCGATACCTGCTCGACACCGACGTCATGACGGTGGGCCGCCACCCCGAGGCCGACATCTTCTTCGACGACGTCACCGTCTCTCGCCGGCACGCCGAGATCACCCGCGAGGGCACGACGTTCGAGATCATCGACCAGCGCTCGCTCAACGGCACCTACGTCAACGGCGAGCGCGTCGACCGCGGGGTGCTCGCCAACGGCTCCGAGGTGCGCATCGGCAAGTTCCGGCTCAACTTCTTCTCCTCCCCGGCCGACCTGTCCCAGCCCGCGGCCGGATGATGGCCGCTCTGCCCGCCCGCGAACGCCCCGCGTCCGCGGGACTGCTGAGCATCGGC
>DASSYC010000147.1:0-2898 GCA_035703465.1 Microbacterium sp. | reverse complement strand
GGCGGTCGCGGCCGTCCTCATCGGAGCCCGACTGATCCTCTACATCGGGGCGCCTGCCGATGTCTCCCAGTCCAACGACGCACCGTTCCACCTCGGCGCCGTGCGCGCGATCATCGAGGCGCAGCGGGCAACGTCGTTCGGGCTGGGCGGCCTCGTCGACCCGGAGGCGCCCGGCGCGTTCTATCCCGGCGCCTGGCACGGCACGACCGCGCTGGTCAGCCTGCTGTCCGGTGCGGGCGTGGCCGAGGCGACGAACGTGATGACCATCGTCGTCGGCGCCATCGTGTGGCCGCTCGGCATTGCGTGGCTCGCGCAGGCCGCGACCGGCCGCCGGCTTGCGGCGGCCGGTGCCGCAGCCCTCAGTCCGGCGCTGCTCGCCTTTCCCCTGCTGCTCGTGCAGTACGGCATCCTCTACTCGTATCTGCTGGCCGTCGCGCTGGTGCCGGCGGCGATCGCCGCCGTCGTCGTGCTCGCGCGGCGCGAGCCGACGGCGCTCGTGCCCCGCGTGGCGGCCATCGCCCTCGTCAGCGCGATGTCGATCGCGGCCATCGGGGCGAGTCAGCCTTCGGCGCTGCTGGCCTGGGGACTCGCCGTCGCACTCTCCAGCATCGGCGGAGCAGTCGCCGTGTGGCGAGATGCAGAGTCGGCTCCGCGATCGCGGGCGCTGGGCACGGCGGGGGCCACCGGCATCCTCGTCGTCCTGCTCGTAGCGTGGTGGGGGGCGTCGCGCCTGGTGACCGCCGATTATTGGGGACCGGTACACAGCCTCCCCGGTGCCGTACTGGATGTCGCGTCGTCCGGTTACGCGGGCACGCAGGCCGCGTGGTGGGTGTCGGTGCTGCTCGTGGTCGGGCTCGCAGTGCTGCTCGTGCACGGACCGGCGCGCTGGCTCGCCCTCACCTGGGTGGTGCTCGCGGGGCTGTACGTCGTCGCGGCGGCCATCCATTCGCCGTGGCTGCGCCTGCCGCTGGTCGGGCCCTGGTACAGCGACACGTATCGCCTGGCGGCGCTGCTGCCGGTCGTCACGCTGCCCGTCGCAGCGGCCGGCGTCGTGTTCGTCGTCGACCGCGTCAGCGCGCTCACCGGCAGGCGCAGCGGAGAGCCGCGCGCCGAGTCACTCCGCGCCGAGCAGTCTGCCGCCGCGTGGGTGACGGCCGGCGCGCTGCTGGTCGTGAGCGTCATCGTGTTCGCCGTGCACCCGCTCGTCCAGCGCTACCACGTGGCGAACGGCGTCACTGAGGAGCAGTCTCGCTTCGTGATCGCCGACGACACCTGGCTGACCCTGGACGAACGCGCGCTCCTGGAGCGGCTGCCCGATTCGGTCGAGCCCGGGGCGCGAGTGCTGGGAAACCCGGGCACCGGCGCGGCGTTCGGGTACGCGCTGAGCGGAGTCGACGTGTTCCCCGCGAAGTGGCAGCTCCCGCGAAGCCCGGCCTTCGCGCTGCTCGGCGAGAGGCTCGTGGACGCCGCCGTTGATCCCGAGGTCTGCGCGGCCGCCGACGCGCTCGACGCGCAGTACGTGCTCGACTTCGGGCCGGGGGATGAGGGCACCGGCCGGGTCCAGCTGCCGGGGCTCACCGGCTTCGAAGACGCCCTGGGATTCGAGCTGGTCGACCGCGAGGGTGCCGCCGCGCTCTGGCGGATCACGGCCTGCTCATGATCCGACGATAGGATTTCGTGTCGTGCCCCGCTCCGCTGCCCGACTGCTCGTGGTCGTTCCTGCCTGGAACGAAGCGGAGTCGGTGGGCGATGTCGTCCGCGACGTGCGAACAGCCGTGCCGGAAGCGGAATGCCTGGTCGTAGACGACGGCTCCAGCGACGAGACCGCCGACCTCGCGCGCGCCGCGGGGGCGCGGGTCCTGCGCCTCCCGTACAACCTCGGCGTGGGCGGCGCGATGCGCGCGGGCTTCCGGTACGCGCGCGACCGCGGGTACGCCACGGTGGTCCAGGTCGATGCCGACGGGCAGCACGATCCACGCGACATCCCTGCTCTGGTCGCCGCACTCGAGAATGCGGATATCGCGATCGGCTCGCGTTTCGCCGGCGTCGACGGCTACGGCATCCGCGGTCCGCGCCGGTGGGCGATGCGGATGCTGGCCTGGTCAGTGTCGCGAGTCGCCCGCCAGCATCTCAGCGATGTGACCAGCGGCTTCAAGGCCAGCGGCCCACGGGCCGTGCGGCTGTTCGCGCAGACCTATCCCGCGGAGTATCTGGGGGACACCGTCGAGGCGCTGGTGATCGCCGCCCGTGCCGGTCTGCGGATCGGCGAGCGACCGGTGCGGATGCGCGAGCGTCAGGCGGGCGCGCCGTCTCACCGTCCGCTGAGGGCGACCGTCTACCTCGGACGGGCGGGGATCGCGTTCCTGGTGGCGATGATCCAGCCGCGTGTCCCGCTGCCGGGGGAGGGCGCATCGTGAGCACCGAGACCTATGTGCTCGGCATCGCTGCCGCCGTCCTCGCGCTCGTCGCGATCATCGAGCTGATGCGACGCCGCACCCTGCGGGAGCGGCACGCGGTGTGGTGGCTGGTGGGCGGCATCCTCGCCCTGGTGATCGCGGTGTTCCCCCAGGTGCTCACCTGGGCGGCGGGGGTGTTCGGCATCGTGGTGCCGACGAACCTCGTGTTCTTCGTCGCGATCGCGCTGCTGTTCCTGGTGAGCCTGCAGTACGGGGCTGAGCTCACGAAAATCGAGGCGAAGCTGCGCGAGCTCGCGGAGCAGTCGGCGTTCCACGACGACCGCATCCGGGATCTCGAGCAGCGCGCCCGCGATCCGGATGCGGGCGGCAAAGAGTGACCCGACGGGTGCTGCTGGCTTCGCGGCTCTTCGTGCCGGAGGTGAGCGCCGGCGCCTTCCGCCTCGGTGCGCTGACGGCGGCCCTCGCGAGCGCCGGCGCGGAG
>DASSYC010000128.1:0-2271 GCA_035703465.1 Microbacterium sp. | reverse complement strand
CACCGGGGCGATCGCTGACGCGTATCGCACCCAGGGCTACTTCTTCTCCTCAGCGGGCGGCAGCCCCGTGTCGTCCGCGGTCGGTCTCGCGGTGCTCGACGTCATCCGCGACGAGCAGCTGCAGCGCAACGCGCGCGAGGTGGGCGACTATCTCAAGGAGCGTCTGCAGCAGCTGGGCGCGCGGCATCCGCTTCTGGGGACGGTCCACGGCTGCGGGCTCTACCTCGGCCCGGAATTCGTGCGCGACCCGTCGACCCAGGAAGCTGCGACCGAGGAGACGGCCGCGATCTGCGAACGGATGCGTCGGCTCGGCGTCATGATCCAGCCCACCGGCGACCACCAGAACGTGCTGAAGATCAAGCCGCCGCTGTGCATCACCCGAGAGAGCGCGGACGTCTTCGTCGCGGCTCTGGACCGCGTGCTGACGACGGGGTGGTGAGCGCGGCGCACTTCAGCGGCGTCCGCCAGGCGGCCCGATGATGAGCAGCGCCGTGAACAGGACGACGATGGCGATCAGGATCAGCACGGCGAGCACCCACGGGCGGTGCAGGAACCACCGCATCCATCGGTCGTGCCAGACGGCGTCGCGCGGGTCGTCGGTGTGCTCGAGTCGCCACTCGCCCTGAAGCCGGTGGGTGCGGTGCAGCCAGATCTCGGTCGGGATGGTCGCGAACGGGATGATGGCGCTGCCCACGGCGACGACCGTCGGCCCTGCGCCCCAGCGCTGGTTCATGGCCACGAGGATCGCGGTCGCGCCGTAGGAGAGGAACACGAAGCCGTGGATGCTGCCGGCGATCGTGACGCCCAGGGACCAGTCGGTGAACGCCCGGGCGATGAGGGCGGAGATCAGCAGGGCCCAGGTGATCGCCTCGCCGATCGCGAGCGTGCGGAAGAGGGTGAGGGGACGTTGGAACACACCTTCAGTGTAACTGAAACTTCTGGACGGTTCGCTCGCTCTGAAATTCAGCCTGAGACGCCGAACGGCTCTTCATGCAGGCCTTCCAAAGCGACGGTGAGATCGGGCACGCCATCGCCGAACGCGGCATCCAGGGCTGCGAGCCGGGCATCCGCCTCATCGAGCACCCGCGAGCCCTTCTGGGTGACACGGAGGTCGGACGGTGCCCCGGCGTGCGCGGTGGCGTCGGCCACCATTCCGTCATCGAGCAGCGTGTGCACCGCGGTGTGTGCGGTCTGCACGGTGATCTGCGACCTGCGCGCGAGTTCGCTGAATGAGATGCCCGGCGTTGCCCGCACATGCGCCAGCAGCCCGTACTTGCGGGTAGTGAGACCGAGGTCCTTCAGCGCCGCGCCGAGCCGCGCATCCCACACCGCGGAGACCGTCAGCAGGGAGATGACGGGACTGAACGGCGGGCGCTCGGACATGGGGTCAATGCTAGTGACCGTCCCGCGCGCACGAAGCGCTCCGTGTCCGAAATGGCGGTGCTCAGCAGTGCGACCAGTCGATCGTCGACCTCGGCGATGCACGCCTGCGCAATGCCGGCGACCGCGCTGGTGACGATGTCCTGACACTGCCGCGCGGTCATGACTGGGCGGGGTCGACCTCCGACGCGCTCGATGAACCCGGTCGCCCAGGCATCCGCGGCGGGGGCAGCGCGGAGAGCAGCATGCGCCCCGCTGCGCGCCTCCGCAGCGAAGTCGTCGTCGCGTTCCGCGAGCACTTGGAGCGCCACGTGCAATGCCACGGCCTGCGAGCGCTGGCGTTCTTCGGCGGCGACCGGCAGGGCGGCGCTGGCGGCTCGCACGGCCAGCAGGACGTCGAGTGTCGGATCGTCGCTCGTCAGCCCGATGACCGCCGGAATGAGCGGTGCGAGCCGAACGCGGCCCTCTGCGCCGGTGCAGTCGTTCACCATGCGTGCGAGATGCGCGAGAGTCGCGTGCGTGCATCGGGGGTGGTCACTCCACCGCTCCCCTGCCAGGTATGAGGCGAACTCCATGAAGCAGGCGCCGCGGCGTGGCGAGCGATGCCGGCCGGCGGAGAGGATCGGCAGGATCAGCGGGGTGGCTGTCGCAGTGCGCATGGGGACCTCCTTCGCCCCTCACCACCACTGTGCGCCTGCCGGTGCCCCGATTCAAGTGGCTTGTGCGGTGCCGCTTCGCCGTGAACTCGTCAGAAGTCCCAGTCCTCGTCCTCGGTCGAGACGGCCTTGCCGATCACGTACGAGGAACCCGACCCGCTGAAGAAGTCATGATTCTCATCGGCGTTCGGCGACAGGGCCGACAGGATCGCGGGGTTGACGTTGGTCACGGTCG
>DASSYC010000121.1:0-4240 GCA_035703465.1 Microbacterium sp. | reverse complement strand
GCCCTGTACGAAGACGCCGCCGGCGCCCTCGGGCAGCCCGAACTCGGCGGCGAGCCAGTGCAGCACCTCGTTCTCGGCGAAGACGGCGCCCGCGCCCTCCAGCCACGATCCGCCGTAGATCGCCGATGCCGAGACGACGAGATCGAACGCGATCGCCGCCTTGCTCGGCGCGCACGGGATGAAGGCCAGGTAGCCCGGGTGGTCGATCGACAGCGTCGTCGGCGCGAGCACGTCGGCGAACAGCGCGGTCGCGCGCTCGGACCCGATGCCGGCCGCCGTGATCGATCCGGATGCCCGTGCCGCCAGCACCTCGGGGGCCACCGGGCCGTCCAGCGGTATGTCCTTCCACAGCGCGCGGCGCCGGGCATAGGCGAGCACACCGTCGACGGTGTCGCGGGTCGCATCGCTGATCGCATGCATCGCGTCGGGTCGGGTGGTGTCGGTCACGGTGTGCCCTTCTGTGGACGTGCGGGTGCGGGTGCGGGTGCGGGTGCGGTCAGGATGCCGCGGCTCAGATCCAGCATGCCCTCCACGGCGTGCAGCAGCAGCGCCGAGCGATCCGACGCCCCGCCCCAGCGCACCAGCGCCTGGGCGTTGAGGCCGTCGATCATGCCCAGAAGCTGCCACGCGGCATCCGCGGGATCGGCGATGCGGAACGCTCCGGCGGCGACGCCGTCAGCGAGCAGGTCGCGCAGCATCCGCTGCCATCGGTCCATCGCCGCCCGCACCGCCTGGGCGAGCGGCTCGCTGCGCCGGCCGAGCGCGTACGCCTCGATCCAGACCAGCGTGACGTCGTCGCGGGTCCCGTCGAGCACGGAGCGCAGGACGGCGGCGAGGCGGGGGACGGGAGCGACGGATGCCTGAAGTCCGCGCAGCTCGTCGAGCTCGGCGCCGACCACGGCGGCGAAGGTGGCCGCGACGAGGTCGTCCATGCTGGGCATGTAGTGGGCGACGAGGGCGGGAGTGACCCCGGCGCGGGCTGCGACGGCGCGCAGCGTGACGGCCGCGAGTCCCTCGTCGAGGGCGAGTTCGCGCGCAGCCGCAGCGATCTGCGCGCGTCGCTGCTCAGGCGACCGTCGCGGGGAGCGGCGCGGAGCCGCCGTGCCGGAAGGTGCCGCGGTGGCCGTTGACATCGGGGGTGCTCCTCGCTACTGTCGGCGCTATTGATCACTCGATCAATATCACGGCGGGCGGCTGCACGGCAAGGCCGCGAGGAGGACCCGATGGCTTGGCGGATGCCGATGGAGACCGCGCCGCACGACCGGACGTGGATGGCATTCCCCTGCGAGGGCCTCACGCTCGGCGACACGGACGCGCTGCGCGACGAGGGCTACGCGGCCTGGTCGGCTGTGGCGAACGCGGTGGCCGAGTTCGAGCCGCTCACGATGGTGGTCGACCCGAGTGAGACGGCACGGGCGCGGCGGATGCTCGACCCGGCGATCGAGATGATCGAGGCTCCCCTCGACGAGTTCTGGATGCGCGACTTCGGCCCGACCTTCGTCGTCGACGAGGACGGCGCACTGGGCGCGGTCGACTGGGTGTTCAACGGCTGGGGCGCCCCGGAGTGGGCGGACTGGGCGCTGTCGGCCGAGATCGCGCGAACCGTCGCGGCTCGGGTGGACGCACAGCTGGTGAGCTCGCTGCTGGTCAACGAGGGCGGCGGCTTCCACGTCGACGGCGAGGGCACCGTGCTGCTCACCGACACCGTGCAGCTGGACCCGCGTCGCAACCCGTACGCCGACCGCGCGCGCGTCGAGGCCGAGATGGCGCGCACGATCGGCGCGACGCGCGCGGTGTGGCTGCCGCGCGGCCTCACCCGCGACTACGACGACTTCGGCACGAGCGGCCACGTCGACATCGTGGCGGCGATCCCGGCGCCCGGGCGCCTGCTGCTGCACGCGCAGCCCGACGAATCCCACCCCGACGCCGCCGTCATGCGCGAGGTGCGCGCGGGGCTGGAGCAGGCGACGGATGCCGCGGGCCGCCGCTTCGAGATCATCGACCTGCCCGCGCCCGAGACGCTGCGCGACGCGCACGGGTTCGTGGACTGGAGCTACGTCAACCACTACGTCGTCAACGACGGGGTCATCGCCTGCGGGTTCGGCGAGGAGGCCGCCGATGCGCGGGCCCGCGACATCCTCGCCTCTGTGTACCCGGGCCGCCAGGTGGTCACCGTCGACGCGCGCCCGATCTTCGCCCGCGGCGGCGGCATCCACTGCATCACCCAGCAGCAGCCGGCGGTGACCCGATGACCTCCACGCACCCCGTGATCGACGTCGTCGAGGCATCCATCTCGGAGCTTCGGGGGGCCCTCGAATCCGGAGCGACGACGGCCGCCGAGCTCGTCGAGGCGTATCTCATGCGCATCGACGCATACGATCCGGAGCTGAACGCGGTGGTCGTCCTCAACCCTGACGCGCGGGCCGATGCCCGCGCGTCCGACGCGCGTCGCGAACGCGGCGACACGCGCGGGCCGCTCGACGGCATCCCCTACACCGCGAAGGACTCGTACCTCGTGCGCGGGCTGACCGCGGCGGCCGGATCCCCTGCCTTCGCGCAGCTGATCGCCCAGGACGATGCGTACACGATCCGGCGGCTGCGGGATGCCGGGGCCATCTGCCTCGGGCTGACCAACATGCCGCCGATGGCCAACGGCGGCATGCAGCGCGGACTGTACGGCCGGGCCGAGAGCCCCTACAGCGCCGACTGGCTGACAGCCCCCTTCGGCTCCGGATCGTCGAACGGCTCGGGCACGGCGACGGCGGCCAGCTTCGCGGCCTTCGGGCTCGGCGAGGAGACCTGGTCCAGCGGCCGCGGTCCGGCATCGAACAACGCGCTGTGCGCGTACACGCCCTCGCGCGGTGTGATCTCGGTGCGCGGCAACTGGCCGCTGGTGCCGACGATGGACGTCGTCGTGCCGCACACGCGCACGATGGCCGACCTGCTCGAAGTGCTCGACGTGATCGTCGGCGACGACGAGGAGACCCGCGGCGACTTCTGGCGGATGCAGCCCTGGGTGCCGATCCCCGTGTCATCGGCCGTGCGCCCGGACGCTTACCCTGCGCTCACGCCGCTGCCGCTGCGGGGCGTGCAGATCGGCATCCCGCGCATGTACATCAACGCCGACCCGGATGCCGGCTCCGGCACCGGGATCGGCGGCCCGACCGGCGAGCGGATCGAGACCCGGGCGTCGGTGCTCGCGCTCTGGGAGGCGGCGCGGCGCGATCTCGAGTCCGCCGGCGCCGTCGTCGTGGAGGTCGACTTCCCCGTCGTCTCGAACTACGAGGGAGACCGCGGCGGAGCGCCGACGATCGCGACCCGCGGGCTGGTCTCACCCGAGTACCTGCATCGCGAGATCGTCGACCTGTCGGCGTGGGCATGGGACGACTTCCTGCGCGCCAACGGCGACCCGTCGCTGGACACCCTCGCCGAGATCGACGGCGCGACGATCTTCCCGCCGCCGGCCGGCGCGCTGCCGGACCGTTACACGGGGTTCGAGGACGACATCGCCGACTATCCGGACTGGGGGCGCGCGCACCCCGACGCGACGTGGGCGGATATGCCGGAACTGGAATCCGGCGTGCGCGGCCTGGAGGAGACGCGACGCCTCGACCTCGACGAGTGGATGGACGAGCAGAGCCTCGACGCCGTCGCCTTCCCCGCCGTGGCGGACGTGGGCCCGGCCGACATGGATGTGAACGAGGCATCCGCCGACCTCGGCTGGCGCAACGGCGTGTGGGTCGCCAATGGAAACCTCGCCATCCGGCACCTGGGCATCCCCACCGTGACGGTGCCGATGGGGACGATGAAGGACATCGGGATGCCGGTGGGCCTCACCTTCGCCGGACGTGCGTACGACGACACCGCCCTGCTGCGGCTGGGTCTCGCCTTCGAGGCCCTCGCCCCGCGGCGCACTCCGCGGCGCACCGAGCCGCCGCGCACACCCCGGCTCTGACTCCCCGCGCACAGTCGCGGGCATAACCGCGGGCATAAGTGAAGACACGCCGCCACGGGCATCCGGATTCCGGCGTGTCGCCGACTTTGCCCGCCGCTATGTCCGCCGTTATGCCCGCCGCTGTGCGGGGGCCGGATGCGGCCGTCAGCGATCGTCGAGCGCGCGGCCGCGCTTGTCGACCAGGCCCCACGCCGCCGCGCCGGCGATCACGAAGAACACCGCGAACACCACGAACAGCACGGGCGTTCCACCCAGCACGAGCAGCGGCGGCACCGCCAGCGGGGC
>DASSYC010000156.1:0-9434 GCA_035703465.1 Microbacterium sp. | reverse complement strand
GAGGACGAGCCGATGCGCGACGACGACGCCACGCAGCGGCCTGCCGGCGCGGACGCGGACCACCACGGGCAGGACGGCGGGCGCGACACGCTCACAGCCGGCGAGGCCCAGCACAGCGGCGGCCTGGGGTCGGCGGAGACGCAGGATCTCCCGGCGATGTCGCAGAACAACGCGACGGCCGAGGAGAAGATCGCCGGCATCGTGATGCAGTCGCGCCAGGATGTCGCGGCGGGCACGCGCGAGCCGGTCGAGGAGATGCTGCGACAGCGACTGGACGACGCCGGGATCGACGTGTCGGACGAATTCGTCGCGCAGCTCGCCGATCGGGTCAGGGCCGACTGAGCCGGATCACGCCGGGCAGGGGGTCGTCTTGGCGCGTCGCGGCGGCTGAGGGCGCCGGCGGGATGCGCGGTGCTCCTCGACGGCGGTCGTGCCGTGTTCGCGGATCGACTCGATCAGGTGCTGTTCGCGGTCACGCTCCGCGGTGTCGAAGCGGAACTGCGTCTCTGCGGTGATGACTGTTGAGAGCATGATTCCTCCGGTTTCCCGATGACGTGAACCTACGCGGGGGGTCCGACATTCCGGGCGCGGGCCCAGTGGCGGGAATCCTGCGGGAGATGGCAGGGCGGGGGCAGGGGATGCCGTGGGGATCGCGTCGCGGCGGGCTCAGAGCTCGGCGAGGATCGCCCGGGCGGCCGGCGCGGCATCCCGGATCATCGTCTCGTGACCGTGCCCCTCCACCTCCGCGAACGACGCGTCGGGCAGCAGCCGGACCACCTCGAGCGCCCATTCCCGGGAGACGACCCGGTCGTGCTCTCCGCGCAGCACGAGCGCGGGGACGCGCACCCGCGGGCAGGTGCGCTCGGGGCGGTGGACGAGCATGGCGCGCATCTTGCGCCGCAGGTGCGGCCCGGCGCGCAGGTACTCGCGCGCACCGGCCACGATGACGCGCGGGCTCTCGACGAGCAGATCCTGCGCGAGCCGTGCCAGCTGGCACAGCGCCGTCCGCTCCGCGGGGTTCACGGTCGGCCCGATGAGGACCACGCGGCCGGCGCTGCCGGGGTGCCGTGCGGCGATCTCGACGACGACCTGCGCGCCCATCGAGTGGCCGATGAGCACCGGCGCGTCGAATCCGCGGTGGCGCAGATAGGCGGCGACCGTGTCCGCGTTGCGCTCCATGGTCGGCGTGCGCGGCGGCTCGGGCGCCTCGCCGTAGCCGGGCAGGTCGACGGCGACGACTCTGCCGTGCGGGAGGAGCTGCTCGGTGAGGTCGGCGAACACCGTGCGGCCCATCCCGATGCCGTGGATCAGTACGAAAGTGCGCGGACCGGACCCCTGCTCCTCGGCGACGAGGGTCGCGCCGTCGTGGAGGAAGCGGCGGACCGTCACGATCGCCGCTTCGCGAGCCCGATCCACAGGAACACGCCGCATGCGACGATCCGCACGACGAGGTTCACCAGCAGCACGCCGGTCGGCCCCTGCAGCGCGATGTACACCACCTCGAGCGCGGCCGTCGCGCCGTGGAACGCGGCGAAGCTCAGCGCGACCAGTCGCACGGAGTAGACGTCGTCCATCCGCGCGGCGCCGAGGGAGAGCAGGCCGATGCACAGCTCCGCCGCGGCCAGGAGGTACGCCAGCAGGTCGTCGACCTGGTCCATCGCGATGCCGACCGTGGCGGGGATCATCCCCGGGAACACGGCGAGCAGGATCGCCGCCGCGATCGTCACCACGCCGTGCACGATAAAGACGATGCGCTCGGCGAGACGCGGCAGTGCGGGCACCCCGGCACCGTACGTCGTGGGTGCGGTGCCGGTCAAGGGGGATGCCTCGGCGGCGGAGCGCCGCCCCGGCGATGTCGGACGACGCGCCTAGCGTGGGGTCATGCGCATCCTGCACACCTCCGACTGGCACATCGGCCGGACGTTCCACGGGCATCAGACCCTGGACGCCCTCGTCGAGGTGCTCGGCGCGCTGGTGGAGCAGGTGCGCGACAGCGCGGTCGATGTGGTGGTCGTCGCCGGCGACGTGTTCGACTCCGCGATGCCCGCGGCCGCGTGCTACACGCTGCTCACCGACACCCTCGTCGCCCTCCGCGAGACCGGGGCGCACGTCATCGTCACCAGCGGCAACCACGACTCCGCGGCCCGGCTGGGCTTCCAGGCGAAGCTGCTCCGCGACGGCATCCACGTCGTCACCGACCCGCTGTCGGTCGGCACTCCGGTCACCGTCGCCGACGAGCACGGGCCGGTGCACTTCTACGGCATCCCGTTCCTGGAGCCGACTCTCGTGCGCCACCTGTGGGAGGGCGTCGCGCTGCGCACGCAGGCGCAGACGCTCGCGCACGCGATGGGGCTGGTGCGAGAGGATGCCGCGGCCCGCCGCGATGCCGACGCCACCGCTCGCACCGTGGCCATCGCGCACTGCTTCGCGGCAGGAGTCGAGGCGACGCCGCACCTGGAGCGCGACATCCAGCAGGGCGGCCTCGACGTCGTGCCGCTGTCGGTCTTCGACGGCGTCGACTACATGGCGCTCGGGCACATCCACGGGCGCACCCGGCTCAGCGACGCCGTGCGGTACGCCGGCGCCCCGCTGCACTACAGCTTCGGCGAGGGCGACAAGCCCCGCGGATCGTGGCTGGTCGACCTCGACGAGACGGGCTTCGCATCGGCGCAGTGGCTCGATCTGCCGGTGCCGCGGCGGCTGGTCACGCTGCGCGCCACGCTCGACGAGCTGCTGGGCGAGGAGCGGTTCGCCGGTGCCGAGAGCGCGTGGGTGCGCGCCGAGTACACCGACACGGCCCCGCAGGTCGACGTCATGCGCCGCCTGCAGGAGCGCTTCCCGCACTGCGCGGAGGTGCGTCACGCGCCGGCGGTCCGCGCGGCGGACGACGGCCGCACCTTCGCCGGGCGCGTGCGTGCGGCGCGCGACGACGCCGAGCTCATCGACGCCTTCCTCGCCCACGTCCGCAACGGGGTGGGTGCCGGCGAGGGGGAGGCCGAGCTCGTGCGCGAGGTCATCGGCGAGAAGGCGGCTGCGGAGGCGCTGGCATGAAGCTGCACCGTCTTGAGCTGGCGGGCTTCGGGCCGTTCCGCGACCGGCAGCTCGTCGAGTTCGACGCTTTCGACGGGGACGGCATCTTCCTCATCGCCGGACCCACCGGCTCGGGCAAGTCGAGCATCCTCGACGGCGTCTGCTTCGCCCTGTACGGCGGGGTTCCCCGGTACGAGGGAGCCGAGCGGCGCCTGCGCAGCGACCACTGCGCTCCCGACGATCCCACCGAGGTGCGGCTGGAGTTCACCGTCGGCGACACCCGCTGGCGGGTGACGCGGGCGCCCGAATACGAGCGGCCCAAGGCGCGTGGGACCGGCCTGACCACCGTGCCGCACGCGGCGCATGTGGAACAGCTCGTCGACGGCGCCTGGATCGGCCGGGCTGCCGGGCCGCGCGACGTCGGGCTGCTGCTGGACGAGGTGCTCGGGCTCAGCCAGCAGCAGTTCCTCCAGGTGATCCTGCTCGCGCAGAACCGGTTCGCGCAGTTCCTGCTCGCCCGCAACGACGACCGCCAGGCGCTGCTGCGCCGGCTGTTCGGGTCGCGCACCTACAGCGACTACCAGGATGCCCTCGAGCAGCGCCGTCGCGCGGCCGGGGAGCGCCTCGCGGGGGAGCGCAGCCTCGTCGACCATCTGCTCGACGACGCCGAGCGGATCGTCGCGGAGCACGGGCTCGGCGGCGACGCTGATGGCGGCGACGGTGTCGGTGACGGCGTCGGTGACGGGGTCGGTGTGGGTGACGGTGTCGTCGACGGTGGGCGCGAAGCCCCGGCCGGCCCGGATGCCCGCCTCGCGGCGATCGACCGCGCGATCCAGCGGGCCGCCTACCGCCTCGACACGCTGCAGCGCGAGAGCGAAGAGGCGGAGACCGCGCACGTCGCCGCCGGCGCGGCGCACAGCGAGGTCACGGCGCTGCGGGAGAAGCAGGAGCGGCGGGATGCCTCGCGCATCGCGCTGGCCGGGCTCAAGGCGCGGGCCGGAGACATCGCCGTGGACCGTGCGCGGCTGGCCGCGGGCGAAGCCGCCGAGCGGCTGCGGGACGTCGTCGAGCGTGCCGAGCGGCTCGCCGCCGCGGCCGCCGAGGCGGGGGTCGCCGAAGCGGCGGCGGCCGAGGCCTGGGCGGCCGAGGGCGAGGAGCCTGCCGACGCGAAGGAGCTCGCGGCGCGTATCGAGCGCACGACCGGCGACCTCGCGCTGTGGGAGGCGGTGGCCGGACAGGAGCGTGTGCTCGAGGAAGTGCGCGCGCGGCTGGCGCAGCTGGGGCAGGCGGCCACCCGGCACGCCGACGAGCTGCGTGAGCTCGACGAGAGACTCGGGGCGTACCCGGCGCGGATCGCGACGATCGACGGCGCCCTCGTCTCTGCGCGTGCCGTGGCCGCGCTCACCGAGCCGCGGCGGACGACGCTGGCAGAGACCGAGCGGCGCCTGGCGGCGGCGCGCGCAGCCGAGCAGCTGGAGCTGGTCCGGGCCGATGCGGAGCGCGCCCACGCTGCGGCCTCGTCGGCGGCGACGGACGCCAACGCGGAGGTGACCGCGCTGCTGCGGCGCCGTCTCGCCGGCGCTGCCGGAGCGCTCGCCGCCGAGCTCATCGACGGGGAGCCGTGCGCGGTGTGCGGATCGCGAGAGCACCCGCAGCCGGCGCACGCGACCGACGAGGCGGTGACCGACGCCGACGTCGACACCGCAGTCTCCGCCAAGGATGCCGCCGTCGACGCGGAGCGGGCGGCTTCGGACGCCGCGCGAGCCGCGCGGGAGGCGCACGCGGCGCAGGCCGCCGTCGCCGGGGGAGCGACCGCCGAGCAGCTCGCAGAGACCGCCGCTGTCGCGCAGAAAGCCCTCGCGCACGCCGAGGCTGCCGCGGGCGAGCGTGACCGTCTCGAGGCGGAGCTCGATCAGCTCAGCGCCGCACGGGCCGCCGATGCCGAACGCAGGACGGCGCTGGCCGAACGCCTGGCCGCCGTGCAGTCCGAGACGGCCGCCGCAGAGCGCGAGGCATCCCTCGCGCGCAACGCCGTGGACGCCGCCCGCGGCGCATTCGAGACGGTTGCCGACCGCATCGCCGACGGCATCCGCCGCCGTGCCGCCGCGCGCACCCTCGTCGATGCGATGGGAATGCGGGCCGACCGCGAAGCAGAGGCCGCAACGGCTGCCGGAGAGCGCGATGTGCGCGTGGGCGAGTCCGAGTTCGCGGACGCCGCCGCCGTCACCGCCGCTCTCCTGCCCACCGCGGAGCGCGAGACGCTGAGCACCAGGATCCGCGAGCACGAGGTCGCGCACGCGAGCGAGGTCGAGCGTCTGCGCGACCTCGAGCTGGAGCTGGCCGGCCAGCCGGAGGAGCCGCTGGACGTCGCGGCATCGGCTGCCGCGCTCGCCGAGGCGAAGGCGACATGGTCCGCGGCGGCCGAACAGGCCGTCCGCGCTGCGCAGACCACGGAGGCGCTGCGGGACCGGCACAGGCGCGCGGTGCAGGCTCATGCCGAGATCGCGGCGCTGTCCGAGGAGCACGCGCTGATCGCGGGCCTGGCCGACGCCGTCGCCGGGCGCAACGCCAAGAAGATGGACCTGGAGACCTTCGTGCTGGCCGCCGAGCTGGAGGAGATCGTGGCGGCGGCGAATCTGCGGCTGGACGACATGTCATCCGGGCGGTACCTGCTGCGCCACACCGATGCGCTCACCGGCCGCGGCGCCGCCGGCCTCGGGCTCGAGGTCGTCGACGCCTACACGGGACACTCGCGACCGCCGCAGTCGCTGTCCGGCGGCGAGACGTTCCTCGCATCGCTGGCGCTCGCGCTGGGCCTGGCTCAGGTCGTGACGGCACGGGCCGGTGGCATCCGGCTCGACACCCTCTTCATCGACGAGGGCTTCGGCTCGCTCGACGGCGACACCCTCGAGCTCGCCATGCGCGCACTCGACGAGCTGCGCCAGGGCGGTCGCACCGTCGGGGTGATCAGCCACGTGGAGGCGATGAAGGAGCAGCTGCCCGCCCAGCTGCTGGTCCGCGCCATCCCGCAGGGTCCCAGCATCGTCCAGCTGCGGGATCGCGCTGCAGTCTGAGCGACTGGGTGCTCAGCGCAGCCGGTATCCCACCCCGCGCACGGTCTCGATGCGGTCGGGGCCGAGCTTCTGGCGCAGGTACCCCACGTAGACGTCGGCGACGTTCGAACCGGGGTCGAAGTCGTAGCCCCACACCCGGCTGAGCAGCTGCTCGCGGCTGAGCACCTGCCCGGCGTGGCGCACCAGCTCCTCGGCCAGGGCGAACTCGCGTGCCGACAGTTCGACTGAGACGCCGCCGACCTCCGCGGTGCGGGTGCGGATGTCGAGGGTCAGGTCGCGATGGCTGAGCTCGGTCATTGCTCCCGCCTCGTCGTCGCGGCGCATGCGCAGGCGGATGCGCGCGAGCAGCTCATCGAACCGGAAGGGCTTGCCGAGGTAGTCGTCAGCGCCGCCCTCCAGCCCGGCCACCGTGTCGTGCAGCTCCACGCGGGCGGTGAGCATGATGACCGGCATCCGCGACCCCGATCCCCGCAGCCGCTCGAGGACCTCGAATCCGTCCATCCCCGGCATGTTGACATCGAGCACGAGCAGGTCGAACTCATCGGTCAGCGCCAGTTCGAGCGCCTCGGTTCCGGTCGCCGTCACCCGCGTGGCGAACCCCGCCGAACGCAGCCCCTTGTCGATGAAGCCCGAGATGCGGGCCTCATCGTCAGCGATGAGCACGGATGCCATCGTCGCCTCCCCTCACCGCGTCGGCGCCCTCTGCCCGAGACGGGATTCGGGGCTGCGACGGGATCGTGATTGTGAACAGTGCGCCGCCGCCGTCGGCGTCGCGCACCGCGGCGGTGCCGCCGTGGGCCTGCGCGATCAGACGCACGATGGCAAGCCCCAGGCCGCTGCCGCGTGTGCCGCGCGCCTCATCGCCCCCGCGCACGAAGCGATCGAACACCGACTGGCGCAGCTCGGGCGGGACCCCCGGGCCGTGGTCGCGCACTGTGAACTCCAGCGCGTCGCCGACGACGCGGCATCCCAGCTCCATGCGACCGCCGCCGTGGGTGACCGCGTTCTGCGCGAGCTGCAGCATCGCCTGGGTGATCCGCGCGGAGTCGAGCCGGACGGCGACGTCGGCGACCTCGCCGACCGTCACGTCCGCGCCCTCGATCGCCGCCGCCTTGCGCCCGATCTGCCGCACCAGGTCGGCGGCATCGACCGGGTGCAGCGAGATCGGCGCGGGGCCGTAGAGGGATGCCGCGCCGGCGAGATCCTGCACGAGGCCGCCCATGCGGTCCAGCTCGTCGATCGCCAGGCCCTGGGTCTCGCGGACGTCGGCAGGATCGACCGGATCCATCACCTCGACATAGCCGCGGACGATCGTGATCGGCGTCTTCAGCTCGTGGCCGACATCGCTGAGCAGGCGGCGCTGCGAGTCGAGCGAATCGGAGAGCCGGTCGAGCATGTCGTTCATCGTCTCCGCGAGCTCCGAGACGTCGTCGCGGCCGTGGATCGGCAGGCGCTCGCTCAGCGACTGCGCGGACACGCGTCGCGCCGTCTCGCGCATCTCGCGCAGCGGCCGCAGCAGCCGGCCGGCGACGACGAAGGACACCCCGGCGATAACGAACAGGGCGATGGTCGTCACGATGGCGTACAGGCGCGCCGAGCTGTGCAGTGCGGCCAGCTCCGCGTCCAGGTCGTAGGCCATCGCGAACACGACGGTCTCCGGAGCGGGCGAGCCGGCGATGCCGATGGGCACCGCCAGGTAGCGCCAGGTGTCGCCGTCGGCGGCGAACGTGCTGATCACGACGTCGCCGTCGGCCACGGCCGCCATGACCTCGTCGATGAAGCCGGATCGCTGCAGATCCACATCCAACGGCACACCGGGGACGAGAGCCGCTTCGCCGGCGACGATGCCGACCGCTCCCGTGTTGTCGTCCGGGCTCATCCGCTGCACGACGGCGCGCAGCGCGTCCGACGACGACGCCCAGCCGCCGGTGGCGGGGTCGCCGCTGTCGACGAGGAAGCGCGCAGACTCGAGATTGGCGTGCAGCCGCTCGTCCGTCTCCTGCAGCACGGTGGCCCGCTCCACGAAGTACACGACGACGCCCACCGACGCCATCGCGAGACCCGCGATGATCGTGATCACGGCGACGATGCGCGTGCGCACCGACAGCGCAGGCCTTCTGCGCTTCGCCGAACCCTCCACGTCCCCAGTATGACCGGACCGGCCTGCGGGACCGCGGCGGATAAGGGAGGTCTCATCCGGACTGGGCATGATGCAATCGGTGAAGGAGGGCGACATGACCGATGAGGATGCGGAACTCGTGGCCGACGCGCTGGAGGTGCCGCCGGCATCCCTGCAGCTGCTGAGCCGAGAGCCGCTGGGAGCGGGATCCGTCACGGGGTTCGCCATCGAGTCGACCGACACGATCGCCTACCTGGACAGCTCGGGTCTGGCCGTCGGCGCCGAGACCGGGTTCGCCCGGGAGGACGGCGTGCGGATCTGGCTGCACCCCGCCGATCCGCACCTTCCAGCACTGACGCCGGTCGCCTATCACGGCGGGGCGGGAGCGCTGCTCGAGCGCCTCGGACTCGGTCCGCTGCGAACGATCGAGATGATCGGCTACCGGCCCGGCCGTCGTGCGATCCTGCGGGTGGGCACCGACGATCCCGCCCCGGTCTGGGTGAAGGTGGTGCGGCCCTCGCGGGTCACGCGGATCGTCGATGCCCACCGCGCGCTGATCGCCGCCGGGCTGCCGGTGCCCGACGTGCTCGGCTGGTCGCCGGACGGACTGCTCGTGCTCTCCCACGCCGTGGGCGAGCCGGCCACCGAGATCGAGTGGGACGCCGAGCGGCTGCTGGATGCCGTCGACGCCCTGCGGTCGCGGCTGGCCGAGGCACCGCTGGACCAGCCCGCCCGCACATCGCTGTCGCGGCGCCAGGCCTGGTATGCCGATCGCCTGCGCGCCGCGCTGCCGGCGGATCCGCGCGTGGACGAGATCGCACGGGCGGCCGAACGGATCCTGGAGGCACCGCCGCCGGTCGAAGTGACCGTCCACGGCGACCTGCACCTCGGCCAGCTGTTCCTCAGCGGCGCCGAGCACGCGGTCACCGGCCTCGTCGACGTCGACACCGCGGGCCGTGGCGACGCGGCCGACGATGCGGCGTCGTTCCTCGCGCATGCCGTGACGAGCGCCATCGCGACCGAGCCCTCTCCGGCCGCGGCCCGGGTGTGGGCGCTCGCCGTCGCGGCGGGGCAGCGGTGGGGAGACGAGCGGGTGCTGGCGCTGACCCAGGTGCATCTGCTCGGGCATGCGCTGGCGGCGGCCGAGCGCGCCGGGGGAGACGGTGCGTCGGCCGATCGGCTGCTGGAGATCGCCGTGCAGCTGCCCTCGT
>DASSYC010000153.1:0-5040 GCA_035703465.1 Microbacterium sp. | reverse complement strand
TCCAGCGAGTCCTGCAGCGAGTTGGGCACCTGAGGGATGTCCTTGGCCTCCTCGGGCGGCAGCTCGTACAGGTCCTTGTCGACCGGCTCGTGCGGCTCGATGCGGTTCTTGATGCCGTCCAGTCCGGCCATCAGCTGAGCCGCGAACGCCAGGTACGGGTTGCCCGAGGCATCCGGTGCGCGGAACTCGATGCGCTTCGCCTTCGGATTCGAGCCCGTGATGGGGATGCGGATCGCCGCCGACCGGTTGCCGGCCGAGTACACCAGGTTCACCGGCGCCTCGAACCCCTTCACGAGGCGGTGATAGCTGTTGAGCGTGGGGTTGGTGAAGGCCAGGACGGCAGCGGCGTGACGCAGGATGCCGCCGATGTACCAGCGTGCGATGTCGGACAGCCCGGCGTAGCCCTTCTCGTCGTAGAACAGGGGCTTGCCGTCCAGCCACAGGGACTGGTGCGTGTGCATGCCCGACCCGTTGTCGCCGTACAGCGGCTTGGGCATGAAGGTGGCGACCTTGCCCCACTCCTCGGCGGTGTTCTTGACGATGTACTTGAACTTCAGGATGTCGTCCGCGGAGTGCACCATCGTGTCGAACCGGTAGTTGATCTCCGCCTGCCCGCCGGTGCCGACCTCGTGGTGGGCGCGCTCCAGGTGGAGTCCGGACTCGATGAGCCGCAGGCTGATGTCATCACGCAGATCGGCCTGCTTGTCCACCGGGGAGACCGGGAAGTAGCCGCCCTTGAAGGGCGTCTTGTTGGCCAGGTTGCCGCCCTCCTCCTTGCGGCCGGTGTTCCAGGCGCCCTCCTCCGAGTCGACTTTGTAGTAGCTCTCGTGCTGCTTCACCTCGTAGCGGACGTCGTCGAAGATGTAGAACTCCGCCTCGGGGGCGAAGAACGCCGTGTCGGCGATGCCCGTCGCCACGAGGTACTTCTCCGCCTTCTTGGCGACCTGCCGCGGGTCCTTCGAATAGATCTCGCCGGTGCGCGGGTTGTAGATGTCGAAGATCATGATCAGCGTCTTCGCCTGCCGGAACGGATCGACGTACGCGGTCTCCACGTCGGGGATGAGCTGCATGTCCGACTCGTGGATGTTCGCGAATCCGCGGATCGACGATCCGTCGAACAGCTGGCCCACGGTGAAGAACTCCTCATCGACTGTGGACGCCGGGATGTTGAAGTGCTGCTGGACGCCGGGCAGGTCCGTGAACCGGATGTCGAGGAATTTGACGTCCTCGTCCCTGATGAACGCCAGCACCTCGGATGCGTCTGTGAACATGGAGTCTCCTGGGTCGGTTCGGAACACGCCTGCGGGGGCTGAGGCTGGTTCGACCGTAGTCAGATGGCATTGCCCGCCGGTGTCCCCCCTGTTTCGGGCATGTTACACGCGGCCGTTACGCTGGTGGGGTGGTCGGAGCCGTTCAACCCAGCGCCTTTCCCGGTGAGCGGCTCGGGCTGCCCGCATCCGGACCGGGAAGCATCGCCCGGCTCGGCCGGCGGATCGGCGGCCTCGCGATCGACCTCGCCTCTGCGATGCTCATCGCGTACGCGTTCTTCGGCTACACCGACGCCGTGACGGGTGTGCGCTTCGCCGAGCCGCTCGCCGCCAACATCGCCTTCATTCTCATCCAGATCGTGTTCATCCCGACGATCGGCGGCAGTCCCGGCCATCGTCTGATGGGCATGCGGGTCGTGCCCGTCCGCGGAGGATGGGTGGGCCTGTGGCGTCCACTCGTGCGCACGGCACTCCTGGTGCTCCTGCTGCCCGCCGTCATCTGGGACTCCGATCAGCGGGGTCTGCACGACAAGGCGGCGGGAACGATCCTCATCCGCGCCTGAATCGCCCGGCCCGTCAGCGCGGGCGCGGGGCGCGCACCTTGGTGGGATCGATCCCCTTCGGGATCGGCAGTGATGCGAGCGACTGCGACACCGAGTCGACGCGCTTGATGACAGCCGCCATCGTGGCCTTGTCGATCTTCCGAGGCAGCGCCTTGATGGTCTTGGACAGCCGGGAGATGTGGACGTCGTCCTCGCCGTGGCCGACGTAGAGGACGGTCACGGGGACGCCGTGGGCCACGCGCTGGGCCTTCGAGCGCTCTTCGTTGACCAGCCGGGTGAGCCGCCCGCGCGAGCCCTCTCCGACGATGACGACACCGCCGCGCCCGATCGCCCGGTAGACCGCCTCCTGCGTCTTCGGGTTCACGCCGACGGGCATGTCGCCGGACTGCCAGCTGCGGCCGAGACCGGTGGACATCACATGACCGGCTGCGCCGGGCATCCCGTCGATCTTCTTGTACATGGCGGAGGTGGACAGGCGGGTCATCGTGAGCATCGAGATGAGGATGCCGGCCATCAGGCCCGTGAAGGCCCAGAGCAGAACGCTCCATATCGAGAACGGCGGCAGCAGGAAGCCGACCAGGACCCCGAGGGCGATGCTGACCAGCAGGATCCCGCCGAGCAGCCAGGGCAGCCACGGATATGTCTGCTGCGTGAAGGTGTACAGGCTCTTGATCTGCCGGAAGAACCCGGGCCTCTTCTCGGTGTCGCGACTGCGGGCTGCCATGGTTCCAGCCTACCGTCGCATCGTGGTGGGCCCCGTCCTCCTCCCCACGCCCGATCACGCATCGGCCATCCACATCCGGCACGCCGGCGCCCCGGTCCGGTGCCGCATCGGGTCAGACTCGGCCTGTGGCAGAAGACCCTCACGAGCCCGACGGCGCACCGGACCAGCCGCTCACCGATGCGTACCGCCTGCTGCGCCGCGTCGGGCCGCCGGATGCGCCGCTGGACGGATGGCTGGCACGCTGCGCGGACGGCAGGACCGTGCTGCTGGCGGCCGCGGACGCCCTCAACGGGCAGGACCTGCTTTCGTTCGACGCCGGCGCCCACGTACTCGGTCCGCGCGATGTCGTCCGCATGGGCGAGGGTGTGCGCTTCGAGTTCGACTGGTGCGTGGACCGCCTCGACCGCGTGCTGTCGCGCCGCGCCGACGTCGGGGCGGCGCTGACCGCCGGCGAGACGGTGACCCTGGCAGTGAGTCTGCGCCGCGGACTGGCGGAGCTGTCCGTCGCGCGACCGGCCCGTGACGCGCCGTGGCCGCGGGGGCGCTGGTGGCTGACGGATGCCGCGCGTCCCGTGTTCGCTCCCGACGGCTCAGGCTCGCCCGCGGACGCGGCGACACGGGAGGCGCTGGAGGCGGCCGCCGGCTCGTGCGCGGACTCCCGCGTGCGGGGGCTGATCGCGCGCTGGCTGGCGAGCACCGCCGACGGTGCGCTGACGGATGCATCGATCGAGGCGGACCTGTTCGCGATCGCCGAGCCCGCGCCGATCCGTGCGGAGGTCTTCGCGCCGGCGCGCAGCCGGAGCCTGGATGCCGCCGCCCGGCTCACGGAGATCGTGCCGGCCGAATCGCACCGCCGAGGGCTCGCCGCCGCCTTGGAGCGTCATATCGACACGGACATCTCGGCGATGGCCTCGGACGCGATGCACAGCGTGCTCCAGCGTCTGCGTGGGCGGGGCAGGCCCCGGCCTTGGCTGATGGCGGCGGGAGTCGCCGCGGCCGTGCTGGTGATCGGCGTGCTCTGGCCGACGGGCGAGAATCCGCCGGCGCAGGCCGATGAGCGCGGACCGGAATCGACCACGGCACCGGCATCACCCGCATCATCCGCATCTCCCGCTCCATCCGCTTCGTCGACACCCGTCGCTCCGGCGGCGGATCTGGAGAGCGTCGTCACCGCGCTCCTGGATGCCCGCACAGCGTGCAGCGAGGAGCCGGCGTGTCTGGGAGAGGTGGTGGAGGACCCCGGCAGCGAATTCGCCCAGGGGGCCATCGATCTGGATGCCGCGCAGCGCACCATCACCCTGCTCGATGACTTCGGCGGCGTCGCCGTGCTGCGTGTGGACGCCGCTGAGCCACCCACCACCGCCCAGCTCGTCGTGATCGTCGAGTCGGACGGCCGGTGGAGGCTGCGCGATGTGCACGACGTCGCGCAGTCGACGGGCTAGGTGTTCTATGCAGCTGGGCCGTGCTGCTGAAGGCCGGTTGGCTACCCGGGGCGCCGAGTGAGGCAGAGCCAGGGTCGGCCGGGCGCGCAAGGCAGGTCGCGCACGTCGATGGGGCGGGGAACGACGTGTGACCGCCCGTAGGGGCTATCTCGACAACGAAACTGATCCTCGTGCTGAAGCAACAATGAAAGGCTCACACCACAGCCCCCGCGCCCGGCTAGATCACGGCCTCACCGACCATAGGAAAAACGACGTCAACAGACGGCCACACGCCCCATTTTCCGCCCCGAACAGGCGCCCACCAAGGGCCCCGACTAGATTCCGAGGTCGGACGCGAAGCGCGCCGCCTCGAGGCGCTCCTTCACCGCCCCCAGGAACCGAGCGGCATCCGCCCCGTCGATGATGCGGTGATCATATGAGAGCGCCAGGTACACGTACGAGCGGATGCCGATCGCATCGGAGTCCTCCACGCGCACCACACCGGGGCGCTTCACAACGACGCCCGTGCCCAGGATCGCCGACTGCGGCAGGAACACCACCGGCGTGTCGAACAGCGCGCCCCGCGAGCCGGTGTTGGTCAGGGTGAAGGTGCCACCGGCCAGCTCATCGGGCTTGAGCTTGTTCTCGCGCGTGCGGGCGGCGAGGTCGGCGATCTCGTGGGCGATCTGCGCGATCGTCTTGTCGCCGGCGTCACGCACCACGGGCGTGAGCAGTCCGCGCTCGGTGTCGACGGCGATGGAGAGGTTCTCGCTGGCCGGATAGACGATGTCGGTGCCGTCGACTGTGGCGTTGACCACCGGGTGCGCCTTCAGCGCCTCAGCGGCGGCCAGCGCGAAGAACGGGAGGAACGACAGCTTGTCACCCGTCTTGGCGAGGAAGTCGGTCTTCACCTTGTGCCGGTATGCGGCGAGCTCGGTGACGTCGACCTCGACCACGGTGGTCAGCTGTGCCGTCGACTGCATCGATGCGACCGCGCGTTCGGCGAGGACCTTCCGCAGCCGCGACATCGGCTGGGTGGTGCCGCGCAGCGGGGAGACCTCGAC
>DASSYC010000145.1:0-19006 GCA_035703465.1 Microbacterium sp. | reverse complement strand
TTGTCGCCGGTGTTGATCACGAGGTGCGGCCGCAGCGCGGCCAGCGACGCGATCCAGCGCTGCTTGCGCCGCTGCCACGGGGCCATGTGGATGTCGGAGATGTGCAGGATGCGCAGGGTCTGACTGCCCGGCTCGAGGATCGGCAGGGTGTGCCGGCGCACCGTGTACAGGTGGCGCTCGATGCCGATGCCCCACACCGCCGCCGCCGTGCCGACCGCCCCCACCGCTGCGACAGCGGTGAGGGCGGGACGGCGCGAGGATCGTCGGGTCACGGGCGCTGGCCGCCGCCGCGGCAGCGCTCATCGGTGTACACGATGGCCACGCGCGTGTTGCGGTTGGCCTCCGTGCCCTCTCCCGGGCTCACCGAGACGACCAGGCCGCTGCCGTCCTCCTGCTCCTGGCACTGGATGTCGACATTGCCGAACCCGGCGCTCATCAGCGTGTTGCGGGCCTCCTGATACGGTGCGCCCACGAGCCCGCCGGGGATGGAGACCCCCTGGCCGTTGCTCGGGTGGATCGTGACGCTCGTGCCGCCCGCGACCTTGCCGGCGCCCGGGCTCTGCCGGACCACGATGCCCTTGCCCTCCGACGAGTCGACCGCGGAGCCGACGTTGACGTCGAAGCCGGCGTTCTGCAGCACCCGCTTGGCCTCGTCGACCGACATGCCGATCACGCTCGGCAGGTCCTTGTAGATCATGCGCGTCAGGTTCTTGTCGGCGCTCGGGAAGCTGTCGCCGCCGTAGAGGGAATTCGCCTTCCGCTGGATCGCCCGGTTCATGTAGAACGGCAGGTTGACGATGGCCGTGCCCTTGATGGAGTGGGTCTCGATGTTGCCCAGGCCCTTGCGGTTGCCGGCCCAGACGGCGGTGGTCACCTTCGTGCTCGACTCGATGAGCCACTTCTGGGTCTTGTTGTGGGTGCCGGTCTTGCCGATCACCGGGGTGTCGCCGCCGGGGTTGCCGGCCACACCGGTGCCATTGGTCATCACCTGGCGCAGGGCGTAGGCGGCTGTCGCTGCGACCTTCGGGTCGAGCTCCTGCTCGCAGGTGCTCTCCGGCAGCGGCAGCTCGTTGCCGTCGGCGTCCGTGATGCGGTCGATCGCGTGCGGCGTGCACAGCACGCCCTTGTTCGCGACCGCGGCATAGGCGCCGGCCATCGCGATCGGCGACACGTTGTTCGACCCGAGGACGGCGAAGGGGGTCGTCATGTCGACGGGGCCCGAATCGTCGGCCTTCTCGACCCCGAGCTTGGTGGCGACCTTCTGGATGTCGCACAGGTCGAGCTCGTGCGCCATGGCCAGGAAGCCGGTGTTCAGCGACTGGATCGTGAACCGCAGGGGAGTCCCCACGTATCCGCCTGCGTTGCCCGAGTTGGGCACCGGCTTGAGGTCCTCTTTGCTGGTGGGGACCCAGTCCCCGCCGCAGGTGTTGGTGAAGCGGTCATAGGCGCGCTTGCGTCCGTTGAGCACCTCGTTGAGGGAGTGATCCGTCTCGAGCCAGTCGAGCAGCGTGAACAGCTTGAAGGTCGATCCCGAAGGGAACCCGATCGATCCGCCGAACTTCTTGGTGCCCGCGTAGACGAGCGACGACACCGCCGGGTCGGCCTTCGCGGCCTCCTCGCTCTCGGAGAACTTCGTGTTCTGCCCGATGGCGAGGATCCGTCCGGTGTCCGCCTCCAGGCTCACGGCGCTGGATCCGAACTCGCCGGGCTTGTCACCGCCGATCTTCTTGTACCCGGTGGTGTACTTCTCCATCGTGCTGGCGACGGTCTTCTGCAGCTCCAGATCGAGCGACGTGTAGATCTGCAGACCGCCCTGCTTGAGCGTCTTCTGGCGGTCTTCCGCGGTGTCGCCGAACGTCGTGTCGTTGGTGATGATCGATTTCACGTACTGGCAGAAGTAGGGGGCCACACTCGCCGCGCACCCGGTCTTGGGCAAGGTGATCGCCGGGGTGATCACCTCCGCCTTGGCTTCGTCGTGCTGCGCCTTGGTGATCTTGCCGTCATCGAGCATCCGGTCGAGCACGTAGTTGCGCCGGACGGTCGTGTCGGCGTAGCCGTCCTCCGCGCTGTTGCTGAGCGTGTCGGTGTCGGCGTGGTAGAACGAGCCGCCGGGCTTGTCGATGCGGAAGTTGTTCGGGTTCTGCACCATGCCCGCCAGGGTCGCGGCCTGACCCAGACTCAGGTTCGCGGCCGAGACGCCGAAGTAGTACTTCGCGGCCGCGTCGATGCCGTAGTTCGTGCCCCCGAAGTTGGCGATGTTGAGGTAGCCGAGCAGGATGTCGTTCTTCGAGTAGCGCTGCTCGAGGGCGATCGCATACCGCATCTCCTGCAGCTTGCGCTGGTAGCCCTCGGTGCCGGCAGCGGTCGTGGCCTGCAGCCAGCAGCTCTGCTTCTCCTCCTCGGTCTGCGCGTTCCACTCGCACTTCTGCACGAGCACGTTCTTGACGTACTGCTGGCTGATCGACGATCCGCCCTGCGTCTCGCCGCCGCCCCGGAAGTTCTGCAGCAGTGCGCGTGCCGTGCCGATCATGTCGATGCCGCCGTGCTCGTAGTAGCGCGGGTCCTCGGACGACAGGATCGCGTCGAACATCACCGGGGCGACCTCGTCATAGGTCACCGGCGACCGATTCTGGTCGTAGAACTGCGTGTCGACGACGTATTCCTCGGTCTTCGAGTCCATGTAGTACAGCGTCGTGGGCACCATGAGCTCGTCGATGTCGAGATAGCTCGGCAGCTTGTTGAACATGTTGATGGCGCTGTCGGCGGCGTTGCTGGTGAGGGCGATGGCCGGGGTGACCGTTGCGGTGACCAGGACTCCGGCGATGGCGGCGAGGCCGATGAGGCCTGCGAAGCCGCCGAGGACGCCCCTGGCTGTCCGTTTCGTTTCGGGCATAGGGTTGATCGTAGGGGAGTTAGCTGAGCGAAGCCTTGAGGACACAGGCATCCACAGCGCACTTCCTGCTTCGGCTCGCACGCAGTTCCACGGGAGAATGATGACCACCTGGGAGTACCTCACCACACCGCTGATCGTTCACAACACGGCGGCGATCCTGAACAATTGGGGCAAGCAGGGGTGGGAGCTCGTGCAGGTCGTGCAGGGCCCCGAGGGCGGCTTGGTCGCCTACCTCAAGCGGCCGGTGTCGGATGCCGGCGGGACAGCGAACACCGGACTGGATGCCGCGGCGGAGGCTGCACGCAGATTCGAGAACTGAACGGGGATGACGTGGCTGTATCGGAACGACTGATCGAACTGGGGATCGAGCTGCCGGACGTGGCGACGCCCGCGGGCGCCTACGTGCCGGCGAAGGTGCACTCCGATCTCGTGTATACGTCGGGGCAGCTGCCGCTCGTCGGGGGCGCGCTGCCGGCGACGGGGAAGGTCGGCGACGGGCACGGGCTCGTCCCCGCCTCCGACGCCAAGGAGTACGCGCGCCAGTGCGCCCTGAACGCCATCGCCGCCGCCGCATCCGCCGTCGGCGGCGTGGACCGTCTCACCGGGGTGCTCAAGGTGACCGGCTTCGTGGCATCCGTGCCCGAGTTCACCGGTCAGCCCGGCGTCATCAACGGGGCCAGCGAGCTGCTCGGCGACGTCTTCGGCGAGGCGGGCCGGCATGCCCGCTCGGCGGTGGCGTCTCCGGCCCTGCCGCTGGACACCCCCGTCGAGGTCGAGGTGATCTTCACCTATTTCTGATCGTCGCCCGCCCGGAGCTCTATCTGAGCTGGGCGGAGATGACGCTCATGACGGCGGTGTCGGCGAGGGTGGTGGTGTCGCCGACCTCGCGGCCTTCGGCGACGTCGCGCAGCAGGCGCCGCATGATCTTTCCGGAGCGGGTCTTGGGCAGCTCGTCGACGATGTAGACGTCGCGGGGCCGGGCGATGGGCCCGATCTGCTGGCCCACCCACTGCCGGAGCGTGTCGGCCAGGCCCTGGGGGGAGTGCTCGGCCAGGAAGGACTCCTTGATGATGACGAAGGAGACGACCGCCTGCCCGGTGGTCTCGTCGGATGCGCCGACGACGGCAGCCTCGGCGACGGCGTCGTTTCCGACCAGGGCCGATTCGATCTCGGCGGTGGAGAGGCGGTGCCCGGACACGTTCATGACGTCGTCGACACGGCCCATCAGCCAGATCTCGCCGTCTTCGTCCAGGCGGGCTCCGTCGCCGGCGAAGTAGTATCCCTGCGCGGCGAACTTCTCCCAGTAGGTCTCCTTGTACCGCTCGGGGTCCCCCCAGATGCCGCGCAGCATGGCCGGCCACGGCTGGGTGACCACCAGCAGGCCGCCGTTGCCGTTGCCGACGCGTTCGCCCGAGTCATCCACCACGTCCACCGAGA
This sequence comes from Microbacterium sp., assembly GCA_035703465.1. Classification (GTDB taxonomy): domain Bacteria; phylum Actinomycetota; class Actinomycetes; order Actinomycetales; family Microbacteriaceae; genus Microbacterium. The sequence goes on along the minus strand of DASSYC010000145.1, from coordinate 14,676 downwards.
CCCCCGGCACCGGGACCTGCGCGGCGCCGGGCTTGGTCTCGGTGATGCCCGGCAGCGCCGAGATCATGATCGCCCCGGTCTCGGTCTGCCACCAGGTGTCCACCACCGGGGCGGACTTGCCCCCGATGACCTTGCGGTACCACATCCACGCCTCGGGGTTGATGGGCTCGCCCACCGAGCCCAGCAGCCGGATCGATGACAGGTCGAACTTCTTGGGCACTTTCCGGCCGATCTTCATGAACGAGCGGATCGCGGTGGGTGCCGTGTAGAAGACGGTCACCCCGTACTTCTGGATCAGCTCCCACCACCGGCCCGGGTGCGGGGTGTCCGGGGTGCCCTCGTACAGCAGCTGCGTCGCCCCGTTCGCCAGCGGCCCGTACACCACATACGAATGGCCGGTCACCCAGCCGATGTCGGCGGTGCACCAGAACACATCCGACTCAGGGTGCAGATCGTGCACGACCCGGTTGGTGAACGCGCACTGCACCAGATACCCGCCGGAGGTGTGCAGAATGCCCTTGGGCTTGCCGGTCGTGCCCGACGTGTACAGGATGTACAGCGGGTTCTCCGCCGGGAACGCCGGGGCCTCGTGCTCAGCCGACGCCTGCGGCACCACGTCGTGGTACCAGATGTCGCGGCCGGCGGTCCAGTCCACGTCGTTGCCGCCGCGGCGCACCACGATGACATGCTCCACCGTCTCCTGCGGCCCCGCCCCGTTCCGGTCGCCCAGTGCCAGATCCACGGCGGGCTTGAGCGCCGACACCTTCCCCTTGCGGTAGCCGCCGTCGGCGGTGATGACCACCTTCGCGGCGGCGTCGTCGATCCGCGACCGCAGACTGTCGGCCGAGAACCCGCCGAACACGACCGAGTGGATCGCCCCGATCCGTGCGCACGCCAGCATCGCCGCCACCGCCTCCGGGATCATCGGCAGATAGATCGCCACCCGGTCCCCGTGGCCCACACCCAGACCGCCCAGCACGTTCGCGAGCCGCTTGACCTCATCGGTGAGCTCCGCATAGGTGACGGCGCGCTCGTCGCCGTTCTCGCCCTCCCACAGAAGCGCCACCCGGTCGCCGATCCCGGCTGCGATGTGCCGGTCCAGGCAGTTGTACGCCACATTCAGCTCACCATCGGCGAACCAGCGCGCGAACGGCGGATTCGACCAGTCCAGCACCTCGGTGAACGGCGTGTGCCAGTCCACCAGCTCCCGCGCCTGATCGGCCCAGAAACCCTCCAGATCCTCCGCCGCCCGCTCATACATACCCGCCGTGGCCACCGCCTGCGCGGTGAACTCCTCCGGCGGCGCGAACCGACGCGTCTCGTTCAGGAGATGATCGATCTGACTGCTCACTGTGCTCATCGTGCTGCGCGCTCCTTCGCGGACCTGGATGTCCCGCCGGCGTCGGCGGGCTCTCGCCGACACTACCGCTGGCGGCCGGGTACGGGCGGCGCGAGCGATATATCGGTTCCTATGTTGGGCGGGCGGGATCGAGTGCGTATGCTCTACACCGGCCGAACTTCGATTCTGGCATCGCAGCAGCCCCGACGCCCCCCGAACGGGTCGCTGCGCGGCGGCATCCAATCCCCCCCTGTTGGATGCCGCCCTCTCTTTGCCCACCCGCCCCTGCGCCGTCGCGGGCTGGGGCTCTGCACAGTCGCGCCGGACGACGGGTTGTGCACGGTTCGCGCGGACCGGTGGTGAGCACCGGCATCCCGCCGCCTACGGTCGCTGCATGCCCCAGCCGTTCGTCGTCCGCCCGCTGGCCACCGCCGCGCAGGGCGCGCCGGTCGCTCGCCGCCCGGTGCTGCCGCCGCATCCGCGGCTCGATCGGCTCGCGCCGCACCTGGACGACCCGCGGATCACGGACGCCTTCCTCAACGGCGCCGACCGGCTGTACCTGGACCGAGGCGACGGAGCCGCGCGGGTCGAGGAGTGGGAGGCGACGGAGGAGGAGGTGCGCGACCTCGCCGTCGCGCTGATCTCGGTCGGCGGGCGCCACATCGACGACGCGACGCCCTGCGTCGATGTGCGGCTGGAGTCCGGCGCCCGCGTGCATGCCGTGCTGCCGCCCGTGTCCACCGGCGGGACGCTGGTGTCGCTGCGCATCCCGCGGCTGGTCGCGCCCGGTCTGGACGGTCTCGCCGCCCACGGCATGATGTCCGCTGCCGCGCTCGCATGGGTGCGGGGCATCGCCGCGGCGCGCGAGAACCTGCTCATCACCGGCGCCGCCGGGTCGGGCAAGACCACGCTGCTGTCGGCGCTGCTGTCGTCGGCCGCGCCCGGCGACCGCATCGTGACCATCGAGGACGTCGCCGAGCTGCGCCCGAGCCACCCCCATCACGTCGCGCTGGAGGCGCGCCAGCCCAACCTCGAGGGCGCCGGCGGCGTGGGCCTTGCCCGCCTCGTGCGCGAGGCGCTGCGCATGCGCCCCGACCGCATCGTGGTCGGCGAGTGCCGCGGCGACGAGGTGCGCGAGCTGCTCTCGGCGCTGAACACCGGCCACGACGGCGGCGCCGGCACCCTGCACGCGAACGGCCTGCGCGACGTGCCGGCGCGGCTGGAGGCGCTCGGCGCGCTCGCCGGACTCGACGATCGCGCCCTCGCCCGGCAGGCGGTCAGCGCCATCGGCTGGGTGCTGCACCTCGATCGCGACGCCTCCGGAACACGGCGGCTCGCCGGCGCAGGCCGGCTGATCATGGACGACGACCGGCTCGGGATCGCGGAGTGCACGCCATGGGATGGGTGAGAAGGCGGGATGCCGCTGCCCAGGCGGGCGCGCAGGCGCGGGATGCCGCGGCCACCGTGCTGCGTCTGGCGGTGCTGCTGCAGGCGGGGGTCGCCCCAGCCGCGGCGTGGGGGCACGTGACGCGCTCGGGCCCGCCGGACGCCGCGGCCGTCGCACACGACGTGCCGGTGGTCGATGCGCTGCGCAGCAGGGGCGGGGCATGGGCGCAGGTGGCCGCGGCCTGGGAGGTCGCGACCACCGTCGGCGCGCCGCTGGCGGACAGCCTGCGGGCTGTCGCCGAGGCGCTGCGCGACGCACACGAGGCGGCGGACGACGTGCGCATCGCCCTGGCCGAGCCGGCCGGCACCGCCCGGCTCATGCTGTGGCTGCCCCCGCTGGGCGCGCTGCTGGGTGTGGCGCTCGGATTCGACACCGTCAGCGTGCTGTTCGGCTCCGCCGGCGGTGTCGCCTGCCTGGTCGGCGGCCTCGCGCTCATCCTGGGGGCGCGGCGGTGGACCGCGGTGCTCGTGAGGCGCGCGCAGCCGTCCGGCGCCGTTCCCGGCCTGCACGCCGAGCTCGTGGCCATCGCCCTGAGCGGCGGCCTGTCGATCGACCGCGCACGCGACCTGGTCGCAGGCACAGGCATCCCGCCCGGCGCCGGCACGGAGGCCGTTCTCGACCTGTCGCGCACGGCGGGCGTGCCCGCCGTCGAGCTGCTGCGGGCGTCGGCCGCGCACGAGCGGCAGACGGCCCGCACCGACGGCCGGCTGCGTGCTGCGGCTCTCGGCGCACGTCTGCTGCTGCCGCTGGGGGTATGCACGCTGCCCGCGTTCCTCCTGCTGGGCGTCGCACCGCTGCTGATCAGCGTGCTCTCCAGCACATCCCTGCCCCTGTGACATCCGACCGTGCCCATGTTCACCGACAAGAAGGAGAATCATGACCATCCCCACACTGACCCGCCGCCGCAGCGCACGGCTGTTCACCGATGAGTCCGGCGCCGCGACTGCCGAGTACGCCATCGCCACGATGGCCGCCGTCGCCTTCGCGGGCCTGCTGGTGGTGATCATGCGCTCGGACGAGGTGCGCGGCATTCTCACCGACCTCGTCCGCCGCGCGCTCACCGTGTCGTGAGGGGCCGGGCGCGGGACGATCGCGGCTCGGTGACAGCCGAGTTCGCGATCGTCCTGCCCGTGCTCGTCCTGCTCATCGCGTTCGGGGTCGGAGCGCTGGGCGCGACCTCGGCGCGCGTGCGGCTCGAGGACGCCGCCGCCGACGCGGCACGGCTCGTTGCCCGCGGCGACGACAGAGCGGCGGCGGCGGACGCCGTGGCCCGCGCCATGGACGGAGCACGGCTGCGCCTCGCCGAACGGGACGGCCTGGTCTGCGCGACGGCATCCGCCTCGGCGCGGGTGGCGGGCGTGGTCGTCGTCCCGGTGACGGCGACCTCGTGCGCGCTCGACGGCGGGAGGTGACGGATGCCGGGAGCCGCCGCCGCAGCCGGGCTCGCCGTCTGCGCCGCGACCCTCACGCTGGGGCTCGCCGTGGTCGGCGGAGCCTCTGCCGCCGCGCAGCACGCGGCCGGGGCCGCCGATGCGGCGGCTCTCGCGGCCGCAGACGCGGCGGCAGGTGCGCTCGACGGTGACCCCTGCGCGGTTGCCGGCGCCGTCGCGGATGCCAACGGCGCGGCGCTGATCGCGTGCGATCTCGACGGTCTCGTCGCGACCGTGCGCGCCGCCTACCCGTACGCGGGGCTGCGGGCCGAGGCATCAGCACGCGCCGGCCCGCCCCCGTGAGCCGCAAAGGCCTGTATATGGGGGTGCGGGGACGCTCGGGCTTTGATTCACCTGAGGCATCAGAGCCCGAGTGTCTGGAGGGGCATCGCCTGCGCTGCGCGGTTCCGGTGCCCGATCCTTGGGAATCTTCACAGCATCCCACCCGTTCCGCGGTGTGTATGGTGTGCAACGAAGAAAGGACGTCACCAACGTGCCACAGGCTGCGCCACACGGGAAGAAACTCGTCATCGTCGAGTCTCCGACGAAGATGAAGTCGATCCAGGGCTACCTCGGCGACGGTTACGAGGTGCTCAGCTCCGTCGGGCATATCCGCGACCTCGCCGACAAGAAGGACATCCCCGCCGACAAGAAGCAGGCGTACGGGAAGTACTCCATCGACGTCGAGAACGGCTTCACCCCCTTCTACGTCGAGAGCGACCGGGGTCGCAAGACGGTCACCGAGCTCAAGCGCGCGCTGAAGAACGCCGATGAGCTGCTGCTGGCCACCGATGAGGATCGCGAGGGCGAGGCGATCGCCTGGCACCTGCTGGAGACGCTCAAGCCCAAGGTGCCCGTGCGGCGCATGGTCTTCCACGAGATCACCGAGGACGCGATCCGCGCCGCCGTCGAGAACACCCGCGAGCTCGACCTCGACCTGGTCGATGCGCAGGAGACCCGTCGCGTGCTCGACCGCCTGTACGGGTGGGATGTCTCACCGGTGCTGTGGATGAAGGTGCAGCAGGGCACTTCGGCCGGTCGTGTGCAGTCCGCCGCGACGCGGCTGGTCGTGGACCGTGAGCGCGAGCGCATGGCGTTCGTCTCCGCGTCCTACTGGGACCTCCAGGCCCTCGCGGTCCCGCCGACGGACTCGGGCAGCGGGAATGCGTTCACCGCGCGACTGGCGCGCGTGGACGGCGCGGCACTGGCCCGCGGCACCGACTTCGACGACCGCGGCGAGCTCAAGAAGGCCGTGCTCGTCCTGGACGAGCAGCAAGCCGCCCAGCTGGCGGCCGCGATCGAGGCGGCGGGCGAGGCATCCGTCTCCGCCCTGGAGGCCAAGCCCGGCACGCGCAGCCCGAAACCTCCGTTCACCACCTCCACCATGCAGCAGGAGGCGGGTCGCAAGCTCTCGATGAGCGCCAAGCACGCCATGGGGGTGGCCCAGCGTCTGTATGAGAAGGGCTACATCACCTATATGCGCACCGACTCGCAGGCGCTGTCGACGCAGGCGCTGCAGGCCGCGCGAGCGCAGGCGGTCGCGCTGTACGGCGACCGGGCGGTGCCGCCGAACCCGCGCGTCTACAAGAGCAGGAGCCGCAACGCCCAGGAGGCGCACGAAGCGATCCGCCCGTCGGGCGACGCCTTCCGCACGCCGTCGCAGGTGTCCGGCCAGCTCGACCGCGACGAGCTGCGCCTCTACGACCTCATCTGGAAGCGCACGATCGCCAGCCAGATGTCGGACGCGAAGTACGAGACCACGACGGTGACCCTGCTCGCCGTCGCCGGCGGGCGCAAGGCTGAGCTGACCGCCTCCGGCACCGTCTACACCTTCAAGGGCTTCATCGAGGCCTATCAGGAGGGGCACGACGAGAAGCGCGGAGACGCCGACAAGGCCGACGACCAGTCGCTTCCGGCGATGACCGTCGGCGACGTGCTGCGCCTGAGGGACATCGAGGCCAAGGGCCACGCCACAAGCCCCAGGCCCCGCTACACCGAGGCGAGCCTGGTCAAGGCGCTGGAGGAGAAGGGCATCGGCCGTCCGTCGACGTTCGCGAGCATCATCGACGTCATCCTCAACCGCGGCTACGTCAGCAAGCGCGGGCAGGCGCTCGTGCCCAGCTGGCTGGCCTTCAGCGTGGTGCGCCTGCTGGAGCAGCACTTCCCCGACCTCGTCGACTACGACTTCACAGCGGCCCTGGAGGATGACCTCGACGCCATAGCCCGAGGCGAGCAGCAGCGCGCCGAGTGGCTGAAGGGCTTCTACTTCGGCTCTGAGGAGCATGTCGGACTGCGCAACATCGTCGACAATCTCGGCGAGATCGACGCGCGCGCGATCAACGCGACCCCGATCGCCGACGGCGTCTCGCTGCGGCTGGGCAAGTACGGCCCGTACCTGGAGGTCGCCGATCCCACCGAACCCGAGGCCAAGCCGCGGATTGTGAACATCCCCGAAGACCTCGCCCCCGACGAGCTCACCGCCGAGCGGGCGCGCGAGCTCATCGAGGCGCCCGTCGCCGGCGACCGCGTGCTGGGCGAGAACCCCGCCAATGGCAAGACCGTGGTCGTCAAGGACGGCCGGTTCGGCCCGTACGTGCAGGAGCTCGAGCCAGCAGCGGAGGAGGCCTCCAGCACCGAGGCCCCCAGCACCGAGGGCGGCGACGGCGAGGCCCCGAAGAAGAAGAAGAGGTCCCCGAAGAAGGATGCCGCGCCCAAGCCGCGCACGGCGTCGCTGTTCAAGACGATGAGCGTGGACACGGTCGACCTGGAGACCGCCCTGCGGCTGCTGGAGCTGCCGCGCGTGGTGGGCGACGACCCCGAATCGGGGGAGACCATCACCGCGCAGAACGGCCGCTACGGCCCGTACCTGAAGAAGGGCACGGACTCGCGCACCCTGCAGAGCGAGCAGCAGCTGTTCGACATCACGCTCGACGAGGCGCTCGCCGTCTACGCCCAGCCCAAGTACGGGGCACGCGGCGCCTCCAGCGCGCTGAAGGAGTTCGAGGCGGACCCGGTCAGCGGCAAGCCCATCAAGCTCAAGGACGGGCGGTTCGGCCCGTACGTCACCGACGGGGAGACGAACGCCACGATTCCGCGCGGCGAGAGCGTCGACGACCTCACGTTCGAGCGTGCGGTGCAGCTGATCGCCGACAAGCGTGCGAAGGGACCGGCGCCCAAGCGCACCCGGCGGGCGCCTGCGCGCAAGCCCGCGGCGAAGAAGTGACCGCTCTTCCCGAGCCCGGCCAGGGGCTCTGGGTCACGTTCGAAGGCGGCGACGGCTCGGGCAAGACCACGCAGGCCGGGCTGCTGCAGGAGTGGCTGCAGGGGCGCGGGCACTCCGTCTTGCGCACCCGCGAGCCGGGCGGGACCGACGTCGGCGCGCTCGTGCGCGACATCGTGCTGCACCACCGCGGCGACATCGCGCCCCGGGCCGAGGCGCTCCTGTATGCGGCCGATCGCGCGCACCACGTGGCGACCGTGGTGCAACCGGCACTCGATCGCGGCGACGTCGTGATCCAGGATCGCTACCTCGACTCGTCGGTGGCATACCAGGGTGCCGGACGCGTGCTCGACCCGGCGGAGATCCGCGCTCTCTCGCTGTGGGCCACCGCCGGCGCGCTGCCCGATGTCACGGTGCTGCTGGATCTGGATCCGCACAGCGCCCGCGCGCGGCTGGACGCCGACGACAAGCCGTTCGACCGGCTCGAGGCCGAGCATGCCGAGTTCCACGACCGCGTCCGCACGGCGTTCCTGGAGCTGGCCGCGGCCGAGCCCGACCGCTTCCTCGTGCTCGACGCGGGCCTGCCCGCAGGCGAGCTCGCCGCCGCGGTGCGCGTCCGCGTCCAGGCGGCGCTGGACGCGCAGGGAGGCGTCGGGACCAGCGCCTAGGCTGTACCGCATGGAGGCGACCGACACCGCGACTCCGCCGCTGCCCTGGGGCGCGGTGTGGGGGCAGGATGCCGCGGTCGACGCGCTGCGGGCGGCGGCGGCCGATCCCGCTGCGATGACCCACGCCTGGCTCATCACCGGCCCGCCCGGATCCGGCCGCTCGACCCTCGCCTACGCGTTCGCCGCGGTGCTCATCGCCGAACCGGGGGACGAGATCGCGATGCGCCAGGTGCTCGCCGGCACGCATCCCGACCTTACCGCGCTGCGCACCGAGGGCGTCATCATCTCGATCAGAGACGCGCGGGCACTGGTGGAGCGGTCGTACTTCGCTCCGTCGCTCGGGCGCTGCCGCGTCATCGTCGTCGAGGACGCCGATCGCATGACCGAGCGCACCTCCAACGTGCTGCTGAAGGCGCTCGAAGAACCGCCGGAGCGCACGGTCTGGGTGCTCTGCGCTCCGAGCGAAGCCGACCTGCTGCCCACGATCCGCTCGCGGGTTCGCACCCTGCGCCTGCGCGAGCCCGACATCGACGACGTCGCGGCGCTCATCGCCCAGCGCACCGGCGTCGACCTCGCAATCGCCGAGGAGTCGGCCCGCCACGCGCAGCGGCACATCGGCATGGCCCAGCGGCTGGCCACCGATGCCGGGGCCCGCCGCCGCCGAGACGAGACCCTGCGCGCCGTGCTCGGCGTGCGCGGCATCGGCGACGTCGTCGAGGTGGCCGGCAGGATCGTGCAGGCGGCCACCGAGGACGCGAAGGCGCTCACCGCCGAACGCGACGAGGCCGAGCGCGCGAGCCTGCTGCGCACCGTCGGCATCGCCGAGGGCGCCGCAGTGCCGCCGGCCGTCCGCGCGCAGCTGAATGCGCTCGCAGACGACCAGAAGCGCCGTGAGACCCGAAGCCTGCGCGACGGCATCGACCGCGTGCTCACCGACCTGCAGTCGCTGTTCCGCGACGTCGTCATGCTGCAGCACGCGCGCGCCGAAGGGCTCATCAACCGAGAGCTCGAACCCGACCTGCGCGCGCTCGCCGCCGCGTGGCCGGCCGCACGCACCCTCGCTGTGCTCGACCGCATCGCGGAGACGCGACGCAACCTCGAGCAGAACGTCGCTCCGGCCCTCGCGCTGGAGAGCATGCTCATCACCGTCTCCAGCGGAAGGACTCCGTGAACCGCACCGCCCGCCGCATCCTCGGTGCCGTCGCCGGCCTCGCCGCGGCATCCCTCGTGCTCTCGGGATGCCTCTCTTCGCTGATCCCCGCCGACCGGCCGTCCGTCACCGCGGCGCCGGACACGTCGGGCGTGCCCGCCGAGCTGCTGCCGTACTACTCGCAGGTGCCCGACTGGAGCCCGTGCGATGCGGACTTCGAGTGCACGACGGTCACGGTTCCCCTCGACTATGCGAATCCCGCCGGCGGCGACATCGAGCTCGCCGTGGTGCGGCACCGCGCGACCGGCGGCGACGCCATCGGGTCGCTGCTGACCAATCCCGGCGGGCCCGGAGCCGGCGGCGTCGACTTCGTCAAAGACAGCCTGGACTACGTGATGGGCTCTCGCATCCGGGCGGATTACGACGTCATCGGCTTCGACCCCCGCGGGGTGGGGCAGTCGACGGCGGTCGCCTGCTACGACCCGGCGCAGATGGACGCGTACCTGTTCGACATCCCCGCCGACCCGCGCGGCTCCGACGGCTGGACCCGCGAGCTGGAGGAGGCCAGTCGCGGGTTCGCCGAGGCGTGCGATGGGCACAGCGACGGCATCCTGCCCTTCATCACCACCGAGAACTCGGCACGCGACATGGACGTGCTGCGCGCGGTGCTCGGCGACACCGCGCTGAACTACCTGGGCTTCTCCTACGGCACGTTCCTCGGGGCGACCTACGCCAAGCTCTTCCCGGATCGCGTGGGGCGCCTGGTGCTCGACGGCGCCATCGACCCCTCGGTGTCGGGGCTGGACGTGAGCACGACGCAGGGGCTCGGGTTCGAGTCCGCGCTGCGCGCGTACATGGCCTCCTGCCTCGACGGGGAGAAGTGCCCGTTCGCCGGGAGCGTCGATGATGCGATGGCGGATCTCGCGACCCTGCTGGCGAGCGTCGACCGGCGCCCCATCGCGAATTCGGACGGGCGGATGCTGGGCGCCGACACCTTGGTGACGGCCATCATCACGCCGCTGTACTCCGAGGGCAACTGGCCCGCGCTGACCACCATGCTCACCGACGTGCTCGCCGGCAGCGCAGAGTACGCGTTCTTCATCGCCGACCTCTATTTCAACCGCGAGGACGGCGCGTATCTCGACAACCAGACCGAGGCGTTCCGCGCATACAACTGCATGGACTACCCGCGGGACCACAGCCCGGCCGACCTCGACGCCGCCTACGCGCTGCTGGACGAGAAGGCGCCCACGATCGCCCCGTATTGGAAGGGACCCGATCCCTGCGACCAGTGGCTCTACCCGGCGACCGGCGTGCGCGAGCCCATCACCGCCGAGGGAGCGGCGCCGATCGTCGTGGTCGGAACCACGAACGATCCGGCTACTCCCTACGAGTGGTCGGTGGCGCTGGCGGACCAGCTCTCCTCGGGCGTGCTGGTCTCGAGGTTCGGCGAGGGCCACACCGGGTACAACAAGGGCAGCGCATGCGTCGACAACGCGGTCGAGGCGTACCTGATCGACGGCACTGTGCCGGCGGACGGACTGGAGTGCCACTGAGCCCGACGGTGCACCGTCGGGTGTTCGCGGGCGCCTGCACGACCCTGTAAGATCGAGGATCGTGCATCGCGCATGCGAGGCGCGCCGCCTTAGCTCAGTCGGCAGAGCGATTCACTCGTAATGAATAGGTCTGGGGTTCGATTCCCCAAGGCGGCTCCATGCAGAATGTCCCCGGTCTCGTCGGAACTCTCGCCGATGTCTTCACGTGGGTGGGACTGCTCGGCGCGGGGGTCTTCGGCATCGTCGCCGTCATCCTCTGGGTCGCCGACGGCACCTGGCTTCCGGCACGGGGCGTGGTCGAGACCGTCGACCACGGCCGGGTCGTGCGCTGGATCGACGGAGACGGCGGCGTGAACGAGGCGCCGCTGTCGCACGCCGACCACGCGAGGCTCGACGGGCGCGACATGGCGGATATCCACTACCGCCGCGGCTGGCGCAACCGCATGCGAGTGACGCGCGGGTCACGGACGGTCCACCTGTTCGCCTGGCTCGCCGTGGGCTTCGCCGGGCTCGGCATCCTGGCGCTGATCGGCTCCTGGGTGCTGCTGGCAGTCCAGGGCTGAACGGCCCAGGCCGCCTACGCCAGCGCGAACAGGGCGCCCGCCGACAGGGCGAGCGCGAGTCCGATCCACTGCACGACGGCGATCCGCTCGCGCAGCACGATCGCGGCGAGGATGATCGTGCCCGCCGGGTACATCGCCGTCAGCACCGACACGATCGACAGGTCGCCCAGCCGCAGGGCGATCAGCATGACGGTGTTGGCAACGGCATCCACCACTCCGCAGGAGACGGCGAGCAGGATGCCGGTGCGCACCGCACCGGCCAGTGCATCGGGTGACGGCGTGCGCGGTGCAGGGCCGCTGGCCTGTTCCAGGTCGGCGTGCCCGGTGGGCGTCGCGCCCACGCGCCGCTCCAGCGCCGGGGCGATGCGGCGGCGCCGCGCGGTCAGGATCACCAGGACGGCGACGATGGTCCACGCGATGGCGCCGTTGACGGCGCGGTTGAGGATGAGCGGCACGAGCCCGCTCTCGTCGCTGGTGAGGTCGATGGACACCATGAAGGCGCCGATCGCCACGCCGGAGCCGATCGCCATGAGGATGCCGCGCAGGCTCGGCCGCACGACTGCGGCGCCGGGGATGAAGCCGACCAGCACGACGGCGACGAGCGCCACGAACAGGCCCAGGAAGCCGAAGCCCGACAGCTGCTCGCCTTTGACCAGCAGGCCCCACAGCATCGGCGCGATCGCGCTGACCACGGCGGTCAGCGGCGACAGGATGCTCATGGGGCCGATCGCCAGACACGCGTACAGCAGCACGATCGCGATGACCCCGAACACACCGGAGAGTGCGCCCCAGGCGACATCAGTGGCCGCCCACGCGCCGCCGATGAACGGGTAGGCGACCAGCAGCCCGACCAGGCCTGCGGCGGCCGCGATCGCGGTGACGGTGATGGAGCGCAGCCGCTTGGCGGCGAGGCCCCCGAGGAAGTCCGCGGAGCCGAAGACGACGGCGCCGACGACGCCCAGAACCGCGGAGATCACCACGGGAGTCTAGCCGCGGCGCCGCCCGCGCTCGTGCCGCACGTAGCATTGTCGGGTGACGGCACCGATTCCGCGCACGCGGGGCGAGGCGCGACGCGCGCTGGAGGAGACGCGTCGAGGCCCCTCCGGCTGGCTGCGGATCGGCATCCCGGTCGTCCTGATCCTCGTCTGGCTCGCTGTGGCCGCCATCGGCGGCCCGTACTTCGGCAAGGTCGACGAGGTCTCCAGCAACGAGCAGTCGGCCTACCTGCCCGACAGCGCTGACGCCACCCGGGTGCAGGACCGGCTGCCCGATTTCACCGGCGGCGACACGATCCCCGCGGTGGTCGTCGTCACCGCCGACGGCGAGCTCACCGACGACCAGCTCGCCGATCTGCAGGATCTCGCCGACCAGCTCGCCGAGGTCGACGGGGTCGCCGGCGACGTGTCGCCGCCGGTGGCGTCGGACGACGGTGAGGCGGCCCAGATCTTCGTGCCCGTCGACGCGGACGCCTCGATCAGCGAGGTGGTCGATGCGCTGCGCGCCGCGGTCGCCGACAGCCTGCCGGCGGGCATGGAGGCGTGGGTGAGCGGGCCGGCGGGGTTCACGGCCGACCTCGTCGAGGGCTTCCTCGGCATCGACGGACTGCTGCTGGCGGCCGCGCTCATCGCGGTGTTCATCATCCTCGTGATCGTCTACCGATCGCCGCTGCTGCCGATCCTCGTGCTGCTCACCTCGACGTTCGCGCTGTGCGCGGCGCTGCTGACCGTCTGGTGGCTGGCCAAGGCGCAGATCGTCGTGCTCAACGGCCAGGTGCAGGGCATCCTGTTCATCCTCGTCATCGGCGCCGCCACCGACTATGCGCTGCTGCTGGTCGCGCGCTTCCGCGAGTCGGTCGCAGACGGGGCAGGAAGGTGGGATGCCGTCACCGCGGCGTGGCGCGGATCGTTCGAGCCGATCCTCGCCTCCGGCGGCACGGTGATCGCCGGCCTGCTGTGCCTGCTGCTGTCCGACCTGGCCACCAACCGAGCACTCGGACCCATCGCCTCCATCGGCATCGCGTTCGCGATGCTCTCCGCGCTCACGTTCCTCCCGGCGCTGCTGGCGCTTGTGGGGCGGGCTGCGTTCTGGCCGTTCCCGCCGAAGGCGGGGGCGATCGCGATCCCGGACTCCTTCGACGAGCCGGTGCGCGGAGTCTGGCCGCGGCAGGCGCGCTTTGTCGCGAGGCATGCCCGCGCGGTGTGGATCGTCGCCACGGTGGTGCTGCTGGCCGCAGCCGTCGGCATCACGCAGCTGAAGGCGGACGGCGTGCCCTCCAGCGACCTCGTGCTCGGCGCGTCCGAGGCGCGCGATGGTCAGGATGTCCTCGCCGAGCACTTCCCCGGCGGCTCGGGCAGTCCCGTCTACGTCATCGTGCCCGAGGACGACCTCGCGGATGCCGCGGCCGTCCTGGCCGCCGACGACGGCGTGGAGTCGGTGGGGGTGGCATCCGACGACTCGCCCACCGGGCAGGCGGCGGTCGAGCTCGACGGCGGCGATGTCGTGCTCACCGCTCCGGGCCCGCCCGGCGCCGAGGCGCCGGCCGCGACCGTGTCCGACGGCGATGTGCTGCTGGTGGGAACCCTCGCCGACACCTCCGACTCGTTCGCCGCCGAGGACACCGTCCGCGGTCTGCGCACGGCGCTCGACGATGCGCTGGGGGAGGACGTCGCGCTCGTGGGCGGGGTGACTGCGACCGACATCGACACGAACGACACGTCGATCCGCGACCGCACGCTCATCATCCCGATCGTCCTCGTGGTGATCTTCTTCATCCTCATGCTGCTGCTGCGGTCGCTGCTGGCGCCGCTGCTGCTCGTGCTGACGGTGGTCGTGTCGTTCGGCGCGGCGATGGGCGTGTCGGCTCTCGTGTTCAACCACCTCTTCGGGTTCCCCGGGGCGGATCCCGCGGTGCCCCTCTACGGGTTCGTGTTCCTCGTGGCCCTCGGGGTGGACTACAACATCTTCCTCATGACCCGCGTGCGCGAGGAGTCGGTGCAGCACGGCACGCGCCCCGGCATCCTGCGCGGACTGGTCGCCACCGGCGGCGTCATCACGTCGGCGGGTCTGGTGCTGGCGGCCACGTTCGCAGCGCTGGGGGTGATTCCGATCCTGTTTCTCGCGCAGATCGCGTTCATCGTCGCCTTCGGTGTGCTGATGGATACCTTCATCGTCCGCACCCTGCTGGTGCCGGGTCTGGCGATCGACATGGGCTGGTTTACCTGGTGGCCGATCCGCCCCAAGCCGACCAAGCACCAGCTGGAGCATCGGGGATCGGCCAAGGTCCCGACCGGGGTGTAGGTGTAT
>DASSYC010000252.1:0-10098 GCA_035703465.1 Microbacterium sp. | reverse complement strand
ATTTCACCTGGGAGCGGACCGACCGCGTGCAGGAGCTGCGCGCGGCCGCGGGACTCTGAGATGGCGCGCCCGGTCGCGCGGGTGCTCATCGATTCGCCGCTGCCGCAGCTGGACCGGCTGTTCGACTACCGCGTCCCCGAGCCGCTGATCGAGCAGGCTCAGCCGGGTCTGCGGGTGCGGGTGCCGCTGCGCAGCGCGGGGCGCGTCGTCGACGGGTTCGTCATCGACCTGGTCGACGACGACGGCAGCCGGCAGCTGTCCAGCCTCGAGACGGTCGTCTCCGCGATGCCGGTGCTTCCGGCCGGCCTCTACGCGCTGGCGCGCCGGGTCGCCGACCGCGCCGCAGGGTCTGCATCCGACATCCTGAGGCTGGTGATCCCCAAGCGGCAGGTGCGCGTCGAAAAGGCGTGGCTGGCCGCTGATCCACCGCGAAGCGCGCCGGTCGCACCCGAGACTCTGGCCTGGGCGGACGATCTGCTCGGCAGCTTCCCCGGCCTCGGCGAGGCTCTCGCTGCGGGCGAACGCGTCGCGGTGGACGCACCGCCCCACCCGACCAAGGATGCCTCGGGCGCGACGATCGGCGTGTGGGCGACGCTGCTGGCCGCCGCAGCGGTGCGCACCCTCGCCGCCGGGCGCAGTGCCGTGCTGGTCGTTCCCGACTACCGCGACCAGGCACAGCTGGAGGCGGCCCTGGCCGGACGCGTGCCCGACGACGCGCTCGTCGTGGACGACGCGACCCGGCCCAATCCGGAGCGGTATCGCGCCTTCCTGCGCACCCTCGCGCCGGATCCGTGCATCGTGGTCGGCAAGCGCTCCGCCGTGTACACCCCGGTGCCCGATCTGGGCCTGCTCGCGATCTGGGACGACGGCGATCCATTGCTGGAAGAGCCGCTGGCCCCGTACGTCCATGCCCGCGACGCCGCACTCGTGCGCCAGGAGCTGCACGGCAGTGCGCTGCTGTTCGCCGGCCACACCCGCACGACCGACGTGGAGCGACTCGTCGCCCTCGGCTGGGTGCGCGACCTCCCCGCGGCGCGACGCGAGAGCGCCCGGGTGGTCCTCGGCGCCGAGCACGCGGTCCGTCCCGGTGAGCGGGTGCCGTCCGCCGCCTTCCAGACGGCGCGCGAGGCGCTGCGGCACGGCCCGGTGCTCATCCAGGTCGCCCGCCCCGGCTACGCGCCGGTCCTGGTGTGCGCGCAGTGTCGCGCTCCGGCCCGGTGCGCGCACTGCGGCGGGCCGCTGCACGCCCGCGCCGCCCGGGCCGCGCCGGCGTGCACGTGGTGCGGTCGCACCGCGGTGGGCTGGCAGTGCCCGCACTGCGAGTCCACCCAGGTGCGCTTCTCCTCGTCCGGCAGTGAGCGCACCGCCGACGAGCTCGGGCGCGCCTTCCCCGACACCCGTGTGATCATCGCGGACGGCGAGCATCCCGTGCTCCGCATCGACCACCGGCCGGCGCTGGTGGTGGCCACGCGCGGCGCCGAGCCGATCGCCGAGGGCGGGTACCGCGCCGTCATCCTCCTCGACGGCGACCGGATGCTGCTGGCCGACGCTCTGCGGATCGGCGAGTCGTGCCTGCGATGGTGGTCGAACGCGGCGGCGCTGGCGGCATCCGGCTGTCCGGTCCACCTGGTGGGTGTCTCCGGTCCCGTCGCGCGGGCGCTCGCCACCTGGAATCAGGCCGGCTATGCGAGATCCGAGCTCGCCGCCCGCGCGCCGCTGCTCATGCCGCCGACCGTACGGGTCGCCTCGGTGACCGGCACGCCGCAGGCAGTGGAGCGCACGATGGCCGAAGTGCGCGCGTCGGTGCCCGATCTGCCCTCGGCCGCGATCCTGGGCCCGGTGCGACTGGAGGATGACCCCGCCACGATGCGTGCGCTGGTGCGCTTCGAGTACGGCGAGGGGCGAGCGGTCACCGAGACGCTCCGGGCGGCAGTGGTCGCGGATGCGCTGCGCGGCAGGCGGCGCAAGGGCGGCGCCGGCGCGCGCAATACACTCAGAGTCCGGGTCGATGTGCCCGATCCGGAGCTGTGAGGAGACGCCGTGAGACTCGTGTTCGCCGGGACCCCCGACGCCGCGGTCCCGTCGCTGCGGGGCCTCGCCGCCTCCGCACACGAGATCACGCTCGTGGTCACCCGGCCCGATGCGCCCCGCGGCCGCAGGCGGGTGATGACGCCGTCGCCGGTTGCCCAGACCGCCGCAGACCTCGGCATCGACACGTTCACGACGGCGCGTCTGGACGATGACGCGACCGACCGCATCGGCGCGGCGCGCCCCGACCTGGGCGTCGTCGTCGCCTACGGCGGGCTGGTGCGCGAGCCGCTGCTGTCGCTGCCGCCGCACGGCTGGATCAATCTGCACTTCTCGCTGCTGCCGCGCTGGCGGGGCGCGGCGCCCGTGCAGCACGCGATCATCGCCGGGGACGCGGTCACCGGCGCGGCCGTCTTCGGGCTGGTGCCCGCACTCGATGCCGGCGACGTGTACGCGCAGCTCGAGCATCCGATTCCACCCGCCGCCACCGCAGGTGACCTGCTCGACGACCTCGCGGTGCGTGGCGCGGTGCTGCTGGCGGACGTCGTGGACGCCATCGCAGACGGCACCGCGAGCTCGCGCCCGCAGGTCGGGGAGCCGACGCTCGCACCCAAGCTCACCCTCGACGATGCGCGGGTGCGCTGGGAGGAGGATGCCGCGGCGGTGCTGGCACGCATCCGCGGCGTGACTCCCGAACCGGGGGCGTTCACCACCCTCGACGGCGGGCGCGTGAAGATCCTGGGAGCCCGTCCGGGCGACAGCGAGCTGCGCCCTGCTCCCGGCGCCGTCGTCGCGGCGGGAGGCGAGGTGCTCGTCGGCACCGGGTCGACGCCCGTCGCCCTGGACATCGTGCAGCCGGCCGGCAAGGCGGCGATGGCCGCCGGCGACTGGTGGCGGGGCGTGCGCACGGCCGAGCCGCGGGTCGGCACGTGAGCGGCACGCATCGGGCACCTGGCCGCCGTGTCGCGCCGCGCGCCCGCTCCACCGTGCAGCCGGCGCGGCGCGTCGCGTACGACACGCTGCGGGCCGTGCACGACGCGGATGCCTACGCGAACCTCCTGCTGCCGCGCAACATCGCCCGGGCCGGGCTCACCCCGGCGGACGCTGCGCTGGCCACCGAGCTCACCTACGGCACACTGCGCCGCCAGGGCACCTACGACGCCGTCATCGCCGTCGCCTCCGGGCGCGACACCGCGCAGATCGATCCGCCGGTGCTCGATGCCCTGCGTCTGGGCGCCCACCAGCTGCTGTCCACCAGGGTCGCCTCGCACGCGGCCGTCAACGAGTCGGTCGCGCTCGCGGCGCAGACCTCCCGCGGCGCTGCCGGGTTCGCCAACGCTGTGCTGCGACGGATCGCCCGCGACACGCCGGGGGATTGGATGACGCTGCTCGACGAGCGCGCCCGATCGGACGACGAGCGGCTCGGGCTGCGGCACGCCCACCCTGTCTGGGTGCTGCGGGCATTCCGCCGCGCCCTGGCCGCCGAGGGGCGCGCAGACGAGCTGGAGGCGCTGCTGGAGGCGGATAATCTCGCCCCGACGGTCACCCTGGCCGCTCTGCCGGGAGTCGGCGAGCCGCCCGAGCACCTTCGGCGCACCCGGTACTCGCCGATCGGGTTCAGCCTCGGCGGCGGCGATCCCGAACCGGTCATCGCCGAGTCCGCCGGCGCGGTCCGCGTGCAGGACGAGGGGTCGCAGCTGGCCGCGCTCGCACTCACCCGCTGGGCGCCGGTGCGCCCTGGAGAGCGCTGGCTCGACCTGTGCGCCGGCCCCGGGGGCAAGACCGCGGTGCTCGCCGCCGAGGCCCTCGCCGGCGGCGCCGCCCTGGATGCCAACGAGCCGGTGCCCGCCCGCGCGCGACTCGTGCGCGACTCGATCGCCGGCGTACCGCTGGAGGTTCCGGTGTCGGAGGAGGACGGCCGCACCCGAACGGGCAGCGCGCCCGGGACCTACGACCGGATCCTCGTCGACGCGCCGTGCACCGGACTCGGCGCCCTGCGCCGCCGCCCGGAGGCCCGCTGGCGCAAGCAGCCCTCCGACGTGCCCGAACTCGCGGCGCTGCAGGGCGAGCTGCTCGATGCGGCGATCCGTGCCCTCAAGCCCGGCGGCGTCGTCGCCTACGTCACGTGCTCGCCGCACCTCGCCGAGACCGCCGGGATCGTCGCCGACGCGAAGCGCACCTGGGGCGACGGCGTCGAGGAGCTCGACGCGAGGGCGCTGCTGCAGGGGATCGCCCAGCATCCGCTCGATCTGCCGGCACCCGAGGACGGGTCCGGGCGCGCCCAGCTGTGGCCGCACCGGCACGGCACCGACGCGATGTCGATCGCGCTGCTTCGCCGCGTGGGCGACGCACCGTGACGGGCTGGGATACTGGGGACGTGCCCGACCAGCTGCCCGCCGCGCTCCGCATCAACCCGAGCGTCCTCGCCGCCGACTTCGTCAACATGCAGGCCGAGCTCGATCGCATCGCGAGCGCTGACTTCGTCCACGTCGACGTCATGGACAACCACTTCGTGCCCAACCTCACCTTCGGCCCGCAGATGGTCGAGCGCATCCAGGCGACCAGCCCCGTGCCCCTGGATGTGCACCTCATGATCGACGACCCCGACCGGTGGGCGCCCGGCTATGCCGAGCTGGGTGCGGCATCCGTCACCTTCCACCTCGAAGCCGCGCACGAGCCCGTCTGGCTGGCCCGCCGGCTGCGCGAGCTCGGCGCGCGCGCCGGCATCGCCGTCAAGCCCGCCACCCCCGTCGAGGGGCTGTTCGACATCCTCGACGACTTCGACCAGATCCTCGTGATGACCGTCGAGCCCGGCTTCGGCGGGCAGGGCTTCATGGCCGAGACGATGCCGAAGCTGCGGCGCCTGGCCGACGAGGCGCACCGGCGCGGCTCGGCCGTGTGGCTGCAGGTCGACGGCGGCATCTCGGAGTCGACCATCGCCCAGGCCGCCGAGGCCGGCGCAGACACGTTCGTCGCCGGTTCTGCGGTGTTCGGCAAGGACGATCCGGATGCGGCGATCGACGCCCTGCGCTCGATCGCCGGGCGCCACGTGCACCGGTAGCCTGGCAGGGTGAAGACTTTCGACGGGCTGTTCGCCGAGCTCGAGTCCAAGGCCGCGTCGCGGCCCGAGGGCTCCGGCACGGCCGCGCAGCTGGATGCCGGCGTGCACGCCATCGGCAAGAAGATCGTCGAGGAGGCCGCCGAGGTCTGGATGGCGGCCGAGTACGAATCGGCGGACGCCGCCGCGCAGGAGATCTCGCAGCTGCTCTACCACCTGCAGGTGCTGATGCTCGCCAAGGGGCTGACGCTGGAGGACGTGTACCGACATCTGTGAGCCGCACCTCGCAGATCCCGCACACAGACCCGAAAGCACACACATGTTGCGAATCGCAGTGCCCAACAAGGGCGCGCTGGCCGAGACGGCCGCCGAGATGCTCGCCGAGGCCGGATACACCGGCCGCCGCGATCCCAAGGACCTCCACGTCATCGACCCGCTGAACGACGTCGAGTTCTTCTACCTGCGCCCCAAGGACATCGCCACGTATGTCGGCTCCGGCGCACTGGATGTCGGCATCACCGGCCGTGACCTGCTGAAGGATGCGCGGATGCCGGGCGCGCGGGAGATCGAGGCGCTCGGCTTCGGCTCATCGACGTTCCGCTTCGCCGGCCCGCCCGGACGCTTCGACTCGCTGGCAGATCTCGACGGCGTGCGCGTGGCGACGGCGTACCCGGGCCTTGTCGACGCCTACCTCGGCGAGCAGGGCGTCGCCGTCGACCTGGTCCCGCTGGACGGCGCCGTGGAATCGGCCATCCAGCTCGGCGTCGCCGACGCGATCGCCGACGTCGTGTCGACGGGGACGACTCTTCGCCAAGCAGGACTGGAGATCTTCGGCCCGGTGCTGCTCGAGTCCGAAGCCGTGCTGGTCAGCGCACCGACCGAGGCGACGGGCCTGGAGACGCTGCTGCGCCGCCTGCGCGGTGTCATGGTCGCCCGCCGCTACGTGCTGGTCGACTACGACCTGCCGGCTCGGCTCGTGGACCAGGCGGCGCGCATCGCCCCCGGGATCGAGTCGCCCACCGTCTCGCCGCTGCGCGATGCGGAGTGGGTCGCCGTGCGGGTGCAGGTGCCGCGGGCGGACGTCAACCGCATCATGGACGAGCTGTACGCCATCGGCGCACGCGCGATCCTGGTCACCGCGATCCACAACGCGAGGCTGTGATGTCGCTCGCGTGCCGTGTGATCCCGTGCCTGGACGTCGCCGACGGCCGCGTCGTCAAGGGCGTCAACTTCCAGAACCTGCGCGACATGGGCGACCCCGTCGAGCTGGCAGCCCTCTACTACGCGCAGGGGGCTGACGAGATCACGTTCCTCGACGTCACCGCGACCGTCGACGAGCGGGCCACCACCTACGACGTGGTCCGCCGCACCGCCGAGCAGGTGTTCATCCCGCTCACCGTGGGCGGGGGAGTGCGCTCGGCGGACGATGTGGCCCGGCTGCTGTCGGTGGGTGCGGACAAGATCGGCGTGAATTCGGCCGCCATCGCGCGGCCGGGGCTCGTCGACGAGATCGCCGACCGTTTCGGCGCCCAGGTGCTCGTCCTGTCGCTGGATGTCAAGCGCGCGGCTGACGGCGCGGACGAGCGGCTGCCATCCGGCTTCGTCGTGACCACCCACGGCGGGCGCATCGAGACATCGCTGGATGCCCTGGCGTGGGCGCGTGAGGCGATCGAACGCGGAGCGGGTGAGCTGCTGGTCAACTCCATCGACGCCGACGGCACCAGGGACGGATTCGACCTCGAGCTCATCTCGCTCATGCGGGAGGTCTCCAGCGTCCCGGTCATCGCCTCCGGTGGCGCAGGAGCCGCAGAGCACTTCGCCCCGGCGGTGCACGCCGGCGCGGACGCGGTGCTGGCGGCATCCGTCTTCCACTCCGGCCAGCTCTCGGTGGGGGATGTCAAGGCGGCGCTGGCAGCCGACGGAGTGGAGGTGCGATGAACGACTCGGTTCCCGAGCCCGTCGAGGAGCTCTCACGGGTGGTGTTCGACGACCGCGGCCTCGCGCCCGCCATCATCCAGCAGCACGACACCGGCGAAGTGCTGATGCTGGGGTGGATGGATGCCGAGGCCCTCCGCCGCACGCTGACCACCGGACGTGTCACCTTCTGGTCGCGCTCGAGGCAGGAGCACTGGCGCAAGGGCGACACGTCAGGCAACATCCAGCTCGTGCGCGGTGCACGGCTGGACTGCGACGGCGATGCGCTGCTCATCCAGGTGGAGCAGATCGGCCCCGCCTGCCACACGGGCACGCGAAGCTGCTTCGACTCCGACGACCTGAACCCCGTCGTGGGCTCGGCATGATCCGTCGGGCGCGCCTGATCTGCGTCGTCGTGACCCTGCTGACCGGCGCGCTCGGGCTGATCTCGTCCACGCAGACCTGGTTCGAGGTCGCGCTCGTGGACGGCGGTGACGCCCTCGCCGTCCCGGGGGCGGACGCGATCCCGGTGCTCGCGCCGCTGTGCCTCGCGGTTCTGGCGCTCGGCGCCGCGCTGACCATCGTCGGCACCGTGCTGCGGTACATCCTCGGCGCTCTGACCGTCCTCGCCGGTGCCGTCCTGCTGTGGCTCACCGTGCCGGTGGCGTTCGATCCTCCGGTGTCGGCCGTGGCCTCCGCCGTCACGACGGCGACCGGCATCGCCGGCCTGGAGTCGGTCTCCGCCCTCATCGCGTCGATCACCGCCACGCCGTGGCCCGGGGTGACCGTGCTGTGCGCGGCGGTGCTGGCGCTGGCCGGCATCCTCACCCTCGTCACCGCGCACGCCTGGCGCCGCCCAGGACGCCGCTTCGCCACGGATGCGGCGCACGATGCGCCCTCCGCCGATGAGCCGCTGGACGCCGTCGACTCCTGGGACGATCTGTCCCGCGGAGATGATCCCACTCGCTGATCCGCGCCTCCGCATCGCGCACGTCGAGACCGCTAGACTGGCCGTGCCCGCGCACTCCCGGAGGAATCCCCAATGACCAACCCCATCGCTGACCCCGGTCACGGACACTCGCCGGCCGCCTGGACCGCCGTGATCATCATGCTCCTGGCCGTCGTCATCGGCGTCGTGGCGTTCTGGCTGGACATCCCCTGGCTCGTCATCGCGGCCGCAGGACTGGTCGTGGTGGGCTTCATCGTGGGTGTGGTCATGTCCAAGATCGGATACGGCGTCGCAGGCCCGAAGTACCAGCCCAAGGGACACTGAGCGTGCTCGCCGACCTCACGGCCGGCGCGGTGCAGGATGCAGAACGGCGGGCCGACGCTCTGCCGCTCGCCGACCTCGAGCGGAAGGCCCTCGCGCAGCCGCCCGCCCGTGATGCGCTCGCCGCACTCGCACCCGCCGACCGCGTCAAGATCATCGCGGAGATCAAGCGCGCCAGTCCGTCGCGCGGCGACCTCGCCGGCATCCCGGATCCCGCGCACCAGGCCAGGCTCTACGAGCAGGGCGGCGCGTCGGCGATCAGCGTGCTCACCGAGGGCCGCCGCTTCAAGGGCAGCCTCGACGATCTTGCGGCCGTCCGTGACGCGGTGCGTCTGCCGGTGCTGCGCAAGGACTTCATCGCCACCCCGTACCAGGTGCTGGAGGCCCGGGCAGCCGGCGCCGATCTCGTGCTGCTGATCGTCGCCGCGCTGGAGACGCCGGTGCTGACACAGCTGCACGGTCTCGTGCTCGAGCTCGGCATGACACCGCTGGTGGAGACGCACTCGGCCGCAGAGCTGGGCACCGCGCTCGAGCTCGGGGCGCAGCTGGTCGGCGTCAACGCGCGCGACCTGAAGACCTTCGCGCTCGATCCGGATCTGTTCGGCCGTCTCGCGCCGAAGATCCCGGCGGGGGTCGTCAAGGTGGCAGAATCCGCCGTGCTCACGCCGGCGGATGTCGCACATTACCGCGCAGCCGGGGCCGACGTCGTCCTGATCGGCGAGGCGCTGGTCACCGGAGACCCCGTCGCCACGCTGCGCTCGTTCCGGGAGGTGGCATGAGTCTGCGCGAGGCCCCCGGGCCGTTCTTCGGCGAGTTCGGCGGGCGCTACATGCCCGAATCGCTCATCGCCGCGATCGACGAGCTCACGGAGGTCTACGAGTCGGCGAAGATCGATCCGGCGTTCCAGGAGGAGTTCCTCGCCCTGCTGCGCGACTACGCCGGCCGCCCGTCCGCCCTCACCGAGGTCCCGCGCTTCGCCGAGCACGCCGGCGGCGCGCGCGTGCTCCTCAAGCGCGAGGACCTCAATCACACCGGCTCCCACAAGATCAACAACGTCATCGGGCAGGCGCTGCTGACCAGACGACTCGGGAAGACGCGGGTCATCGCCGAGACCGGCGCCGGCCAGCACGGCGTGGCCACCGCCACCGCGGCGGCGCTGTTCGGGTTCGACTGCACGGTCTACATGGGCGAGGTCGACACTGAGCGGCAGGCGCTCAACGTGGCGCGCATGCGGCTCCTGGGCGCCGAAGTGATCCCGGTCACGACCGGCTCGCGCACCCTCAAGGATGCCATCAACGAGGCCTACCGCGACTGGGTGGCCAGCGTCGAGACGACGAACTACATCTTCGGCACCGCCGCCGGACCACACCCCTTCCCGGCCATGGTGCGGGACTTCCAGAAGGTGATCGGGGAGGAGGCGCGTGCCGAGCTGCTCGAGCGCACCGGCAGGCTGCCGGACGCCGTGATCGCCTGCGTAGGCGGCGGCTCGAACGCGATCGGCATGTTCGACGCCTTCCTCGACGACGAGTCCGTGAAGCTCTACGGGGTGGAGGCGGCTGGCGACGGCGTCGACACTCCGCGCCACGCCGCCTCGATCGAGCGCGGCCGCGTGGGGGTGCTGCACGGTGCGAAGACGTACGTGCTGCAGGACGAGGACGGCCAGACGATCGAGTCGCACTCGATCTCCGCCGGATTGGACTACCCCGGCGTCGGCCCCGAGCACTCCTGGCTGGCCGCGATCGGCCGCGCCGAGTACATCCCCGCCACCGATGCCGAGGCGATGGACGCCCTGCGGCTGCTGTCCCGGACCGAGGGGATCATCCCGGCG
>DASSYC010000187.1:0-4040 GCA_035703465.1 Microbacterium sp. | reverse complement strand
TCAGGAGTGCGCGACTGCAGCGCGAGTGCGCGAAGGCACCGCGACAGCATCCGCTCGTCGTCCTTCACCGGAATGACGACCGAGATGGTCGACATGGGAGACCTTCCTGTGTCTGGGCGCGTTCCGCTTCGAAGCGCGCGTCTGTCAGCGACACTAGGGATCGCGGTTTGGGCTGCGTCAGGGCTTGACAACCGACCACCCATGCCCCGCCATCACGTTCAGTGCCCGCCGTCGCCCCCTGTCGCGTCCCGCAGACGACGAACCACTACGTCAGGTGCCGCACGAAGAAGCGCCCGGCATCCTCCGCCGCGAACCAGGGGATGCCGGTGTGCCCGCCGAGGTTCCCCTGCAGTGTCTTCTCGGTCGAGCCGAAGGCGTCGAACAGCTCGAGCGCCCGCTGCCGGTCGTTGCCCGCGTCATCCCACTGCAGCAGCACGTGCAGCGGGACCGTGACGTCCCTCGCCTCCTCGATGATCGCGCGCGGGATGTAGCTGCCGGCGAAGAGCCCGGCGGCCGCGATCCGCGGCTCGACGCGCGCCAGCCGCGTGCCGATCGCGATCGGGCCGCCCGAGATCGCGACCGGCCCGCCCAGACCGGGCACCGCCTCGAACGCGTCGAGCGCTGCCTGCCACTCGGGCACCGCCCGCTCGACCAGCGGCAGGATCAGGCGGTCGATGACGTCTTCGCTCGGCCGCTGCCCGTGCGCGATCGCCGCACGCAGTTCGGCGCGTGCCTGTTGCGCCGAGTCAGAGCCCGGCCGCTCCCCACTCCAGGGGAGCTCGATCGCCGCCGCAGCGAACCCCAGCTCGACAGCGCTGCGCGCCCGGGCGACCAGCCGCGCGCGCATTGGACCCAGGCCGCCCGGGTGGCCGATCAGGATGAGAGGGATCGGAGAGGAAGAGGTGGATGCCGGCATCCACAGGATGCCGGGAACGTCGCCGAGCCGGAATGCGCGCTCGACGACGCCGTCGTCGAGCTGTGTCTCCGAGGTGAATCTCACGGTCGTGCCCTTCGGGAGTGCTGTTTCTGGCGCTCCCGGACGACCTATCGCCCGACCGTGACCTCACCGAGGAGCACCCACGTCGATCGGTTCATGGGTATCACCTCCTCGCTCTGCCGCACGGCGGCGAAAGGCTAGCAGAACGCGAGGCGGGGGCGGCGTTCGCTCCGTGGTCGCCGAGCGTTGTCAAGCCCTATACGAAGCTGGACAGCTCGGACTTAGCCTGACCGCACGGCATCCGGGAAGGAACGGACGATGACCACTGCGCGAGAGATCATGACCACCGATGTCACCTGCATCGGGGAGGGCGATTCGCTTCAGCATGCGGCGCGGAGGCTGCGCGAACTCGACGTGGGGGCGCTGCCGATCTGCGGAACGGACAACCGCCTGAAAGGCATGCTCACCGACCGCGACATCGTGGTCAAGTGCATCGCCGACGGCGGCGACCCGTCGGTCGTGACCGCCGGCAGCCTGGCCGAGGGAAAGCCCGTGACGGTCGGCGCCGACGACGACATCCGAGAGGCTCTGCAGGCGATGCAGGATCACCAGGTGTGCCGCCTGCCGGTGATCGACGGGCATGACCTCGTGGGCATCATCAGCCAGGCCGACGTGGCCCTTTCGCTCTCGGCGACGCAGACCGCCGAGACGGTCGCCGAGATCTCGGAAGACTGAGCAGCCCCGGATCGGCAGTCGGTCTCACGGGGAACGGGAGCGCGCATGAGAGCCATGACCTACCGCGGGGCGTACAAGCTGCGGGTGGAGGACAAGCCGGATCCGGTCATCGAGCACCCCAACGACGCCATCGTGCGGGTGGAGTTGGCGGCGATCTGCGGATCGGATCTGCATCTGTATCACGGCATGATGCCCGACACGAGGATCGGCCACACGTTCGGGCACGAGTTCATCGGCACCGTCGAACAGGTCGGGCCGTCGGTGCAGAGCCTCACCGTGGGCGACCGGGTGATGGTGCCGTTCAACATCTACTGCGGCAGCTGCTTCTTCTGCGCACGCGGCTTGTACTCGAACTGCCACAACGTGAATGCCAACGCGACCGCCGTCGGCGGGATCTACGGCTACTCGCACACGGCCGGCGGGTACGACGGCGGGCAGGCCGAGCGCGTTCGTGTGCCGTTCGCCGATGTCGGCCCCTCGGTCATCCCCGACGATATCGACAGCGAGGATGCCCTCATGCTGACGGATGTGTTCTCGACCGGGTACTTCGGTGCCCAGCTGGCCGACATCGCCGAGGGAGACACGGCGGTTGTCTTCGGTGCAGGGCCCGTGGGTCTCGCCGCGGCGCGCTCGTGCTGGCTCATGGGAGCGGGACGGGTCATCGTCGTTGACCATCTCGACTACCGGCTTCGCAAGGCAGCGCAGTTCTCCTTCGCCGAGACGGTCAATTTCGGCGCGGTCGACGACATCGTTCGCGTGCTGAAGAAGTCCACGGACGGACTGGGCGCGGATGTCGCCATCGACGCCGTCGGCGCCGAGGCCGACGGCCACGTCCTCCAGCACGTGACCTCCGCCGAGCTCAAGCTCCAAGGGGGATCGCCCGTCGCGCTGAACTGGGCCATCGACGCGGTCCGCAAAGGCGGAACCGTCTCGGTGATGGGCGCGTACGGACCGCTGTTCAGCGCGGTGAAGTTCGGCGACGCGATGAACAAGGGGCTCACCATCCGGACGAACCAGGCACCCGTGAAGCGGCAGTGGCCGCGTCTGCTCGAGCACATCCAGGCGGGATACCTCAAGCCCAGCGAACTGATCACGCACCGCTTCCCGCTGGATCACATCGCCGAGGGCTACCACATCTTCTCAGCGAAGCTCGACGACATCATCAAGCCGGTCATCTCTCCGGTGTCGTGAGCGGCACCGAGTCACGAAGGAGCGAACCGAATGCCGTATACCTCTGACAAGCCGGACCGTGCCCCCAGCGCCGAGGCCCTGCGTTCGCGCATTCCCGGCTGGGGTGCCGACCTCGACCCCGCCGATCGCCCCGCCTTTCCCCGCGAGCAGCCCGGCATCGCCACCGGTGCGCATTGGGATCTTCCCGAGCAGCAGCCCTCGGGCGGGCGTCGCGAGAGGTCTGTCGAGCACGAGCGGCTGACGCCGGTGTTCGGCACCGCTCAGCCGCTGCACGGCGTGGCAGGACGCATCCGCCGTCTCGCGTATGACACCTACAGCGAGGCACAGGCGGCGCACTGGCTGCTGCTGATCATCGGCGATCGAGTGGATGCCGCAGGCGCACACCTGCGCTCGGTCCTGTCGCGACGCCCCGACGACCCGATCACCCAGTCAGGTGTGCTCGGCGAGATCGGACATCGCCCGATCTCCTCTCGGCGTCAGCGCGGCCGGGTCGATCTCAAACACGCATGGATGGACCCCTTCATCGTCCTGGGCCCCTACATCGCCGTCGCTGTGCTTGCAGGAGCGCTGCTGCGCCGCAGGCGCTCGTCGCGCTGCCGCCGGTGAGGAACTCGAGTTCGGGGTCCTCCACGACAAGTTGGCGCCGAACATCGACCCGCGCAACGAGCAGGTGCGCGATGAGTTCGTCGCCACCATCAACGGCAGCCGCTGACCGGTCGTCCGAACGGACCACAGCGCCCCTCCAGCATCCACTTGCCAGACTGTCCCTATGCGGACGCTTCTCAACATCATCTGGCTGGTGCTCTCGGGGTTCTGGATGTTCCTCGGCTACCTGCTCGCCGGGGTGGTGCTGTGCATCCTCATCCTCACCATCCCGTGGGGCATCGCATCGTTCCGCATCGGTCTCTATGCGCTGTGGCCGTTCGGCCGCACGATCGTCGACAAGCCCACCAGCGGCGTCGGGTCGTTCCTGGGGAACGTGGTTTGGGTGATCCTCGCCGGCTGGTGGCTGGCCATCGGCCACATCGTCACCGGTGTGGCGATGTGCCTCACCATCATCGGGATCCCGCTGGGGATCGCGAGCTTCAAGCTGGTGCCGGTCTCACTGATGCCGCTCGGCAAGGACATCGTCGAGACCAATCGGGTGCGCGTCGCCTGACGCTCACTCCGCGCCGAC
>DASSYC010000140.1:0-11552 GCA_035703465.1 Microbacterium sp. | reverse complement strand
ACCAGTACACCGACACCGGCAACGGCACGTACTGGTGCACCGCGCGGGTGGAGTCCTCGAGCGAAGGCGCCCACTCGGTGTCGGTCGGGGTGCGCTTCGACGACACCAAGTGGTTCCTCGGCCGCGACACCCAGAACCGCGGGGTGTCGAAGCACTCCGTCGAGACATGCTGCCGGCGCGCCCCCGCCGACCTTGAGGCCGCCTGGCGCGACAACGCGTGGCCGAACGTGCGCACACCGCGCACGCTGCTGGCGACCCTGCCCACCGGGGCGTTCCCCGGGGTCGACACGACCGACGTGTACGAGTTCCTGGAGGCGCACGCTCCGCGCTGACCGGATCCCCGTGCGGCGGGCTCAGCCGCGCGCGAACTCCGCGATCAGCTCGTTGAACTGCGCCGGGTGGGTCACGAAGCCCATGTGGAACGGCATCGTGGCGAACTCGGCGTCCGGCATGTTCGCCGAGACCCAGCGGCGGGCGTCGTCGGCCCAGTCGTCGCGGGCGACGAAGAGGGTCGGCACCTCGGTGCTGATGCGGGCCGCGTCGGCGGAGTAGTCGCTGGTCAGGCCGTCGGCGGCGGTGGTGATCGCCACATGCTCCGGCGTCTGCATCCCGAGTTCGACGATGCGCGCCACGTCGGGGTGCTCGGCCCCGGTCTCCTCCGGGAGGCCGAGCATGTACACCGCGTACGAGGTCCAGAAGTCCACGCGCGTGTCGATCATCGCGCGGAAGAACGCGACGATACCGTCGTCGCTGAGGGGCGCCTCGCCCCATTCCGTCGGGTTCGCCGGGTCGGCCGGAACCTTCGGCGTCTCGTCCACGAGCACCACGCGCGACACCTTGCCGGTGCCGTGGTGGCGGAGATGGCTCAGGACGTCGAACACGCCGAAAGACCAGCCGAGGAGGGTGACGTCGTCGAGCCCCAGGGCGTCGATGAGTCTTGCGAGGTCGTCTCCGCGCTGGGCGAACGTGTTGCCAGTGAGGGGCTTGGACGAACCGCCGTGGCCGCGCGGATCGATTGCGACGACGTCGAATCCGTCGGCGAGGCCGGTCAGCTGATGCACGAAGAAGTCCGCGCTGCAGGTCCAGCCGGGAAGGAGCAGCAGGGGACGCCCGGAGCCGGCGCGCAGCACGCGCAGATCGACGTCGCCCACGGTGACGGTGGTCTCGCGGACGGTGTCGGGAAGGGCGGGAAGCAGAGGATCGGTCATGAGGTCATCCTCCAGCATCCGGCTCCCCTGTCGCGAACCGTCGGTCCGGGGCGGGCTCAGTGGCGGCCCGCGACGACGTCGGCGACCTTCGCCGGCCACGCGGTGCGACCGGAGGAACGGGATGCCTCGAGCCGATCGGCCAGTCCGTACGCCGTGTAGATCGCGTTGACCGCGGTGAAGCGCAGCGGCTCGATCTCCCACCGCTTCGCCCGACGCCCGACCCAGGGAAGCTGCACGAGGTCGGTGTCACGGCCGAGCACGAGGTCTGCGAGGGTGCGGCCTGCGAGGTTGGTCGCCGTCACTCCGGTGCCCACGTACCCGCCGGCCCAGCCGAGCCCGGTGCGGCTGTCGACCCCGACGGTGGCGGCCCAGTCGCGCGGCACGCCCAGCACGCCGGCCCAGGCGTGATCGATCGGCACGTCCGCGGCGGCGGGGAAGAAGCGTCGCAGCAGCGCGGTGAGCGCGTCGATGGTGCGCTCCTGGGTCGCGCCGTCGGGGTCGACGTGCGACCCGAAGCGGTAGGGCACGCCGCGTCCGCCGAAGGCGATCCGGTCGTCGGCGGTGCGCTGTGCGTACATGTACACGTGCGCGGCATCGCCGAGGGTCTCGCGACCCGCCCACCCCAGCTGCGCCCACACGTCGGCCGGCAGGGGAGCCGTGGCGATCATCGAGGAGTTCATCGGCAGCCATGTGCGGCGCTCGCCCTTCAGCTCTGCGGTGAAGCCCTCCGTCGCCCGCAGCACATGCGGCGCCCGGACCGTGCCGTGAGCGGTGATCGCCCGACCCGGCACGATCTCGGCCACGCGGGTGCCCTCGTGGATCGTGACCCCGAGACGCTCGACGGCCTCGGCCAGTCCGCGGGCGAGCTTGGCGGGATGGATGCGCGCGCAGTGCGGATGCCACAGGCCGCCCACCGCGCCGGCGATCCGGATGCGGTCGGCGGTGGCCGCGGCATCCAGCACCTCGACATCTGTGTGCGGCCACTCGGCCTCGGCGGCGGCGAAGGCGTGCAGCCGGGCGAGCTGTGCCGCCGAGCGGGCGACCGAGAGCTCGCCGCCCTTGACGATGTCGGCGTCGATGCCCTCACGCGCGGTGATGTCGATCACCTCGTCGACGGTCTCGTTGAGCGCGCGCTGCATCGCGGTGCCGCCCTGTGTGCCGTAGCGCTCGCGGCCGCCGGTCACCGAGTTGGTGAGCCACCCGCCGTTGCGGCCGGACGCCCCGAACCCGGCGAAACGCTGCTCGAGCACGACGACCCGCAGGTCGGGCTGCAGGGTCTTCAGGTAGTACGCGGTCCACAGGCCCGTGTACCCCGCCCCGACGATCGCGACATCGGCGTCGACATCGCCCGTCAGAGCCGGGCGCTGCCGCGGGATGCCGATCTGCGTCCACCAGAACGACACATTCCCGTTGACCGTCACCCCTCCATTGAACACCCGGACTCCCCGGTCAATGATCGTCCAGGTCCTCCATGCAGCGGCGCACCAGCTCGTTCTGATCCACGACCCCCGCACAGAACACCGCCGAGGCCGCGGAACCGTCGGCGGCCGCCAGCACGAAGTTCGCGTACCCCGGCCCCCCTCCGCCGTGTCCGACCCACTGCGGAGTGGGCGCACCGCTGGTCATGAGGCCGAGGGCGTAGCCGGGCTGGGGAAGGGCGAACCCCGGCGCATCGACCGGCACCGCATCCAGCAGGGCGGACGGGTCCAACAGCTCCCCCGCCAGCACTCCTGCGAAGACCGCCTCCGCTGCTGCCGGGGAGCTGGCGATCGTCCCCGTCAGGACCCACCCGGGGTGATACCAGGTCACGTCCGGCACGGTCCGCACACAGACGTCCCAGTCCTCGAGCTGGGCGAAAGGGGCCGTCTCCTCGATGCCCAGGGGGTCGAGCAGCGCAGCTGCGATGGCCCCGTGGAAATCGCGCTCCGTGCGACCCTCGACGATCCTGCGCACGATCGCGTACCCGACATTCGAATAGTGGAAGTCGCCGACCCTGGGTGCCGTGGCGCGCGCGGCGCGGTCCATCAGCTCCTCGTAGGACCACGGGTGCGGATCCGCGATCGCCGACCGGTATTCGGGCCAACCGCCGTAGTCGGGCAGTCCCGCACGGTGCCGGAGGACATCCAGGAGTCGCATCCGACGAAACGGGACGGGCACGTCCGCGAGGTCGCCGAGGGAAGAGGCTGGATCGATGCCGAGTGCGATCACAGCCATCGCCGTCAACGACTTCCCCACGCTGTACAGCGGATACAGTCCCACAGCCCAACGATAGAGGGGGGATGATTCCGCGTCACCGGTGCGACAGCTGGAGAGCCGCCCACACCTCGGCCCGCGCGGGGAACCCCGACAGGTCGACGTCGAGCAGTCGACCGGCCTGGGCGACGCGCGCGCGCACCGTGTGGCGATGCACCTCGAGCGCCCGGGCCGTCTCGTCGTACCGTGCGTCGTGCTGCAGCCACGCGCGCAGGGTCTCTTCCAGCTGGCCTCCCGCGGCGTCATGCGCGCGCACCGGCGCGAGCACGGCTTCGGCGCGCAGGCGCGCGGCATCCGAGTCCACGCCGGCGAGGACACCGGATGCCGCGACCTCCGCGAACCGCGCGAGCCCACCGCCGCTCAGCCGCAGCGCCTCGGCCGCCTGCGCCTCCAGCCGGGCGAGGTCGGCCCACGCACCGGCCGCCGACACCCCGACGCGCGTACCGAACCGCTGCGCCAGCTGCTGCGGCAGCGAATCGCCGGCGCCGGTCACCACGACCAGTCCGTCGTCGCAGGGCGCGTGGAACGCACCGCGGGCCGCCTTCCCCTCGAGGAAGCCATGCACAGCGGGGCCGGAGGCATCCGTCACGGCGACCTGGACCGGGGCCGCCGGCAGCGGACCCCACAGTTCGCCCGCGATCCCTTCCACGAATGCCCGCTCGCCGCTGCGCAGCGCGCGCATCAGCGCCGCACGCAGGCGACCGTATGCGGAATCGAGCCGCTCGGCCTGGCTGAATGCGAGCTCGGCCATCGCCACGACGGCGGTCACGACGCCCCGCGCCTCCTGGTCGAGGTCGGCGTCGCCGATCACCAGGACGGCGCGCAGGCGGCCGCTGCGCCCGAGGGTCAGCATCGTGAAGGGCATTCCACCCACGCTCAGCGCCGAGCCCGAAGTGCTCTCGCGCCGCAGGGCGGCCGCGACCTCCACGGCGAGCCCGTCAGCGATCGCCTTGTCGAGGGGGGAGGGATGCCGGTGCGTCACCGCCCCGGTCGCGTCGAACAGCCCGACCCAGGCGTTCAGGCGCCGCGACAGCTCGGCGAGCGTCGCATCCAGTCCGTCCGGTCCCAGTGCCGCAACCGCCACGGCGTGCTGCGCGGACAGCGCCCACGAGCGCCGCGAGTAGGCCTGCGCGGCGACCGCCTCGGCGTTGGCGCGGGCCACGGCGATGAAGGGCGTGCGGTAGGGCACCTCGAACAGCGGCACGCCGCGCTCGCGGCAGGCGGCGATGAGCTCGGGCGGGATGCCGTCGCGCACCACCTCGCTGCCGAAGCCCAGTCCGACCACCCCGCGGGCGGTCAGCCGTGCCACGTACTCGTCATATGCCGGATCCTCGGCCAGGAACTGCGTGCCTGTGGTGAGCAGCGCGAGCCCCTCGGACAGGAACGGCGTGGGGTCGGCGAGGTCCGAGCTGTGCACCCACCGCACTGTCCTGTCCAGTGCACCAGGCCTGTCCAGTGCACCAGGACGATCCGATGTGCCCGGGTCCAGCTCCGCCTCATCGCTGACCAGGCGCAGGCGGAGCTCGCGCCGGCGCAGCAGGGCGCGCAGCGTGGGCGTTCCCGCAGGGGTGGCCGGAGGCATCCTGTTCCCTTCCTTCGTGTACAGAGCACCCGAATCGACTGTACATCGCGGACAGTGACCTCAGACCCCCGCCGCCGTACGCTCGCGACATGAGCACCATCGAGGCCCCCCGCACCACGCCCGTCGGCGGCCCGTCGCTTCCGCAGGAGCGCCGTCTGGTCACCGCGATCCCCGGCCCGCGCTCGCAGGAGCTGCTCGACCGCAAGGCCGCCGCCGTCGCCGCCGGCGTCGGCCACACCGCTCCCATCCACGCCGTCGCCGCCGGAGGCGGGGTCATCGTCGACGCCGACGGCAACTCCCTCATCGACCTGGGCTCGGGCATCGCCGTCACCACCGTCGGCAACGCGCACCCCAAGGTGGTCGCCGCCGTGCAGGCCCAGGTCGCGCAGTTCACCCACACCTGCTTCATGGTCTCGCCGTACGAGTCGTACGTCGCGGTCGCCGAGGCGCTGAACCGCCTCACACCGGGAGATCACGCGAAGAAGAGCGCGCTGTTCAACTCCGGAGCCGAGGCAGTCGAGAACGCCGTCAAGATCGCCCGCAAATTCACCCGCAAGCAGGGCGTCGTCGCCTTCGACCACGGCTACCACGGCCGCACGAACCTCACGATGGCCCTCACGGCGAAGGCAATGCCGTACAAGAGCGGCTTCGGCCCGTTCGCGGGCGAGATCCACCGGGCGCCGCTGTCGTACCCGTTCCGCGACGGGCTCACCGGCCCCGAGGCCGCCGCCCGGGCGATCAGCCTCATGGAGAAGCAGGTCGGCGCCGACAACCTCGCCGCGGTCATCATCGAGCCCATCCAGGGCGAGGGCGGGTTCATCGTGCCCGCCGACGGATTCCTGCCCGCGCTCGTGGACTGGTGCCGCGCGAACGACGTCGTCTTCATCGCCGACGAGATCCAGACCGGCTTCGCCCGCACCGGCTCGATGTTCGCCAGCGACCAGTTCGGCATCGTGCCCGACCTGATCACGACGGCCAAGGGCATCGCCGACGGGCTGCCGCTGGCGGCGGTCACCGGCCGGGCCGAGATCATGGATGCCTCGCACGTCGGCGGCCTGGGCGGCACCTACGGCGGCAACCCCGTCGCGTGTGCGGCGGCGCTCGCCGCGATCGAGGCATTCGAGACCGAGGGGCTCGCCGAGCGCGCACAGGCGATCGGACAGACCCTGGTCGAACGGCTCACCCGCATGCAGGACTCCGACCCGCGCATCGGCGACGTGCGCGGGCGCGGAGCGATGGTGGCCGCCGAGTTCGTCCACCCCGAGACCAAGGAGCCGGATGCCGCGCTGACCGCAGCGGTCGCCAAGGCGTGCATCGCCGAGGGCGTGATCGTGCTCACCTGCGGCACGTTCGGAAACGTCATCCGCTTCCTGCCGCCGCTGTCGATACCCGATGAACTGCTGCAGGAGGGGCTCGACGTCGTCGCCGCGGCGCTCGAGGCCCACTGACCGGAGGACCTGTGACCGCACCGATCGTCGTCGGCTGCGCGGCGACCGACGCCGGGCGCGACGCCATGGCGCTGGGCGCGCGGCTGGCGATGGCCACGGGTGCGCCGCTGGTGCTGACCTTCGTCCTGCCCACCGACGAGAACGCCGTGCTGCCCCCGGCGCGCCCCGGCCCTGAGGCCCGCGCGCAGGCTCAGGCCTGGCTGTCGGATGCCGCGCGATCGCTGCCGGCATCGGTCACCGCCTCCACGCTCGTCGAGGATGCCGAGTCGTTCGCGGAGGGCCTCATCGAAGCCGCCCACGACACCGGTGCCGAGCTGATCGTGGTCGGCGCCGCCAACGGCGGACGGCGCGGGCGACACCGGCTCGGAACGGTGGCCACCGAGCTGCTGCACTCGTCGGACGTCGCCGTGGCGCTTGCCCCCGAGGGCTCGCGCCGCGTCTTCCCGGCCATAGGCATCACGCGCATCACCGCCGGCATCGGACTGCGCGCCGGCGCCGACGTGCTCATGGAGGCGAGCATCGCCCTGTCACGCGTGACCGGGGCGGAGCTGCGGATCATGTCGCTCGTGGCACTGGATCTGCCCGCGGGCATCGCAGCCACCGAGTCGGCAGCCGAGCACGCCGACGAGGTGTACGTCCACGTGCGCGCGGCGCTGCCCCCCAGCATCCAGGCCGATGTCGTCGTGGGTCTGGGCGACAGCATCGAAGACGCCGTGCGTCGCCTGCGCTGGGAGCCGGGCGAGATCGCCGTCGTCGGCTCGAGCCGGCTCGCGCACCGGCGCCGGCTTTTCCTCGGCTCCACCGCCGCCAAGATGCTGCGCGAGATCCCCGTGCCGGTGATCGTCGTGCCGCGCACCCGTGATGCGCCGGGAGAGTCCCGGCCGCAGACTGTCATCCATACCGATCGGAGAGAGAAATGACCCACTACGCCGTCGTCAATCCCGCCACCGGCGAGACCCTCGCCAGCTACCCGACCGCCACCGATGCGGAGGTCCAGGACGCCGTGGCGACCGCCCATGCCGCGTACCTCGAATGGCGCGGCGTCCCCGTCGCCGAGCGGGCGGCGCTGATTCGCCGCGTCGCCGAGCTGCACCGTGAGCGCCGCGACGAGCTGGCCGCCATCATCGTGCGCGAGATGGGCAAGCCGCTGGCCGCCGCCGAGGGCGAGGTCGACTTCGCCGCCGACATCACGGAGTACTACGCCGACCACGCCGACAAGATCACCGGCGACCAGCCGATCGACATCGAGGGCGAGGGCACCGCGGTGATCCGCCGCACGCCGCTGGGCGTGCTGCTGGGCATCATGCCGTGGAACTTCCCGTACTATCAGGTCGCCCGCTTCGCGGCGCCCAACATCGTCCTCGGCAACACGATCCTGCTCAAGCACGCCGGGCAGTGCCCCGAGTCGGCGATCGCGATCGAGAAGATCTATCGCGACGCGGGCCTTCCCGAGGGCGTCTACGTCAACGTGCGCCTGAGCAACGAGCAGGCAGCGGACGTCATCGCCGACCCGCGCGTGCACGGCGTCTCGGTCACCGGATCCGAGCGCGCAGGCGCCGCGGTCGCCTCGGTGGCCGGACAGCACCTCAAGAAGGTCGCCCTGGAGCTGGGCGGGTCCGACCCGTTCATCCTGCTGTCCACCGATGACCTCGACTCCGCGGTGCAGTCCGCCGTCGATGCCCGCCTGGACAACACCGGCCAGTCCTGCAACGCCGCCAAGCGCTTCATCGTCCACGAGGACCTCTACGACTCGTTCCTGGAGAAGTTCACCGCGGCGATGACCGGCGCGAAGCTCGGCGACCCGTTCGCCGAGGACACCGTGCTGGGCCCCCTGTCGTCGCTGACTGCCGCCGAGCGTCTCGAGGAGCAGGTCAACCGGGCCGTCGAGCAGGGGGCGACACTCGTCGCCGGCGGCACGCGCGACGGCGCGTTCTACGGGTCGACGGTGCTCACGGACGTGACCGACGAGATGGATGCCTACCGCGAGGAGTTCTTCGGACCGGTCGGCGTCGTCTACAAGGTCTCGGGTGAGGACGAGGCGGTCGCCGTCGCGAACGACACGCCGTTCGGCCTGGGCTCGTACGTGTTCACCACCGACGAGGAGCAGGCGGCGCGCATCGCCGACAAGATCGACGCCGGCATGGTGTACGTCAACGTCGTCCTCGCCGACGAGGCGGGCCTGCCATTCGGCGGCGTCAAGCGCAGCGGCACCTCGCGCGAGATGGGGCTGCTGGCCGCGGACGAGTTCGTCAACAAGAAGCTCATCCGCGTCCTGGGCTGAGCGCGCTGCCGCTGGGCGGGCCTGGCTCGCCCAGCGGCACCCTTCCGGGGGATGATGGGAGCATGGAGGACGTGAACGTCGTCAGCATGCTCACCGAGCCGGAGTGCCTGGAGCGCCTCGCCCAGCAGGAGCTCGGCCGGCTCGTCACGCACGTCGGGAACGTGCTCGACATCTTCCCGGTCAACTATGTGCTGGACGACGGGACCATCGTCTTCCGCACGGCCGAGGGCAGCAAGCTGGTCGAACTCACCGTGAACGACGAGGTGCTCTTCGAGGTCGACGACCACACCGACACGGATGCGTGGAGTGTCGTCGTGCGCGGGCGTGCGCACCGGCTCACCACGAGCGCGGAGGTGGCCGCCGCCGACGCGCTGCCGCTGGCGCCGTGGATCCCCACCCTCAAGTACAACTACGTCCGGGTGGAGCCCACGAGCATGACCGGGCGCGCGTTCCCGCGCGGCGCCGAGCCGGAGCGGTACGGCATCGCAGAGTACTGACCCGGGTGCCGGGCGGGTTCGCGGGCTCAGAACCCATGCCGTAGACTGGGGCGAGCAGTGGAAATCTGCATTCTTTTGTCGTGCCCGGGTTCCGGAGCGGCGGGCGGGTGCGGATGCCCCGGGGCCCCAGGCCTCTAGGGCGGTAGCTCAATTGGCAGAGCAGCGGTCTCCAAAACCGCAGGTTGCAGGTTCGATTCCTGTCCGCCCTGCGGCCCAGCGAACAGCTGGCGCATCTCCAGGTGATTCAGGTGGTTCGATGGTTCAGGACGGACAGGGTGGCGAGGTCGTCGTCAGCGGCGGCGGCACGCGCGAGAGGAAGCCGAACTTCTTCCAGCGCATTGCCATCTTCCTTCGCCAGGTCTTCGCCGAACTCCGCAAGGTCGTCACGCCGACGCGACAGGAGCTGGTGAAGTTCACCCTCGTCGTGCTCGGGTTCGTGCTTGTCGTGATGGCGTTCGTCTACGGCCTCGACTGGGTGTTCACCTGGCTGATGCAGGTCGTGTTCGGCGTCCCCGGCGGAAGCTGAGCGACGCACCGCGTCGAGAATCGCGACAACCGCGAATGGAAGAGAAGCAATTGTCTGAACGATATGTCGGTGGCGACGGCGACTGGGCCACGGCCGCAGAGCAGTCCAGCGAGGACGACGAGGCGCAGGAGGGCAACGTCCTCCAGGCCGAGGAGCGCTCCGTGGAGGCGGCCGAGCACGTCGCCGTCCACGTCGTGGACGACGACGGCGAGCAGGACACCGAAGACCTGGATGACATCGAGATCGAAGATCCGGAGGCTGACGCGATCGTGAACGACGCGCTGAACATCGACGAGACGGCTGAGGCTGAGGCCGCGGCCGAAGTGCTGAACGACTCCCTTGCGGAGGATGAGGCCCAGCGGGACGCTGCGGCGGCCGAGGAGGTCGCCCCTTATGACGGCCCCGACGTCAACGGCGAAGAGGACCGTCCCGTTCTGGACGAGGAGTTCGTGGCGGAAGTGGATGCCGCGGCCGCCGTGGTGGACGCTGCCGAGGAGGACGCTGCCGAGGAGGACTCTGTCGAGGAGGACTCTGTCGAGGACGTTGCCGAGGACGTTGCCGAAGAGGACGAGGACCCCTACGAGGCGTTCCGCGGCGAGCTGCGCGCGCTGCCCGGCAAGTGGTACGTGATCCACTCGTACGCCGGCTTCGAGCGCAAGGTGAAGGCCAACATCGAGCAGCGCAAGAACACGCTCGAGGTCGAAGAGGACATCTACCAGATCGAGGTCCCCATGGAGGACGTCGTCGAGATCAAGAACGGACAGCGCAAGATGGTCACGCGCGTCCGGATCCCGGGCTACGTCCTCGTGCGCATGGAGCTCAACGAGGAGACGTGGTCTGTGGTCCGCCACACGCCGGGCGTCACCGGGTTCGTGGGCAACGCGCACAACCCCACGCCGCTGCGCTTCGAAGAGGCGTTCAACATGCTCAAGAGCCTCGTCGAGATCAAGGAGACCGTCCCCGCCAAGGCAGGCGCCGCCAAGGGCGCGCCCGCCGCGTCGCGCGCGATCCCGGCCGAGGTCGACTTCGAGGTGGGCGAGACCATCACCATCAAGGAGGGCTCGTTCGCGGGCCTGCCCGGCACGATCAGCGAGATCAAGCCCGAGAGCGGCAAGCTCACCGTGCTCGTGTCGCTCTTCGAGCGCGAGACCCCTGTCGAGCTCTCGTTCGACCAGGTCACCAAGCTCTGACGCGCGTCGGATCAATGCCGCGCGGCGGCGTTGATGCGAACCCGGGTCGAGGCTGAGCGAGCGCAGCGAGTCGAAGCCCCGAGAACCCTACGCGCGCAGAACCGCGTGCATGTGCAGGATTGCGTACGGGATCTGCCCGCGGCATCCGTGATCCTGCACATCTCCGCAGTTCTGCACGCCCCCTGACCCTGCACAGGGTGGATGCGCCGGCGAGTCTGAGCACCTGAGGGCTGCGCGACTCGAGCGCACGCGCCCGTGCGCCACCCTCGACGAATGGACGAGCTCCAGGCAGTGGTTGACGCAGAGGGCGGAGTGATGCGCGTCGCCGAGCTGCGCGCCCGCGGATTCGCACGTCGCGCGATCGAAGGAGCGGTCGCCACGGCCACGATTTCACGCCCCCGGAACGGGTGGGTGGCGACGCATGATGCCGACCCGGTCGAGAACGTGCTGTCCCTCGTCGCGCGGTGCCTTCCGCACGAAGAGGCGCTGGCCGTCTGGGAGTCCGCACTGCATCAGGGCTTCGTCGAGCGCGATTCGCTCGCCAGGATGCCGCTCCCGACCGCGGCA
>DASSYC010000079.1:0-2657 GCA_035703465.1 Microbacterium sp. | reverse complement strand
GTCATCGTGCGCCAGATGCTGCGCAAGGTCACTGTCGTCGACCACGGCGACACGACCCTGCTGCCCGGCGAGATGGTGGACTTCAAGCGCTACCAGCAGATCAACCGCGAGGCGGTCGCCGAGGCCAAGCGCCCGGCATCGGGCCGTCCCGAGCTGATGGGCATCACGAAGGCGTCTCTGGCGACCGAGTCGTGGCTGTCGGCGGCGTCGTTCCAGGAGACGACGCGCGTGCTGACGCAGGCCGCGATGGAGGGCCGGAGCGATCCGCTCGTGGGTCTGAAGGAGAACGTGATCATCGGAAAGCTGATCCCCGCCGGAACCGGGCTTGCGAAGTACCGCAACGTCACCGTCGAGGCGACGGAGGAAGCGAAGAGCGAGCGGTACCCCAACCGCATCTTCGCCTCCGACGGCGCGTTCAGCGACGCCGACCTGAGCTACGTCGACTTCGACAGCTTCTCGACGGACGACTTCACGCCCGGCACCTACAACTGAGTGAGGGATGCCTGAGGCATCCAGCTCCTCCCGAAGGCCCCCGGTTCCCCCGGGGGCCTTCGGCGTCTCGACACGTCGGCACGCCTGCGCGGCACGGTGCGGCGGCGGCGGTAACCTCGCCCTTGCGGGAGAGGTTCCCGCCCCCTGTGTGAGGAGTGCGCCCATGAGTGACCCCCGGACCCCCGGTGAGCCGGTCGAGGAGCCCCGCGACGTCGATGACGTCGTCGGTCAGGCGAACGAGGGACTCGCCGATGCCGAGGTCGCCCGCGGCGACGCGGTCGGCGACGCCGACGCGGCGGCGGACGACGCGGTCATCCACACCGAGGCGGCGCGCGACGATGCGGTGGCCGACGCCGCCGCGTCGGAGGACATCCCCTGGTACGAG
This sequence comes from Microbacterium sp., assembly GCA_035703465.1. Lineage (GTDB taxonomy): Bacteria > Actinomycetota > Actinomycetes > Actinomycetales > Microbacteriaceae > Microbacterium. The sequence continues at coordinate 1,780 of DASSYC010000079.1, read as the reverse complement.
CGCGATGACGTGCCGATGGATGACGACCCGGCGACCGAGATCGTCCCGCCTGCGGCCGCCGAGCCCGAGCCGGTCGTCGTCGCCGAGCCGGTCGACCAGCCCGTTGCCGTCACCGCCGCAGAGCCCGTGGGCCCGGTCGCCGACGAGACGGAGGTGCTCGCCCCCACCGTGGTCGCGCCCGCCGCCATCGCCGGGGCGGTCGGCACCCATTCGCCGCAGCCCATCTTCGTCCAGGCCCCCGAGCCCCCGCGCCCGCGCGGCAACCGCGCGGCCGCCGGCGCCATCGGACTGATCGCCGCGCTCTGCTTCGCCGTGCTCTACCTGGCGACCTCGGTCGTGGTGAACCTGCTGACCGGCTCGGTCGCGGCATCCGACATCGGCTCGTCGCTGGTCGGGGCGCTGGCCACCTGGGCGCTGTGGGTGCCGGTGGTGGTGTTCTTCCTCGCCTTCTGGCTGCTCGGGGCGATCATCAACCGCGGCCGGTGGGGGATGTGGGTGGTCTTCGGCCTGCTCGTGGGGCTCGCCTCGTACGGCGGCCACATCCTGGGTCAGCTGTTCCAGGCGCCGTTCTGGTCGATCTCGGCGTCGCAGGGCCGCGAGCTGGTGGAGAGCCAGCTGTGGGTGCCGCTCGCGTTCGCCGCGTTCATCTTCGGCCGTGAGCTGACGATCTGGTTCGGCGCGTGGGTCTCCGCGCGCGGCCGGCGGGTCAGCGAGCTGAACTACGAGGCGCAGCGCGAGTACGAGCGCACGATCGAGGCCGGCCCCACCATCGTGCCGTCCGCACAGGGCTGACGCAGGGCTGACGCAGGGCTGACCCGAGGCCGACGCGCGGCTGACACAGATCTGACATACGTCTGACGCAGGGCGGCGCCGGGATCCGGTGGCGCGCGTAGGCTGACCCACAGGGCCGGCCCACGGCGCCGGCCGATCGACGGGACTGATCGACACGACCGGAACGCAGCAGGACGGGCCGGGCGGAGGCGTGCGCCCGCTGGTCGCGCTCGCCTTCGCGCTGATGGGCTTCGTCGCACTGGTGGTGGCGGGGCTCGGCGTGGCCACGCTGCTGACCGAGTCCGATGTGATCGCCGCCCCCGGGCTGGGTCCGCTGCCCGGGGTGATCGGCGTGATCGCGGCTGCCGCGGCGATGACCGGCGTGCTGCTGCCGGCGCTGAGGGCGCAGCATCCCTCCTACCTCACCGCCCTGTGGGCGGCGATCGGCGCGTACCTCGCCTACCTCGCCGCCGTGTGGCTGTCGGCGGTGATCGGGGGAGTGGATGCCGCGGTGGCCGGATCCGTCGTCGCCCGTCTGGCGCTCGGCCCCTGGGCCCCCATCGTCGCCGTCGCAGCCGCGATCTGCGCCTGGGCGGCGGTCGCGCTGCGCCGCACGCGGGCATCCCGCCCGCGCTGGCCCTGGGAGCGCCACCCCACCTGAGAACGCGTCATCTCGGCGAAGCGCTCACCATCTCGGGGGCCGGGAGGTTACCGTGGAGGACGTGGAGCGCTCGCTCGAGACGCAGGTGAGCCAGGCCGTGGATGCCTGGCTGCGCTGGCTGCCGCGCTGGGAGCCGGCCACCCATCGCGGTCGCATCGCCCCGTGCCGGCGCTGCTTCGGGTCGCCGGTGCTGTCGGCGGCGGGTCTGGGCTCGGATGTCCCGCACGGGGTCCAGCACGGGCTGTCGACCCGCATCAAGACGATCGTCGACCACGCCGTCGCCGAGTACACGGCGCGGAACCTCCCGATGCTGCAGTCCGAGCTCGACCAGCAGGCGTCCCGCAACCG
>DASSYC010000010.1:0-9278 GCA_035703465.1 Microbacterium sp. | reverse complement strand
TCGGCGGCAGCCCTGGCCGCGGCGGCGGTGCCGGCATCCCGCGTCTTCACCACCTCGGCCGACCAGGCCGTGCAGGCCGCGATCGTGCTGGGCGGATTCCTGGTGGGGCTCATCCCCATCGGCATCCTGTTCACGGTCCAGCGCACGTTCTACGCCTACAACGACACTCGCACGCCGTTCATCTTCACCCTCGTGCAGGCGGCGATCGCCGCCGGACTCGCCGTCGCCGCGCTCGCGCTGCCGGCCGACATCCGCACCGCCGGGGTCGCGCTCGGGCAGTCGGTCTCGATCGTCGCGCAGGTGGTGCTGGCCACGGTGCTGCTGCGGGGGAAGGTGGGCGACCTGCGGGTACGCACCTGGATGCTGTCGCTCGGCCGGTTCCTCATCGCCGCAGTGCCGGCCGGTGCCGTCGGGTGGGGCGTGTTCCTGCTGCTGGGCGGGGCGGACGGGTGGACGGCGTCGTCGCAGCTGCTCGGGGCGGTTGGCGCGGTCATCATCGCAGCCGTCGTCGGCGTCGTCTACTTCGCGCTGCTGTTCGCGCTGCGGGCGCCGGAGATCACCACCGCACTCGGGATGCTGCGCCGAGCGCTGCCGAAGCGCTGAACTGGAATGCGCCCCGGTTAGCATGTGTTGAAGGCTTTGAAGCCAAGGAAGGGGCGCGTGCTGTGCGTCAGGTCATCATCGTCGGATCGGGCCCTGCGGGGTACACGGCCGCCATCTACGCCGCCCGCGCGAACCTGGAGCCGCTCGTCGTGGCCAGCTCGGTCGAAGCCGGCGGAGAGCTCATGAACACGACGGACGTCGAGAACTTCCCGGGCTTCCCAGACGGCATCCAGGGCCCGGAGCTCATGGAGAAGATGCAGGCCCAGGCCGAGCGCTTCGGCGCCGAGGTGCTGTACGACGATGTGGTCTCGCTCGAGCTCGAAGGCGACGTGAAGCGGGTGACGCTGGGCAGCGGCGCCGTGCACGAGACGGACTCGGTGATCATCGCGACCGGCTCGGCCTATCGCAAGCTCGGCCTTCCCGGCGAGGAGCGCCTGTCCGGCCACGGAGTCTCGTGGTGCGCCACGTGTGACGGCTTCTTCTTCCGTGAGCGCGTGATCGCGGTCGTCGGCGGCGGCGATTCGGCGATGGAGGAGGCGACGTTCCTGACCCGGTTCGCCTCGAAGGTGTACGTGATCCACCGCCGCGATTCGCTGCGCGCGTCCAAGATCATGCAGGAGCGGGCGTTCGCGAACGAGAAGATCGAGTTCGTCTGGAATGCCGAGGTCGTCGACATCCTCGGCGGCGACGCGGTCAGCGGCATGCGGCTGCGCTCGACGGTCGACGGCACCGAGAGCGAACTCGCCGTCGAGGGTGTGTTCGTCGCGATCGGAAACGACCCGCGCGTTCACCTCGTGCACGGTCAGCTCGAACTGACCCCGGAGGGCACGATCCAGGTGGACGGCCGGTCATCGCGCACCTCCATCCCCGGGGTGTTCGCCGCCGGCGATGTGACCGACCCGACCTATCGGCAGGCCGTCACCGCGGCCGGCAGCGGCACGGTCGCGGCGCTGGACGCTGAGCACTACCTGGCCGCCCGCGGCGAGGCCGGCACCCCCGACGTGTTCGACGACGAGATCTCCGGTCGCCCGGAGGCGGACGCCGCGTAGGAACATTGTTGCCGGTGCGCGCGTTGCAACCACCGAAGACTTCCGGGCGCGTGCTCGGAGACAAGGAGCAGAAATGACCGCCAAGGCGACGACATCCGCCACCTTCCAGCAGGACGTCCTCGAAGCCGACGGACCGGTGCTCGTGGACTTCTGGGCCGCGTGGTGCGGGCCGTGCCGCATGGTCTCGCCCGTGCTGGACGAGATCCAGTCCGAGCACCCCGAGAAGATCACGATCCTGAAGCTGAACGTGGACGAGAACCCCGACCTCGCAGCGAAGTACCAGATCACCTCGATCCCGGCGATGAAGGTGTTCAACAAGGGTCAGGTCGAGACGACCATCATCGGCGCCAAGCCGAAGTTCGCTCTCGAGCAGGACCTCGCGAAGTACATCGCGTAAGCTCGCGCTTCGCCCCCCGGTTGTTTTTCATGAATCACCGGGGGTTTCTTCTATGCCGATGCGGGCATGAAGGAGTTCAGGATGCTTCGCCCGTCCGCACTGTCGCGTCCCAGGTCCGGTACGCCTCGGTGTCGCCGACGAGGCGCCACACCGCGCGCGTGAGCGGCGGATGCTCCAGCGCGATCTGGCGCAGCATCCGGAAATGGGCAGCGCGCGACGGGCGCATCCCGCCGCCGGCGGTGATGAGTTCAGCGCGCAGGGTCAGGACGACCAGCTCGTCGACCGTCGGCAGGTCTTCCATGAACTCCCAGGGGTCTTCGCCCAGACGCAGCCGCTCGACGACGAGCACGTCGAGCTCGTCGGCGGCTTCCGCGCGCAGCACTTCGAGGCTGGCGCGGCGCCGCAGCGGCTGGTGGTCGTCGTTCACCTCTCCAGCGTAAACGCCGTGGTCCGAAGATCGCCTGATCAGAACGTTCCGTAGCCGGGTTCGCCGAGTTCGGCGAGGATCCGGTTGAGATCCCCAATCGTTGCAAAATCCACCGTGATCTGGCCTTTTCGTGCGGTCAGTGTGACTCTTACACGGGTGTTCAGCCGGTCACCCAGACGTTCGGCGACCTCGTCGAGCTGGCCGCGACGCGCGCCGGCCTGAGGCTTGGGAAGGCGCCGGCCCGAGGCATCCGCTCCCTTCGCCGCCGCCTCCGCTGCGCGGACCGAGAGGTCCTCGTTGACGATCTTGTCGGCAAGACGCTGCATGGCGTCGACGTCGTCCAGAGACAGGATGGCGCGGGCGTGGCCTGCGCTCAGCACACCGGCCGCCACCCGCTGCTGGACCGGGATCGGGAGCTTCAGCAGCCGGATCGTGTTGCTGATCTGGGGGCGGGAGCGCCCGATGCGGGCGGCGAGCTCCTCCTGGGTGATGCCGAAGTCCTCGAGCAGCTGCTGGTAAGCCGATGCCTCTTCGAGGGGATTGAGCTGCGAGCGGTGGAGGTTCTCGAGCAGCGCGTCGCGCAGGAGGTGCTCGTCGGACGTGTCACGGACTATGGCGGGGATGGTCTCCAGCCCTGCGTCCCGCGCGGCGCGGGTGCGACGCTCGCCCATGATGAGCTCGTACGCGCCGTCTTCATTCACCCGCACGACGATCGGCTGGAGCACGCCGAACTCGCGGACCGAGTGCATCAGCTCGGCGAGGTCGTCCTCGTCGAAGGTGGAGCGCGGCTGCCGCGGGTTGGGCACGATGCTGTTCGGGTCGATATGCAGCAGGCGCGCACCGGGAACGGCGAGCAGCTCCTCCGTCGCGGTGCCGGAGGCCTGCTCCTCCGGCTCTGCGACGCGTGATCCACTGAAGAACACGTCGGCCGGGCGGGATTCGGCCGGCTCGCTCGTGGGGATCAGCGCGCCGATCCCGCGGCCCAGACCAGTGCGCTTAGCCATCGGCGCGCTCCTTCTCGTCGGTGGCGGCACGTTCGCCGCGCTTGATGATCTCCACGGCCGCCTCGCGATACGCGATGGCCCCCGCCGAGTGGCCGTCATAGGCGATGACCGTCTGCCCGAAGCTCGGCGCCTCCGAGACCCGCACCGAACGCGGGATCACGGTGCGCATGACCTCCTTCGGGAAGTGATCGCGCACCTCCTGGGCGACCTGCTGCGCGAGGTTGGTGCGTCCGTCGTACATGGTGAGCAGGATCGTCGAGACCTGCAGGCCGGGATTGAGGTGCTTCTGGATCATGCGCACCGTGCCCAGCAGCTGGCTGAGGCCCTCCAGAGCGTAGTACTCGCACTGGATCGGGATGAACACCTCATGAGCGGCCACGAACGCGTTGATCGTGAGCAGGCCGAGCGACGGAGGACAGTCGATGAGCACGAAGTCGAGCCGATCGGGGTTCTCAGCCAGGTACTCCTCCAGCGCGGTGCGCAGCCGATGCTCGCGGGCGACCTGCGATACGAGCTCGATCTCCGCGCCGGCAAGGTGGATCGTGCTCGGTGCGCAGAGGAGGTTCGGCGACTCGGGACTGGCCTGGATGATGTCCGACAGCGGGAATTCGTCGATGAGCACGTCATAGACGCTCGGGATGTCTGCGCTGTGCGGCACGCCGAGGGCCGTGGACGCGTTGCCCTGTGGATCGAGGTCGATCACGAGCACCCGCGCCCCTACAGCTGCAAGGGCTGCGGCCGTGTTCACCGTGGTCGTGGTCTTCCCCACGCCGCCCTTCTGATTCGATACCGTCATCACCCGCGTCTCACCGGAGAGCGTGACATCCACGCCCTCCAGCGCGCGCCGCCGGGCGGTGAGATCCGCCAGTTCACGCGCGAGCGGAGTGTCGAAGTCGAACACGTCCGTGGTCGTCATACGCCCCGAGCCGGTTGTGCCGCTTTCCGAGACCGTCGACGGGCCTTCGTCGACCTCAGAAACGGTCGAAGCATCTGCGTGTTTCACGTGAAACGGGGGGGTGTTCGCGTGCTCATCCATGCCGCCTCCACTCTAGTCGAGACCTCTCACAACGGCCGTTGCCGCGCCTGCCTCCGGCACCTTGGCCTGTGTGCTCTGTCCCCTTCCGGAGCGACCGTTTCACGTGAAACACGCGCGCGCTCCTAGGCAGTCACAACAGCTGGCAATCATTCCCCCTCACGAAGCCGATGTTTCACGTGAAACACGCCAGCGCCTCGACCGTCACACCCGCCGGCTCCATACCTCTCCCGAGGCCGCCGTTTCACGTGAAACACGAGCCGTGATGAGAGCCCACCACCGACCGTCATGCCTTCCGCTCTTGCAGCACATGGGTTTCGGCCTGCGATCGGCCCCGCTTCCTTCGTGCGCCCCCACTCGTGCAGCTGTCTCGCGCCCCGGCGTGCATTCGCGATCCGCTCGAAGCGTTCCGTGTTCACCACGATCACGGGCATTCGCTCCTCGTGCAGTTCGGCCGAGCCCGCAGTGGTTGGGCTCCCGCTGATGCTGCTTCGGACCTCCTGCCGGGCTTCCGGCGCTGCAGCCCCGTGGTTCATTTCAGGATGCGGCCGAACGGCATTATCTGACCTGCACTGCGGCAGGAGCGAGTTGTGTGCGCTGTGGCGGCGGCTGGAGAGAGTGAATCAAGGCATCGCGAGTCATGGTCGCCAAGCGTGTCGCGGCGGCGGCCGTTTCACGTGAAACGGCTCAGCGAACGGTGGCGCGAACCACGCGGGTGGGGTCATCGAGCACGCCCTCGCCGACCACTTCGACGCGCACGTTCGTGAGACCGAAGCGGCGGATCTGCTTCGCGGCCGCGTCGATCTCGGCCGGCGCGTTCGCGCCCTTGAGCAGCACGAGCTCCCCGCCGTCTCGCACCAGCGGCGCCGTCAGGGGGATCAGCGTGCGCAGCGCGCTCACCGCACGGGCGGTCGCGGCATCCAGTGATCCTCGACCTTCCCACTCCTCGGCGCGCGCGCGCGCCACCGAGACGTTCTCCAGCCCGAGAGCGGACACCTGCTCGTTCAGCCAGACGACGCGTCGCTCCATCGGCTCGATCAGCAGGAACTCCACGTCCGGCCGCGCGATCGCCAGCACCAGGCCGGGCAGCCCCGCTCCTGAGCCGATGTCGCCCACGCGACCCTGGAACAGCGGTGCGATGATCGCGCTGTTGAGGATGTGCCGGCTCCACAGCCGAGGCAGCTCCAGCGGGCCGATCAGGCCCCGTCGCTCACCCTCATCCGCGAGCGCCGCCGCGAAGGCGCGCGCCACGTCGAGCCGCTCACCGAACACGGCTGCCGCGGCATCCGGCTCCTGCTCGAGCTCGCTCATCGATCAACGCCGTCAGGCGCGACGGATCACCGTGTGCCGGTCGGCGCCCTCGCCGAACGACTCCGACGTGAATCCCCGCTCGGCCACGATGTCGTGCACGAGCTTGCGCTCGTAGCTCGACATCGCCGGCAGCGATGCCTGCGAGGCGCCCTCGTCGATCCGCGCCACGGCGCGGTCGACGAGGCGTCCCAGCTGCGCACGACGCGCATCGCGCGATCCGCCGATGTCGAGGATCAGCCGTGAGAACCGCCCCGTGCTGTTCTGCACCGCCAGCCGCGTGAGCTCTTGCAGCGCCTGAACCGTGTCGGGCTCGGACAGCAGCGCGAGCGAGCTTTCGCCGTCCGCCTCCACCGACACGTACGCGCGGCCGGAACGCACGTCGAGCGACAGGTCGCCGTCGATGTCGGCGATGTCCAGCAGCTCCTCGAGGTAGTCGGCGGCGACGTCGCCCTCCTCTTCGAGCTGAGCGACGGTCGGGTCCTCGTGCGGGGCACGGGCGGTGTTGGTGTCTGACATGTCTTCCTCGTCGATCCGGGCGGGGGCTAGGTGCCTGACGGCTTGGCGGGCGGCTTCCCGCCGCCGCCCTTCTTCTTCGCGCGCTGCTTGCTCATCGGCTGCTGCCTCTTGGGTGCCTGAGACTTCGCGCGCTCGGCCTCCTCGAGGAGGCGCTGCTGCTCAGCCTCGTACTTCGCCATCGGCACGACCTTGCCGCTGGAGTCGATGGCCTTGCCCTTGCGCGCCAGGCGCTCCTCGCGCTGCTTGGCCGCCTCGGACCCGGGCGTGGGCATCTCGCGGATCACGAGGAACTGCTGTGCCATAGTCCAAAGGTTCGACACGAACCAGTAGATCACGACGCCGAGCGGGAAGAAGACACCCGAGAAGATGAAGCCCAGCGGCAGGATGTAGAGCATGATGCGCTGCATCTGGTACGCCTGGCCGGTCTTGGCCTCGGGGGAGAGGTTCTTCGAAATGATCTGCAGCTGCGTGTAGAACTGCGAGCCGATCATCAGCACCACGAGAACGATCAGCAGGACGACCGCGGGAACGTTCTGCGCATTGAACGCATCGATGAGGGTCTCGTGCAGCGACACGACTCCGAACAGCTTCGCGTCGTAGAACTCCTGGGTCAGTTCGGGAGTGAGCACCCCGACGCCACCGAGCCCCTTGCCGGCGTTGACCTTGATCGAGCTGAGCACGCTGTACAGCGAGAAGAAGATCGGCATCTGCACGAGGATCGGCAGACAGCTGGACACCGGGGTCGTGCCGTGCTTCTTGTACAGCCCCATCGTCTCGCGGCTCATCGCCTCGCGGGACAGCTGGTCGCGCTTGCCCTTGTACTTCTCCTGAACCTTCTTCAGCTCAGGGGCGATCTCCATCATCTTGCGCTGCGACTTGATCTGCCGCACGAACAGCGGGAAGACCGCGGCACGCACCACGACGACCAGGCCGACGATCGACAGCACCCAGGTGATGCCGTCGGCCGCGGGCAGCCCGATCGCGGTGAACAGCCAGTGCCAGGCCACGAGGATCAGCTCGACCGCCCATTTCAGCGGCCAGAGGATGATTCCGAGAAAATCCACGGATCAGTCCTTTCCAGGGGGAGTGGGTACGACGAACCCGTGGCGGGTCAGACCGTAGGAGAAGCCCTTGCGCGGCGGCACATCGTCGATGCCGCCTTTCGCCCAGGGGTGGCAGCGGGCCAGCCGCGCCGCGGTGAGCGCCGAGCCCACGACCGCGCCGTGCTGCTGCACGGCCCCGACCGCGTACGCCGAGCACGAGGGGTAGTACTTGCACACGTCGCCGTACGTGTGCGAGATGGTCGCGCGATAGCCGTGCAGCAGCGACAGTGCGAGGTTGCGGGGCAGAAGCGGAATCGAGCGCAGGAGTTCGGATGCCTCGAACCGCGCGTCACCTCGCGCCGACGCCTGCAGGACGCTCACGCCGCCCTCCTCAGACACCGCTGGACGTCATCGCGCAGCTGCAGGTAGGTGGCGGATGCCGCCGACGGCAGTGCGCGGATGACCACATCGGTCCCCGGGCGCACCGCGGGAAGCGCGTCGGCGCACACGGCCTTCAGCCGGCGACGGACGGTGTTGCGGACCACGGCTGTTCCGACCTGCTTGCTCACGATGAAACCGAACCTCACATCAGCGCCCTCGGGTGAGGCCAGGACATGCGTCACGGTATGCGCGGCGGCGCACCGTGAGCCCCGCCGCACGACCTGCTTGTAGTCGGAGCCGCGGGTCAGTCGGTTCGGCCTCGCCAGCACCTATGCGGAGAGCTCGGTGCGACCCTTGGCGCGGCGCGCCGACAGGATGGCACGGCCGGCACGGGTGCGCATGCGCGAGCGGAAGCCGTGCTTCCTCGCGCGGCGACGGTTGTTGGGCTGGAACGTGCGCTTGCTCATAGATCACTCCGGAGATTGGTCACCGGGAACGCTGCGACCGGAGACGACGTGGGACGGGACCTGCCGATAGGCATAAGTCAACCGATTAAGGCTACGTCCTCAGCGGTCCATTGGCAAACCGGCAGCCTGTGAGAACGCCGTTGTCCACATGGTCCGGCTCACCCCTGGCAGTCATACACGGGCCCGGCCTACAGTGGAGTTTGCCCTGCGGCCACGGCCTGACTACCGTGTCTCAGGCAGTTATCCACAGGCTGCGCGTCCGACGCACCGCGATGGTCGACGGCGACCTGTGGCGTTCTCAGACCCGGGGGGGCCATGACACCGCCAGAACAGCCGGACGTGCCGATATGGTCGTCGGCACTCGACATCCTCTCGCGAGACGACCGGGTCACCCCTCAGCTGCATGGATTCCTGGATCTCGCCGTGCCTCAGGGCGTCATGGGCGGCATCCTGTACCTCGACGTGCCCAACGATCTGACCGCGGCGCAGCTGAACAAGCGCATGCGACCCTCGATCCTCGAGGCCATCGGCGCCGCCGACTCCGACGGGTCGGTCACCAGCTACCGCGTCGTCGTGAATCCCGAGCTCACCGACAACCACCTCACGTCGCCGATCTCGATCCCGCAGTCCGAGCCGGCCGGGCCCACCGCGCTGCGCACCGAGCAGACGTTCGACGCCCCCACGCCCCGCACCGACACGCGCCTGAACCCGAAGTACACGTTCGACAACTTCGTCATCGGGCAGTCGAACCGCTTCGCCCATGCCGCGGCCGTCGCGGTGGCCGAGGCCCCGGCCAAGGCCTATAACCCGCTCTTCATCTACGGCGACTCGGGCCTGGGCAAGACCCACCTGCTGCACGCGATCGGCGACTACGCGCTGAGCCTGTACTCCGGCATCCGCGTGCGCTACGTGTCCAGCGAGGAATTCACGAACGACTTCATCAACTCGATCGCCAACAACCGCGGATCGGCATTCCAGGCGCGCTACCGCGAGGTCGACATCCTGCTCATCGACGACATTCAGTTCCTGCAGGGACGCGCCGAGACG
>DASSYC010000253.1:0-29622 GCA_035703465.1 Microbacterium sp. | reverse complement strand
TCCCTGATCACAGCCGCACCGTAGGCGGAGCGCCGCATTCGTGTGGGGGTCGAGCTTCCCCTTCATGAAGGTCGCGGTCACCGGCATCTCACCCGCCCAGGTCGCCTGGACGCGCATCCTCCTGGGCGCTCTGACCCTCGGTGCGATCGTGCTCCTGCGACGCGAGCACGTGTCGCGCAGTCTCCGGGTGTGGGGTCATCTGCTGGTGCTGGGCCTCACGCTCTGCGTGATCCCCTTCCTGCTCTTCTCGTGGGCGCAGCAGCACGTCAGCTCGGGCGTCGCAAGCATTTCAACGCGACCACGCCGATCGTGACCGCGATCATGGCGTGGCCGCTCGCACAGGATCGGCTGAGGCGCCGCGCGCGCCTGACGACGTGCGGCCCGCCCGCGACAGAGGGCGGATGTCGCAGCTCGTCGCCGCGGCATCCGCCCTCTGTCGGGATCAGGCCTGCAGCGAGACCTGCAGCTCCAGCGCGATGGTGACATCCTTGCCCACGAGGACGCCGCCGGTCTCCAGCGCGGCGTTCCAGGTGAGGCCGAAGTCCTCGCGGTTGACGACCGTCTTGGCGGTCGCGCCGGCCTTGTAGCTGCCCCACGGGTCGACGCCGAAGCCGTTGAACTCCAGCTCGAAGGTGGCGGGCTTGGTCACGCCACGGATGGTGAGGTCGCCGTCGACGAGGAAGTCGTCGTCCTTCAGGCGCACGCCGGTGGAGCGGAAGTCCATAGTCGGGTGGTTCTCGATGTCGAAGAAGTCTGCCGAGCGGAGGTGGTTGTCGCGCCCCTCGTCCTTCGTGTCCACCGAGGTCACGTCGACACTGGCTTCGACCGTCGCCTCCAGCGGGTTCTCGGGGGCGACGATCGTCGCGCTCTTCATGCCGAAGGTGCCGCGCACCTTGGAGATCATCATGTGCCGGACGCTGAAGGTCACCTCGCTGTGCGAGGGGTCGAGCACCCAGGTGCCCGTCTTGTAGCCGGGGATGTCGAGAACGGTGGTCGTGTCGGTCATGTCTTTCCTTCGCGTTGGTTTCGTCGTCGCGTTCAGCGACAAGCTCACGAAGGGAAAACGGACCGTGCCCGCGATCTATTCCCGTGAATGGAAAGGAATCTCAGCCGACGGCGAGCAGATCGATCACGAAGACGAGCGTCTTGCCGCCCAGGAAGTGGCCGCCGGCGGGACCGTAGGCCTTCTCCGGCGGGATGACGAGCTCACGCCGGCCGCCGACCTTCATGCCGGGGATGCCCTCCTGCCAGCCCTGGATGAGTCCGCGCAGCGGGAACTGGATGCTCTCGCCCCGGTTCCACGAGGAGTCGAACTCCTCACCGCTGTCGTACTCGACGCCCAGGTAGTGGACGGTCACGGTGTCGCCGGGCTGGGCCTCGGCGCCGTCACCGACGATCAGGTCTCGGATGACGAGGTCCGTGGGTGCCGGGCCCTCGGGGGCCTCGACCTCGGGCTTGGTGCGATCGGTCATGGTCCCATCCAATCGGAGCGGCGGCGCGCCGGTCAATCGGATGCGCGGACGGCGAACACGACCGGCTGAATAGGATGGCGGCGGGAAACCGCCATGGCAGCGAAGAAGCCACCACATCTCATCCGTCGCATCCGCAATGCGATCGATGCGCTGCGGGCGGATGAGGCGACGCCCGATCCCGCCGGCGACGATGTGCCGGACATGATCGGGACGTTCGGCACGGCGCTGCTGGCCGCCAGCCAGGCGACCCCGGACGTGGAGTCCGATCTGCATGCGGTGGCCGACGCGTACGGCACGCACGATCTGAAGCTCGCCGTCCTTCCGACGCTGGTGCTCGTGAGCGACAGCGCCCGCACGACGATCTTCTCCGGCGTGGGTGCGCCGCTGCGCCTGGATCAGATCGCCGCGCTGGAGCAGGAGGTGCGCCGCGCCGCCCGGGATCAGCCTCCACCCGCCCAGGTGATCGGCCGCATCCACGACATCCGCAGCGCGCCGCCGAGATTCCGCACCCTGACGACGATCGTCGGGCACACCATCCTCACGCTCGGCTTCGGCCTGGTGCTCAACCCCACCCTCACCGCCCTGCCGGCCTACATCGTGCTCGGGGCGCTCGTCGGCGTCATCGTCACCTTCGGCTCGCGGCTGGCGACCCTGTCGCTGATCCTGCCGGTGGTCACGGCGTTCCTCGTCACGCTGCTGACGGCCCACCTGCTCGCGCGGTGGATCGCGGAGGACCCGCTGCGCATCGTCGCCCCGCCTCTGGCGAGCTTCCTGCCCGGGATCGCGCTGACCATCGCCGCCATCGAGCTGACCAGGGGCCAGATCATCGCCGGGGCGAGCCGGCTCGTGTATGCCGTCGCGCAGCTTGTGCTGCTCGCCTTCGGCGTCTTTGCGGGCATGATCGCCGTCGGTCCGCTGCCCGAAGATGCGGATGCCGCGTCGCTCGGCGCGTGGGCGCCCTGGGTGGGGATCGTGCTCACCGGCATCGGCTACGCGCTGTGGGCGTCTGCCCCCAGGGGCGCGCTCCTGTGGGTGATCGCCGCGCTGGCCGTCGCGCACGGCGCTCAGCTGCTGGGCAACCTCGTCACCGGCCCCGAGCTCTCGGGCTTCCTCGGCGCATTGGTCGTGGCGCCGTTCGCCCGGCTGGCCGGCCGGTTCGCGAGCGCTCCCCCGGCGATCGTGCTGACGATCTGCGGGTTCTGGATCCTCGTGCCCGGCGCCCTCGGCTTCATCGGTGTGACCGAGGCCGCCGCACACAGCTCGGATGCCGGCAGCACCCTGGCCACGACGGCCATCACCGTCATGGCGATCGCGATCGGCATGCTGGTCGGGTCGGGACTCACGCGCGACCTCAGCGCCGTGCGCCGCGCGTGGAGGGCACCCCGCGCGGATGCTTGACAGTCCTGCCGGGGTTGGGCAGGCTGGTTGCAGATCAACTCAGCGCCCGGGAGACACGCAGGCATCGCCGCTGCACCGGGCGCTGAGTCTTGCCGCGAGCGGCAAGGTTGAGCGAGGGCGCCCGCGCCCAAGCCGAAACCTCACTCACGGCGCGAACATCGCCGCGCGCGCGGCCGTCACACGCTCGAGATAGGCGCGCTCGTCCTGCGCCGCGTGCGGGTCACGGCCGGTGAGGGCCCGCTGGCGCGTCATGGCGAGGGCGGTGGCATCCCCGATGAAGCCCTTCATGATCGCGGTGCGGTCTCCGCGCAGCGTCTGCGCCCACCCCAGCGCCGCACGGCGCCCTGCCGGGGTCGCGAGCATGTCGACCTCCTGCGCGGTGAACCATCCGGCCGCGGCATAGTCGCCCAGGCGGGCGCGGGTCAGTCGCATCTCCTCACGGCGCAAGGCGATGATCCCGAGGATGAAGCCGATGAACAGCGGCACCTGCAGCGTCGCATAGAGCGCGAAGAAGTCGCCCAGGACTGCCGACCCGTTCCACAGCCCGTGCAGCACGATGGCGCCCACGAGCCCCGTGCACCAGGGCCCGAGCGCGGCTCGGGTGGACGCGCCCCGGCGGGCCGCGAGCCCCAGTGCGAACCCCGTCACCGCGGTGAACATGGCGTGCGCGAACGGGGAGAGGATGCCGCGCATGAAGAACGTCACGGTGGTCTGCTGCACTCCCCCGTCGGAGATCGCCAGCGCGAAGTACTGGATGTTCTCGGTGAATGCGAAGCCCGCACCCACCAGAGCGCCGTAGACGACGCCGTCGACCGGACCGTCGAAGGCCCGGCGCCCGACGACGAAGATCAGCAGCAGGCCCAGTCCCTTGGCGAGCTCTTCGACGATCGGGGCCTGCACGAGGGCGGATACCGCCTCCTGCGCCGCGGACTGCGCGGGGCGGAAGACGAGGAACAGGCCGAGATCGACGAGAAGGGCTATGGCGACGGATGCCACGGCCCCCCAGGCGAACGCCAGCACCACCAGCACGCGCGGCTCGGGCTCCCACCGGTCGATCAGGCGCACGGCCACCAGCACGATGGCCAGCGGGATGAGTGCGAGCACCATGCCGATCAGCGACGCGCCGGGGCCGATGAAGGTGAGGAAGTACGCGACCAGGCCGACGAGCACGATCGCCAGCACTCCGATGGCCCACACCGCCCCTGCGCCCGAGCGCCGCGGTGCGACGGGGATCGGCGGCGGGCTCACCGGCGGCGGCGGCACCGGCGACGGGCTTCCCGGATGCGGCTGGGACAGCGGCGACGGATAGCTCACATCGCCCAGCTTATTTCGCACCGCCGCTGCAGCGTCGCGGGCACAGGTAGCGTTGAAGGATGCGCTTCGCCCACGTCGTGCCACCCGGCTCACCCGCTCCGCAGCTCGCGGTGATCGACGACGGCGACGCCCTCCTCGTCGCCGACCTGATCCCCGGCGGACCGGCCACGCTGGAGCGCCTGATCGACGCGGGCGACGCGGGGCTGGCCGAGCTGCAGGCCGCGCTCGACGACGGTTCGGCGGAGGTGCCGCGACATCCGCTGTCCGAGCTGCCCTTCGCCTCCGCCAGCCTCGCCCCACCCGTCATCCTGGCGGTGGGGCTGAATTACGCGGCACACTCGGGTGAGCTGGGTCTGAAGACAGACACGAACCCGACGGTGTTCTCGCTCTGGCCCAACTCGCTCACCGGCCACGGCCAGACGACCACGTGGGCGCGCTCGCTCAGCGAATCGATCGACTATGAGGCCGAGCTCGGGGTCATCATCGGCCGGCCGGCCCGGGATGTGACCGTCGACGACGCACTGGACCACGTGTGGGGGTACACCGTCGTCAACGACATCACCGCGCGCGACATCCAGTTCTCCGAGGCGCAGTGGTCGCGCTGCAAGTCGTTCGACGGCTTCACGCCCACCGGGCCCTTCATCGTCACCGCCGACGAGGTGGTCGACCCGCAGGACCTGCACATCTGGACGGTCGTGGACGGCCATCGCGTGCAGGATGCCACCACCGGCCAGATGGTGCGCGCCGTGGCGACGCTGATCGCGCATCTGTCGACCTCGGCGACCCTGCTGCCCGGGACCCTGATCTCGACAGGCAGCCCCGGCGGCGCCGGCTACTCGCGCGACCCGCAGATCTTCCTGCGCGACCGATCCACGGTCACCGTCGGAATCGACGGCATCGGCGAGCTGACGACGCACTGCCGGATCATCGACTGATCCGGCAGCGCGCCGGCGTCAGCTGGTCTGGCCGCAGGTCACCGGCACACCGTGGTAGTCGTGGACTCCGGGACCCATCTCGACGCAGAATCGTGCGAGCTCCATGGCCTGCGGCAGGACGAAGGCCAGCACCGCGATGAGCACGATGATGCCGATCACCATGAGGACGGCGCTGATGATGATGGCGGCCAGGGCGAATCCGTTCGGCTGCCCGGCCTTGCGGCTCTGCACGAGCGCGACGATGCCGAGGATCAGCCCGATCAGCTGGGCGAAGAACGACAGCACGAATGCGACGATGCCGAGCGTGCGCCCGGGCACGTTCGCGGGAGCGCCCGCCGGGTACTGCGGAGGCGGCGCCGCGGCGAAGGACTGGTCGGCCGGCGGGTACGGAGCTGGCGGCGGCGCGCCGTACGGCGTGGGCGGCGGCACGTCGCCGGCGGGGTTCTGGGGGTCGGTCACGAGCAGGATCCTCTCATCAGGGTGCTCCTCGAACGCTAGGGCATCGCGGCTCTCACCGGCAATCTGCGGGTCAATCCCGCCGCGCCTGGACCACGTCCTCCGCCGCCTGCACGATCGGGATGGCCGCCGTGATCGCCTCCAGCCCGGACAGCCGGGCGGGCGAGAGCTGCTTGGCGACCTCCTCACGACTCATCAGCCCGGCTTCGACGACGAGATCGGCGACGTTGCGGTCGGTCAGCAGCGCGGCCTTTGCGAGAGCCGCCGAGGCCGCATAGCCGAGGAACGGGGTCAGCGCTGTGATGACGCCGACTGAGGAGCCCACCATCGCACCGAGCCGTTCGCGGTTGGCCGTGATGCCCTCCACGCAGTTCACCCGCAGCGTGTGCATCGCCCGGCGCATCCAGGTGATCGACTGGAAGATCGAGTGCGCGATGACGGGCTCGAACGCGTTGAGCTGGAGCTGGCCGCCCTCCACCGCCATCGTGACGGTCGTGTCGGCGCCGGCCACCGCGAACGCGACCTGATTGACGACCTCGGGGATCACCGGGTTCACCTTGCCCGGCATGATCGACGAGCCGGCCTGGACCGCCGGCAGGTTGATCTCGCCGAAGCCGGCCTGGGGGCCGGAGGAGAGCAGGCGCAGATCGTTGCAGATCTTCGACAGCTTGATCGCGTTGCGCTTCAGTGACGACGAGAACGACATGAACGAGCCGGTGTCGCTCGTGGATTCGACGAGGTCGTCGGCGGTCGCCAGGTCGAGGCCGCTGATCTCACGCAGGTGCCGCAGCACGATCGGGGCGTACTCGGGGTGGGTGGTGATCCCCGTGCCGATCGCCGTGGCCCCCATGTTCACCTCGTACAGCAGGTACGCGTTCTCGTTCAGCCGCTGGTGGTCATAGCCCAGCGTCGTGGCGAACCCGTGGAACTCCTGCCCGAGGGTCATCGGCACGGCATCCTGCAGCTGGGTCCGACCCACCTTCAGCACGTCGTGGAACTCCACCGCCTTGGCCAGGAAGGCCTTGCGCAGCAGCTCGAGCTCGTCCAGCAGGGTGAGCAGGTCCAGGCTCAGGCCGACCTTGATCGCCGTCGGGTACACATCGTTGGTCGACTGCGAGCGGTTCGTGTCGTCGATCGGCGACAGGAACGCGTAGTCGCCCTTCTCGCGTCCGGCGAGCTCGAGCGCGATGTTGGTGATCACCTCATTGGCGTTCATGTTGGTCGAGGTGCCCGCTCCGCCCTGGATCACCCCCACCACGAACTGATCGTGGAACCGGCCGTCGATGACCAGCTGAGCGGCCCGATCGATCAGGTCCGCCTTCTCGGCCGACAGCACCCCGATCTCCTTGTTCGCGCGCGCAGACGCCTGCTTGACCATCGCGAGGCCGTTGACGAGATCCTTGTACACCGAAACCGGCCGGCGGGCGACATCGAAATTCTGAAGCGCCCGCGCGGTGTGGATGCCCCAGTAGGCCTCTGCGGGAATCTCCATCGATCCGAGCGAGTCGGTCTCGGTGCGGGTCTGCGGCGCGGCATCGGCGGTCATTCAGGTGTCCTTTTGGGTCACGGGGTGGTGCGGGGGGTCACCGTCGAGCGTACTCTCGCACATCGCGGAGCCCGCTGACACGATGTACAGTGCGGTCGCCGCTGCTGGCCGTCGCGTCCAGCGCTATCCGTGGTCGGGGCGAGGCGGCTTGCGCGAGAACTCCTCGAGGCGCTGCTGCGGGGTGATCCGAGACATCCGCTCCACCCACTCGGCCGTGAAGTACCCGCCGTCCCCGGCCTCGACCACGGGGACCACGGAGTGCGTAATCGTGTCGTCGTACACGTGCACGAGGTGGAACGACTGGCCGGCATCCATGCCGTTGACCTCCACCGCCGGGCGCGAGATGTCCATCGTGTAGCAGGTCGCCGCGGCGACGCTCACCGGCACCCCGGCGAAGGTCGCGCTCGTCGAGTAGTGGAGGTGACCGGCGAGGATGCCGCGCACATCCGTGCCCGCGATCACCTGCGCGAGCGCGGGCTGGTCGCGCAGCTCGAGGATGTCGAACAGCGGGAGGTGACTGGGCAGCGGCGGGTGGTGGAGCGCGAGCAGCGTGCCGTGCGGCGCCGGCTCTCGGAGCAGGTCGCCCAGCCACTCCAGCTGCTGCGCGCCCAGCTCGCCGTGGTGCCAGCCCGGCACGCTGGTGTCGAGGGCGATCAGCCGCAGCCCGTCAAGGTCGTGGACGGATGTCACCGGCTCCTGCGACGGCATCAGCCCGAGCAGGTCGCGGCGCAGCTCCGGCCGCTCGTCGTGGTTGCCGGCCACCCAGACGACCGGGGCGCCCAGGCGCTTCGCGAGCGGCTCGACAGCGTCTCTGAGGGCGCGGTAGGCGGCGGGCTCGCCGAGATCGGCGAGATCGCCGGTGAACACGATCGCATCCGGCCGGACCTGGAGCCGTTCGATGGCCTCGAGCGTCATCGCGAGGTTTCCGGCGGTGTCATAGCGACCACCCAGCGGGCGGTTGCCGTCGAGCAGGTGCGTGTCGCTCACGTGCACGATCACATGGCGGGCGGGCGGATGCTGGCCGAACTGCACGGTCATTGCGCCAGCCTACGCACCGCCGCCGACCGGCCGATTCTGCCCCTGGACCAGTTCTTGTGGAGTCGAAGTGGGCGCGCTATCGTGTGGCACGACGGGGCTCGGCGGACATGGATCGCCTGGCTCGCCCGGGTCGAAGGAGACCTGGACGTCGGATCAGAGTCGATCGCGGCGGGGTGACGTCTGCCTGCGGTGCAGTGCTTCGCTGCGGTCGCCGAAGCGTTGACGCGAGGAGCGCACATGGGAAACGTCGGACTCCTGTACGTCGGAGCAGTCCTGTTCATCAACGGGCTCATGCTGATCGGCGCGATTCCGGGCAAGGCTGCCGGCATCATGAACTTCTTCGTCGGCACGATGCAGGTGGTGTTCCCGACGATCGTGCTGATCCAGAACGGCAGCGACCCCGCCGCCGTCTGGGGCGCGGCGGGGATCTACCTCTTCGGCTTCACCTATCTGTATGTCGGGCTCATCCAGTGGACCGGCCACGGAGCCCAGGGACTGGGCTGGTTCTCCCTGTTCGTGGTCATCTGCGCCATCGTCATCGGGCTCGTGGCCCTTCTGCGCGACAGCGATCCCGTCTTCGGAGTCATCTGGCTGCTGTGGGCGATCCTCTGGTTCCTGTTCTTCGTGCTGCTGGCTTTCGACGTGAGTCGCATCGCCGTGCTCACCGGCTGGTTCACGATCTTCATCTCCTTCCTGACCGGCACGATCCCCGCGCTGCTGCTGCTGGCCGGCGTGTTCCAGTCCGACTGGCTCTGGGCGATCATCCTCGCCGTCGCAGGCATCCTCAGCCTCGTGGTCTCGGTCGCCCTCGGCAGACGCCCGGTGCCGCTGGCACAGTCCGACACGCCGGCAGACGCAGAGATGGCGGCATAGCATCGTGCCCCGCTACGACTTCCGCTGCGAATGCGGGGACTTCGCCGCCACCTACACGATGAGCGCCGTGCCCCCGTCCGCAGACTGCCCGCACTGCGGCGGCAGCGCCCGCCGTGTCTACTCCGCACCGCATCTGGGTCGCACCGGGTCTTCGGAGTTCGGCCTCATCGATCGCGCCGAGCGGTCCGCACACGAGCCCGAGGTCGTCTCCGGCTCGGTCCCCGGCCGGCGACGCCGCCCGGGGACGCCGATCACGACGAACCCCCTGCACGCGAAGCTTCCGCCCCCCTGAGCAGCCCCGCGCGGCAGACGGCCGCACAACCGCACAACTGAATACCGGCAACCTACGAAGGAGCAGAAATGCCTGAAGTGATCTTCCCCCTCGACTCGTCGAAGCCGTTCGAACAGCAGGAGAAGGTGGGCCACAACCGCTGGCATCCTGAGATCCCACCGGTGGCCACGGTCAAGCCGGGCGATTCGTTCCGCGTGGACTGTCGCGAGTGGTTCGACGGCGCGATCGTCAACGACGACTCGGCCGACGACATCCTCAACGCCCCGCTGCTGACCGTGCACAAGCTCTCCGGCCCGTTCCGGATCGAAGGTGCCAAGCCCGGCGATCTGCTGATCGTCGACATCCTCGATGTCGGGCCGATCCCTCAGGAGGACAAGGGGCCCCTCGCCGGCCAGGGCTGGGGCTACACGGGCATCTTCTCCCGCAACAACGGCGGCGGATTCCTCACCGACCAGTTCCCGGACGCGTACAAAGCCGTCTGGGACTTCACGGGCCAGGTCGCGACCTCGCGGCACGTACCGGGAATCTCCTTCGAAGGGCTCATCCACCCGGGCCTGATGGGGACGGCGCCCTCGGCCGAGCTGCTCGCGAAGTGGAACAGCAGGGAGCGGGCGCTCATCGCCACCGACCCCGACCGCGTGCCGCCGCTCGCGCTGCCGCCGGAGCCGCGTGAAGCCCTCCTGGGCTCACTCCCCTCCTCCGAGTACGATCGCGTCGCCGGCGAAGCCGCTCGCACGGCACCGCCGCGCGAGAACGGCGGGAACCAGGACATCAAGAACCTCTCGAAGGGCACCCGGATCTTCTATCCGGTCTTCGTGGACGGTGCGAACCTCTCGCTCGGCGACCTGCACTTCTCGCAGGGCGACGGTGAGATCACCTTCTGCGGCGCGATCGAGATGGGCGGGTTCATCGACCTGCATGTCGATGTCATATCCGGCGGCATGGAGACCTATGGAGTCAAGGAGAACGCGATCTTCATGCCGGGCAGGGTGGACCCCCGCTTCAGCGAGTGGATCGCCTTCTCCGGCACCTCGGTGACACTGGACGGCGAGCAGCGCTACCTCGACTCGCACCTGTCCTACCAGCGGGCGTGCCTGCACGCGATCGACTACCTCACCAAGTTCGGCTACGCCCCCGAGCAGGCCTACCTGCTGCTGGGCGCGGTGCCGATCGAGGGGCGCCTGTCCGGTGTCGTCGACATCCCGAACTCGTGCTCGACGGTGTACATCCCGACCGCGATCTTCGACTTCGACGTGCGGCCTTCCGCATCGGGCCCGGTGCAGATCGATCCGGGTATCGGAGCCCCGCGCGCGGCCAACGCCTGATCGCCGATCAGGGCGCAGTCCGATCACCGTGCCGGGTACGGCCCCGTACCCGGCACGGTGCCGTGCGCTGTCAGCGCCCGATGATGATGAGGATGATCCCGCCGGCGACGGCGAGTCCGCACAGGCCGAACGAGACGTAGGCGCCGAGCAGGGCGAGACGCTTCTGCCCCTCGGTCAGCGGGCTCTTCCGTGCCGCCTTGGCCGCCGCCTTCTCGGCCTTGCGCGCCTCTTTGGGCGTGATGACCGTGATCGCGTCCGTGAACTCGGCCGGGGCGACCACCGGCGGGTGGCCGGCACGCACGAGCAGCCGCAGGGCGATGGCGTAGAAGCCGACCACGAGCACCGCCGCCAGCAGTGCCGCCGCGAACACCTCGAGGAAGGCGAGCCAGTTGATCTGGATCACTTCGCACCCCCTCTCCCGTTGCGCGCGACGGTCTTCGCCGAGGCATCCGCACTCGCACGCTCCTGAGCGTCCCGCCGGGCCAGCACCTTCGCCTTCGCCTTCGCGTCCGCCTTGCGGCGGGCTTCGTCCTCGGCCCTGCGGCGAGCCTGCTCGCGCAGGATGCGGCGTTGACGCCAGGTGGGCGGCGGGTTGCGCTTGACCTTGACCGCGTGCCCGGAGTCGGCGACGTCGCTCATCGCGTTGCTGGCGTCGACCACAGCGCGGCGCGAGCGCCAGAACAGCACGAGGATGATCATGAGCGCGAGGACGGCGTCGATGAGGATGCCCCAGCTGCCGAACCACACGACGATCAGCGCCGCGGCGGCCCCGACCGCGCCCGCGGCGGGAAGGGTCAGGATCCAGCCGACCGCGATGCGGCCGACGGTGCGCCAGCGCACCGTCGATCCTCGGCGGCCCAGTCCGGAGCCGATGACCGAGCCGGATGCGACCTGGGTGGTGGACAGGGCGAACCCGAAGGCGCTGGAGGCGAGGATCGTGGCCGCCGTGGAGGTCTCAGCCGAGAAGCCCTGTGCGGGCTTGACGTCGGTGAGGCCCTTGCCGAGCGTGCGGATGATGCGCCAGCCGCCCATGTAGGTGCCGAGGGCGATCGTGAACGCACACGCGAAGATCACCCACGGGTAGGGGTCGGCGTGGTCGGAGCTCTGCCAGCCGGCCAGGATCAGGGTGAGCGTGATGACGCCCATCGTCTTCTGCGCGTCGTTGGTGCCGTGCGCGAGCGCGACCAGGGACGATGTGAAGATCTGGCCCCAGCGGAAGCCGTCGCGCCCGTCCGGCTGGTTGTCGTAGCGGCGCGTCGCGACGTAGGCGAGCCGGGTGGCGAGGAAGGCGATGAGCCCCGCGGTGAACGGAGCGATCAGCGCCGGCAGCACGACCTTGCTGAGCACCTGGCCGAAGTCGATCGCCATGATGCTCGCTCCGGCGATGGTCGCGCCGATGAGCCCGCCGAACAGCGCATGCGACGAGCTCGACGGAAGGCCGAGCAGCCAGGTGAGCATGTTCCAGGTGATCGCGCCGATCAGGCCCGCGAAGATGATCGGGATGAATGCCAGGGAGCTGATCTGATCTTCGCGGATGATCCCATGGGAGATCGTCTTGGAGACCTCGGTGGACAGGAACGCGCCGACCAGGTTGAGCACCGCTGCCAGCAGGACGGCCACCTTGGGGCGCAGCGCTCCGGTGGCGATCGGGGTCGCCATCGCGTTGGCGGTGTCGTGGAAGCCGTTGGTGAAGTCGAAGAAGAGGGCCAGAGCGATGACCAGCACGACGATCAGGGCTGCTGTTTCCACCGTTCGCTTTCCATGTGAGAGCTGGGTATGGGGAGGGTGTCGACGAGGCCGACGGGCGCGAACGAACAGTTCACCGTGGATTCCAGGTCCGTTAACCGGACAGCCAGAATCCTCGCACACTCACGGCCGAACAGGTAACCGGGCCGCATCGCAGATCGCAATCCCTCGATTACGGTGGACTGGTGACCCAGGACACCGCCCTCACCGCCCCCGCCCCCGCCCCCGACCGTCGACCGGTCGCGCGCACCCACCACGGCGACACGTTCGACGACCCGTATGAGTGGCTCCGCGCCAAGGAGGATGCCGCGGTCATCGCTCACCTGGAGGCCGAGAACGCCTACACCGAGCAGCGCACCGAGCACCTCGCCGGGCTGCGGGATCGCATCTTCCAGGAGATCAAGGGCCGGACGCTTGAGACCGACCTGTCGGTGCCCGCTCGCCGGGGCGACTGGTGGTACTACGGGCGCACCGTGGAAGGCAAGCAGTACGGCATCCAGTGCCGCGCCCCGATCGCCTCGCCCGACGACTGGACTCCCCCGGTGCTGTCCGCGGACGCGGATGTGCCCGGCGAGCAGGTGCTGCTGGATGGCAACGTCGAAGCGGAGGGGCACGAATTCTTCTCGCTCGGCTCCTTCGACGTCTCGCGGGACGGCGATCGGATGCTGTACGGCGTCGACGTCGCCGGCGACGAGCGCTACACGATCCGGGTGCGCGACCTCGTCACCGGCGAGAAGCTGGCCGACGAGATCCCCGGCACGTTCTCCGGCGCGGCGTTCTCACCCGACGGCGCCGACATCGTGTACTCGACCGTCGATGACGCGTGGCGGCCCGACACGCTGTGGCGGCACGTCGTCGGCACGCCGGTGGCCGAAGACGAGCAGCTGTTCCACGAGCCGGACGAGCGGTACTGGCTCGGCGGCGGCTTCACCCGCAGCGACGCCTTCCTGCAGATCGTGGTGGGCTCGTCGATCACCTCCGAGGTGCGGCTGGTCCCGGCATCCGACCTGTCCGCCGAGCCCGTCGTCGTCTGGCCCCGGGTCGAAGGCGTCGAGTACTCGGTCGATCACGCCGTCGTCGATGGGCGCGACGTGCTGCTCGTGCTGCACAACGGCGAGTCGGCGGCGGGGGGCGCAGCCCTGGACTTCGAGCTCGTCCAGGTCGACGCCGCCGATCCGCAGGGCGCACGTCGGGTGCTCCTGCCCCACGTCGGCGGGCGCCGTCTGCTGGATGTGGACTGCTTCCGCGACTGGGCCGTGGTGGACTACCGCCGCGAAGGGCTCGCGCGCACCGGCATCCTGGACTACTCCACGGGTGAGGTCCGCGAGATCGCGTTCGACGAGCCGCTGTTCGCGGCCGGTGCGAGCGGGAATCCGGAGTGGGCGCCCCCGGTGGTCCGGCTGGGCTACGCGTCGTTCGTGACGCCGGGCACGGTCTACGACTACGACGTCGCCTCCGCTGAGCTGCTGCTGCGCAAGCGCCAGCCGGTGCTCGGCGGCTACGAGCCGGCCGATTACGAGCAGAGGCGGGTCTGGGCGACGGCGCAGGACGGCACGCAGGTGCCCATCTCGCTCGTGTGGAAGCGGTCGTTCGGCGATGCCGGCACCGCGCCGCGACCGCTGCACCTGTATGGGTACGGCTCGTACGAGCACTCCATCGAGCCCGGCTTCTCGGTGCCACGGCTGTCGGAGCTCGACCGCGGCGTCGTGTTCGCGGTCGCGCACATCCGCGGCGGGGGCGAGATGGGGCGCCAGTGGTACGAGGACGGCAAGCTGCTGAACAAGCGCAACACCTTCACCGACTTCGTGGACTGCGCCCGCCACCTCATCGACGCGGGATACACGACGCCCGCCGCCCTGGTCGCCGAGGGCGGGTCTGCCGGCGGGCTGCTGATGGGCGCGGTCGCCAACATCGCCCCGGAGCTGTTCGCCGGTGTGGTCGCCGGCGTCCCGTTCGTCGATGCACTGACGACCATCCTCGACCCGTCGCTTCCGCTGACGGTGATCGAGTGGGACGAGTGGGGCGATCCGCTGCACGATGCCGACGTGTACGCGTACATGAAGTCGTACTCGCCCTACGAGAACGTGCGCTCGGGCGTGCGGTACCCGCGGATCCTCGCGGTGACCTCGCTCAATGACACGCGCGTGCTGTACGTCGAGCCGGCGAAGTGGGTGGCGCGCCTTCGCGAGGAGGGCGCCGACGCCCTGCTGAAGTGCGAGATGGTCGCCGGGCACGGCGGCGTCTCGGGCCGCTACAACTCCTGGAAGGAGCGCGCGTTCGAGCTGGCCTGGCTGCTGGACGTGCTCGGCGTCGCCGACGCCTGACGCGGGGCGCGAGGTCCTCGAACCCGGGGATTCACGTCGAACCTGGGGTCGCCGACCCTCGCTTCGACGCGAACGCCTTGGCTCGCCGTCCCCGAGGAAGCGAGCGCGGGTTGTCTGTCAGCGTCGCGAGAAGGGATGCCTGAACCGGACGCACGCGCGCGAGCCCGCCCAGTCGCAGGTGCTCGTCGAGCCGTCGCCACTTCATCGTGGCGCTCCAGTCCCACCGGATGAAGCCATTCTCGTGGCGACGGAGCCGATCCTCGCGTCGCTTCTCGTTCGCGAAGTGCGCTTTGACCTCCTGCGGATCGTCGGAATCGTACTTGCCCCAGCCGTCCGACTCGCCGACGATCCGTGATCGGCGCCAGTAGAAGTCACTGCGGTCGTTCTCGCCCTCGTGGTGGAACTCCGCCTGCAGCTCGGGCGGCTCATAGCCCAGCCATCCGATGACGGCGCGGCTCACGGACTCTCCCACCGACTCGGCGAGGTGCGTGGCCCGTTCCTGAACCCAGTCGAGCTGACGCAGCCCGCGGCGGTTCGACTGGGAGCGCCCATAGCTGCCGAAGTCGAACTTCAGCTTGTTCCGATGCAGCCCGCGAACGGCATTGTCCGCCACAGCGAGAGCGAATGCGGGCGGCAGGACGCGACACAGGTCGACCGCGGTGTCGATGAGGGTGGTTGTGGAGAATCCGTCTTCGTCGACGGTCCCCCGCGTGTCACGGGAGCCGTGCACCCACACGTCACCTTCCCGCCAGGTCGTGCCGTCGTCGCTGAGCAGGTGGATGTCGCGAGCCTCGTCGAAGACGGGAAGCCCTTGCAGAGCGGCGGCCGACTCCAGACAGAAGACCGGCGCGGACCATGTGGAAGCCACCGCGTGCACGCGAACGAGGTATCTGTCCCACGGCTCGAGCGCATCCCACTCGGCGTCGCGGACGTACACGCCCTGTCGCACGCGATGCAATGTCCTCGATCGCAGGAGGTGCCGAACGATCGTCGGCTCGTCTTTGGTGAGCAAGAGCGTTGCGGGGCAGACCCGGATCATCCGACCACCGTGCACCGCCGCGCCTGAAATGGCCGCCAGCAGGGTCTCAAATGTACACAGCGCAGCCGAGGCAAGGGCTGTGGAGGATGCCCGATCGCGCCATCCCGCGGAATCGATCCCCGATCCAGCCCGAGACCCTGCCATGTTCGGCCCCCGCCTCCCCGCGTCCAGCGTCCAGCATCCCCCGTCCCGCGTCCCCGCGCCCCGGCGCCCCGGCGTCCCGGCGCCCAGCGTCGAGCATCCCCCGTCCCGGCGCCCCCGCGCCCCGCGTTCACCGAACCCAAGGATTCTCGCCGAGCCGCGGGTCGCCAACCTCGGGTTCGACGAGAACCCTCGGGTTCGGCGAGAACCCTCGGGTTCGACGAGAACCCTCGCGCGCGACGATGGAGGGCGCCGATGCCGGAGGCGCAGGCGACCCGCGTTCACTCGAACCCGAGGACTCTCGCCGAACCGCAGGTCGCCAACCTCGGGTTCGACGAGAACCCTCGGGTTCGACGATGGAGGACTCGGATGCTGGGGCGCGCAGGGGATGCCGGGGCGCAGGGGGATGCCGGGGGGCAGGGGAATGCCGCGGGGCAGAGGGATGCCGGGTGGCAGAGGGATGCCGGGGGGCAGAGGGATGCCGGGGGGCGCAGCGGGATGCCGGAGGCATCCGGCGTCAGCCGAACAGGGCTGCGGCCTCCTCGTAGCGATACAGCGGGACCGTGTTCAACTCGCCCAGCGCGTCGGCGAAGGGCACCCGCTCGATGTCGGTGCCGCGCAGCGCGACCATCTGGCCCCACGCCTCGGCGACCACGGCGTCGGCGGCGTGCAGGCCGAGCCGCGTCGCCAGCACGCGGTCGAAGGCCGACGGCGAACCGCCGCGCTGGATGTGTCCCAGCACCGTGGCGCGCGTCTCGATGCCGGTGAGCGCCTCGATCTCGGGGGCCAGGACCCCGCCGATGCCGCCCAGGCGCGGGCGGTTGAAGGCATCCATGCCCTTGTCGCTGTAGGCCTGCTCCATGCCGGTGAGCGTGAACCCCTCGGAGACCACGATCAGCGGGGCCCGCCCCCGGTCGTGGGCCTTGTTGACCTGCGCGACGATCTCGTCGATCGACATCGGCACCTCGGGGATGCAGATCACATGTGCGCCGGCGGCGATGCCGGCGTGCAGCGCGATCCAGCCGACGTGGCGGCCCATCACCTCGGCGACCATGCAGCGCTGGTGCGAGTCGCCGGTCGTGCGCAGCCGGTCCATCGCCTCGGTGGCGATGTTGACGGCGGTGTCGAAGCCGAACGAGTAGTCCGTGGCCCGCAGGTCGTTGTCGATCGTCTTCGGGACCCCGAGCACGTTGACGCCGTCCTTGTGCAGCCGATCGGCTGCGGCGAGAGTGCCCTCGCCCCCGATCGCGATGATGCCGTCGATCCGATGGCCGTACAGCGTCTTGGCGATGTTCTCGGCACCGCCGCGCGGGCCCTCGTAGGGGTTCGTGCGGGAGGTGCCGAGAATGGTGCCCCCCACCTTGGACAGGCCCTTGACCTCGTGCCGGGTGAGCGGGAAGAAGTCGGCATCCACGACACCTCGCCAGCCGTCGCGGATGCCGACGAACTCCAAGCCGTAGTGGGTCGTTCCCTTGAGCACGACGCCGCGGATGACCGCGTTGAGGCCGGGGCAGTCGCCGCCGCTGGTGAGTATTCCGATCTTCATCCGAGCTCACCGCCGAGAGCCTGGCGCAGCAGGTGCATGAGGGCCGACAGCTGCACCGAGTCGCTCGACTGCGGATCGACCGCCTGGCCGTCCAGTGCGCGCAGCGAGAGCCCCTGCTTGGAGTCGATGAGCTCGGCGATCTTGGTGTCGATCGTGTGCGCGGCGATGATGCGCCAGGCTGTCACCGGCTCGTCCTGGCCGATGCGGTGGACGCGGTCGATGGCCTGGGTCTGCTCGGCGGCGGTCCACGACAGCTCCGCGAGCACCACGTTCGACGAGGCCTGCAGGTTGAGGCCGACACCGGCGGCGGTCAGTGAGCACACTGCGATGCCGACATCCGGGTCGCTGTTGAACGCATCGATCGCCTGCTGACGGGCAGGAGTGGTCTGGTCGCCGCGGATCGACACGGTGCGCAGGCCGGCGGACGCGAAGTGATCCTCGGCCTGGTCCATGACGTCGATGTGCTTGGCGAAGAACACCACCTTGCCCACCGAGCGCTGCAGCTGCACGGCGTAGTCCGCCGCCAGCAGAGCCTTGGCCTGGCCGATCCTGCGGACCATGGTGAAGACGTTCTCGGCGCCCGAGCCCGCGCTCTTGGACTCGTCGAGCTCGTTCTGGGCGACCAGGCGCACGATGTCGTCGTCGATCTCGCCGGGCGCGGATGCGCGGCCGCGCGCTTCGATGATGCGGCGATAGCGCGCCGCCAGGCGCTCGCCGAGCTCGCGCTCCGCGTCGCGGATCGAGCGGCCGAACTCGTCGTCCAGCTGCACCGGCAGGTCGGCTATCAGCTTGTCGGGCAGGTCCGCGGCGACATCGGTCTTGCGGCGCCGGACGATCCCCATCGAGATGACCGCATCGCGGGCTTCGGGGTAGAACGCCTTGTCCGCAGGAGTCAGGCCGGTGGCATCCAGCTTCTCCATGAGGGCCGGTGCCGGCTTCTCGCCGGAGGGCACCGTCCACCCGAGAAAGCGCCAGATCGCGTCGAAGTCCTCGACGTCGTTGATCAGCGGGGTTCCGGTCAGCGCCAGCAGGAGCGGATCCTGCTGGGTCTCGCGGATCCGCGAGGCGAGCCCGAGCACGTTCTGCGAGCGCTGCGAGGTGAGGTTCTTGATGAAGTGCGCTTCGTCGACGACCATGCCCTTGAGCCCGATGCGGCCGAGCCAGGACAGGTGCCGGTCGAGGATCTCGTAGTTCACGATGAACACATCCGCGAAGGCGTCGATGTCCTCCCCATCCCCGGAGATCACCGTCGCGCGGCGCTGCGGCGTCCACCTCTCCACCTCGCGGGCCCAGTTCATCTTGACGACGTTGGGGACGACGGCCAGCAGCGGGTAGGCGTCGGCGATGGATGCCGCCAGCACCGACTCCGCGGTCTTGCCGAGTCCGGGCTCGTCGGCCAGCAGGAACTGCCGGTGGCCGGCACGCACCGCCTCCAGGAAGCGGGACTGGTGCGGCATGACCTCCAGACCCTTCGGCGAGAGACGGTCGAACTCGGGCACCGGAGGCAGCGGCATCGTCGCCGATCCCCCGCCGGCGCCGGTCTCGAACGCCTTGTAGAGGGGGCCCATGAGCTCCCAGCCGTCCAGACGCCGCCGCGGATTCCCCTTGGCCGCGCGCAGCGCGAGGTCGGGGGCGAGGAAGGGGTTCGCCTCGCGCCGGGATTCGATCTGCGGCGGGATGACCTGGCGTTCGGCGAGCGCGGCGGGCACGACGGGCGCGGATGCCGCCACCGGAGCGTCGGTGATGATCAGCTCGTCGGGGGCGAGCTCCGCGCCCGACTCGAGCAGCCAGTCGCGGCGCATGCGCCGGGCGACCGGAGACGTCGCCTGGTCGACCTCCAGCAGCTGGATGAGCGAGGTGTCGCGTGCCGCGGTCTTGGCGAGGATCGTCGCGACGCCGTCCAGGCGCTTGAGCAGCTCCGCGCGGGCGGCGTCGGCGAGCTCGCCGTCGGCCTTGACCTTGGCGCGCTCCTCTCGCACCAGGAACGCGATGACCTGGAACTTCACGCGATTGGTCGGCCCGAGCTTTCCGCGCTGGGCCTTGGCTTCGACCTCGCGGACCTTGCGGGCGAGGATCGGGATGATCGGGGATTCGTCGTGGCGTGCCGACGAGCGCTGCGCGACGCTGCGCCGCTGGCCGGACTTGCGGGCGGGTGCCGTGGTCGGCATGCTCCTCCTGAGCGTCGATGCCGGCGGGTGCCGGTGTCCCGGCAGGGTGCCGGGTGTGCGGGACCCGGCGGGAAGCCGCGTGCACCGCTGAGCTGCTTGCAAATGGGGGCCGGCTCCCGCCTGACGCTGGTGCTCGCTTCTGCGATTGCGCACGGCGCGGACGACCCCTCGGCTGCCATTCTATGGCATCACGCCCCTTCCGCGTCGAGATCCACGCGGAATCCGCGCGTCATCGCGCCGACGGGAGTACCGTCAGCCAGATGACAGAGCGGATGCCGCGCGACCAGCGGCTGGTGCTGATCATCGCGATCCTGGCCTCGTTCGTGTCGTTCCTGGACGGCACGGTGGTCAACGTCGCGCTTCCCGCGATCAGCGCCGAGCTCGGCGGCGGCCTGGCGACCCAGCAGTGGGTGGTGGATGCCTACCTGATCACGCTGGGCTCGCTCATCCTCGTCGCCGGATCGCTGAGCGACGTGTTCGGCCGTCTGCTGATCCTGCGGATCGGGCTCATCGGCTTCGGGGTCGCCTCGGTCGCCATCGCCCTGGCGCCGGATCCCCTCTTCCTCATCGTCGCCCGGGCGCTGCAGGGAGTCGCCGGGGCGCTTCTGGTCCCCAGCTCGCTCGCCCTGATCATGTCGAACTTCCGCGGCGGGGCACAGGGGCGCGCCATCGGCCTGTGGACTGCGGCGACCACGGGCGCCATGGTCGTCGGACCGGTGCTGGGCGGCGTCTTCGTCGACCTGCTCTCATGGCGGCTGGTGTTCCTGATCAACGTCGTGCCCATCGCCATCACGCTCTGGCTGATGGTCGTCCTCGGCCACCGCGACCACCGGCTGGAGGGGGCGCGGGTGGACTGGATCGGGGCAGTGCTGTGCACGGTCGGCCTCGGTGGGATCGTCTACGCGCTGATCGAACAGGGCAATTTCGGATGGTCGTCCCCGGCGATCTGGGGGACCATGACGGTCGGCGCCCTGTCGTTCGCAGGATTCCTCGTGCGACAGAAGATGGCGCGCAGCCCGATGATGCCGCTGGAGCTGTTCCGCGTGCGCAACTTCTGGACCGGCAACATCACGACGGTGTTCGTGTATGCCGCGCTGTCGCTGAACGGCCTGGTGGTCGTGGTCTACCTGCAGCAGGGCGCCGGCCTGCCGGCCACGCTGGCGGGTCTGGCGAGCCTCCCGGTCACCCTGCTCATGATCGTCCTGAGCGAGCGCGCCGGCACGCTGGCGGGCAGGTGGGGTCCGCGGGTGTTCATGACCGTCGGCCCGCTCATCATGGCGGTGGGCGCCGCGCTGCTGATGGCCGTCTCCCCCGACTTCAACTACTGGCTGCAGGTGCTGCCGAGCATGATCGTCTTCGGGTTCGGACTCGCGATCACCGTCTCGCCGCTGACCGCCGCGATCCTCGGGGCGATCGAGCCCGCCCGCAGCGGCATCGCCTCGGCCGTCAACAACGCGGTGGCACGTGTGGCGGGACTCATCGCCGTGGCGATGCTCGGCGTCATCGTCGGCGGCGAGCTCGACCTCGCGGGCTTCCACCGCGCCGTGATCGTCACCGCAGTGCTGCTGGCGGTCGGCGGCGTGGTGTCGCTGCTGGGCATCCGCAATCCGGAGCGCGAGGAGGTCGAGGAGCCGCCTACGAGTCGCGCACGCTGAGGATGGCGTCCCACAGCGCCTCGGCGGCCTCGCGCTTGGTGCCGCGTGCCTCCGCGACCACGGCATCTGCGGCATCGATCATCAGCAGCGCGTTGTCCTCGGCCTCAAACCCCACACCCCAGCCGACCTCGTTGACTGCAAGCAGGTCGACCCCCTTGCGGGCCCGCTTGCGGCGGCCTCGATCGAGCAGGGTCTCCCCCTCCCCGGGGGTCTCGGCGGCGAACCCGACGATCGTCTGCCCGTCGCTGCGCGCCGCGACGAGCCCGGCCAGGATGTCCGGGTTCTCCACCAGCTCCAGCGTGCGGGCGGGTGCTCCGGCATCCTCCTTCGCGAGCTTGCGCTCGGCGACATCCGCCACGCGATAGTCCGCCACAGCGGCCGCCATGACCACGACGTCACGCTCGGGCGAGGCATCCCTCATCTCCGCCTGCAGCTGCGCGGTCGTGCTCACCGTCGCGATCTGCACCCGGGGATGAACGGATGCCGCCGCCAGCACGCCGGCGTCGACGTTCGCCGCGACCAGGAGCACGTTCGCCCCGCGGCCGGCGGCCGCCAGCGCCACGGCCACGCCCTGCCGGCCGCTGGAGCGATTGCCCAGGTAGCGCACCGGATCGATCGGCTCACGCGTGCCGCCGGCTGAGACGACCACGCGCAGGCCGGCGAGATCGCCCGTCGCCAGCGCGCCGTAGGCCGCCGCGAGGATCGCGTCCGGCTCCGACATCCGTCCCGGTCCGCTGTCGCCGCCGGTCAGGGCGCCCTCTTCGGGGCCGACCACCTGCACGCCGCGCGCACGCAGGGTCGCCATGTTCGCCGCCGTGGCGGGGTGGCGCCACATCTCGGTGTGCATGGCGGGCGCGACGACGACCGGTGCCGTGGTGGCCAGTAGGGTGGTGCCCAGCAGATCGTCCGCGAGGCCTGCGGCCATCTTCGCCAGCGTGTTCGCCGTCGCCGGCGCCACGATGACGAGGTCGGCAGCCTGGCCGAGGGCGACATGCCGCACCTTCGGGACGTCGTCGTGCACCGACGTCGTCACGGGGTTGCGGCTGATCGACTCCCACGTGGGCAGGCCGACGAACCGCAGGGCGTCCTCGGTGGGGATCACATGGACGTCGTGACCGTCCAGGACGAGAAGCCGCACGAGCTGGACCGCCTTGTACGCGGCGATCCCGCCCGTGACACCCATGACGACGAACACGATCCGATCCTCCCACGAGCCTGGAGCCCGCCGCATGTGCACGGTCATCATCCGCATCCCGACCTCTCCCGACGAGCCGGTGCGGCTGCTCGCGATCCGCGACGAGGATCCCGCGCGGGCCTGGCTGCCGCTGGGCGAATCCTGGCCCGAGGAGCACCCGGGCGTCATCGGCGTGCGGGATCAGCGCGCGGGCGGCGCCTGGCTGGCCGCAGACCCAGCGCGCGGACGTCTCGCGGTGCTGCTCAACCGCGCCGACACCTCGACCCGCCCGGAATCCGAACTGGTCTCGCGGGGCGGCATCCCGCTCGATTCGGTCTCGGGCGTGTCGCCGTCCGGACAGCCGTCGACCCACGGGTTCAACCTTATCGAGGTCGACGGCT
Source organism: Microbacterium sp. (assembly GCA_035703465.1). Classification (GTDB taxonomy): domain Bacteria; phylum Actinomycetota; class Actinomycetes; order Actinomycetales; family Microbacteriaceae; genus Microbacterium. The sequence continues at coordinate 6,779 of DASSYC010000253.1, read as the reverse complement.
CGAGCGCGCGAGCGGCGACCTGGGACGGAGAAGCGCTGCGCTGGGCCGAGCTGGAGCCCGGGACCCACATGATGGCGCACGATGACGTGGACGACCCGCGCACGGCCCGCATCGCCCGCTGGCTGCCGGAGTTCCGCGCCGCGAGCACGGAAGGGGATGCCTGGTGGGCACCGTGGCTGGAGATCGTGGGCCGCTCCTCCGAACTGCCGCACGACGACGACCGCACCATCATCCGTGACAACCGCGCGTTCGGCTACCCCACGCTCTCGCTGCTGATGTGCGCGGCCGCCGTGTCGCGCGATGCGGTCGATCTGCACTACGCCGAGCTGCCGGCGCCGGGTGAGTGGGGCGCGCTGGACCTGCGGTGAGCGCGGATGTCGGAGAATCACCTCCGATGTTCAGGTCACGCGAGCGACTTCGTGTGCCAGACCGTCTTGGTCTCGGTCAGGGCGGTGATCCGCTGCAGGCTGGGGGCCGCGGCATCCGGGCCCCGCTCGGGGCGCATCACCCGGGTGAGCGTGTCGGCTGCGGCGATCTCGAGGTCGACCCAGTCGAGCTCTCCGGCGCCGACGAGGTCGAGCGCCCGCACGTCACGGTGCCCCGCGAGCCAAGGGCCCAGCTCGGCGGGTGAGCCGGTGAGGATGTTCACGGTGCCGCCGGGGACGTCGGAGGTCGCGAGCACCTCGGCGAGGCTGATCGCAGAGAGCGGGAAGCGCTGCGCCGCCACCGCCACCACGGTGTTGCCCGCCACCAGCGCCGGGGCGATCGCCGAGACGATGCCCAGCAGCGCCGTGTCCTGCGGCGCGATGATCGCGACCGTGCCGGTGGGCTCGGGCACCGAGATGTCGAAGTACGGGCCGGCGACGGGGTTCAGGGCGCCGGCGACCTGGGCGAACTTGTCGCACCAGCCCGCGTACCAGACCCAGCGGTCGATCGCCTCGTCGACCTCGGCGCCCGCGATGGCGGCGGTCACGCCGGTCTGCGCGACGATCTCGGCGGCGAACTGCGCGCGACGGCCCTCGAGGATCTCGGCGACGCGGTAGAGCACCTGCCCGCGGTTGTAGGCGGTGGCCCCCGCCCACGCCCTGCCGGCGCCGGTGGCGGCCTTCACGGCATCCCGCGCGTCCTTGCGGGAGGCGAGCGCGGCGTTGGCGAGGAAGTCGCCGTCGGGCGATGCGACCTCGTAGGTGCGGCCGGACTCGCTGCGGGGGAACGCCCCGCCGATGAAAAGCTTGTAGGTCTTGGGAACAGTGAGGCGCTTGGTCACTTCGCGGCCCCCTTCAGGTAGGCGAGCAGGCCGTGGCGGCCGCCCTCGCGGCCGTAGCCGGACTCCTTGTAGCCGCCGAACGGGGACGACGGGTCGAAGCGATTGAACGTGTTCGCCCAGATGACGCCCGCCTGAAGGCGATCGGCCACGGCGAGGATCTTGGACCCCTTGTCGCTCCAGATGCCCGCGGACAGGCCGTACGGGGTGTTGTTGGCCTTCGCGACGGCCTCGGCCGGGGTGCGGAAGGTGAGCACCGACAGCACCGGGCCGAAGATCTCCTCCCGGGCGATGCGGTGCGAGGCCTGCACGTTCGTGAAGACCGTCGGGGCGAACCAGAACCCGTTGTCGGGGATGACGCAGTCCGCGCTCCAGCGCTCGGCGCCCTCCTCCTCGCCGGCGGCGGTGAGTGCGCGGATGCGGTCGAGCTGCTCACGCGAGTTGATCGCGCCGATGTCGGTGTTCTTGTCCAGGGGGTCGCCCAGCCGCAGCGTCGACAGACGCGCCTTGAGGCGCTCGACGACCTCGTCGTGCACGTTCTCCTGGACGAGCAGCCGGCTGCCGGCGCAGCATACATGCCCCTGATTGAAGAAGATGCCGTTGACGATCCCCTCGATGGCCTGATCGACCGGGGCGTCGTCGAAGACGATGTTCGCGGCCTTGCCGCCCAGCTCCAGGGTGAGCTTCTTCTCGCTGCCGGCGACGGCCTTTGCGATCTCGCGGCCGACCGGGGTCGAGCCGGTGAAGGCGACCTTGTCGACATCCGGATGCCGCACCATCGCGGCGCCGGTCGCGCCGGCGCCTGTCACGATGTTGACCACGCCCGGAGGCAGATCGGCCTGCTGCAGGATCTCGGCGAACAGCAGCGCCGTCAGCGGCGTCGTCTCGGCCGGCTTGAGCACGACCGTGTTGCCGGCGGCCAGCGCCGGCGCGATCTTCCAGGCCAGCATCATCAGCGGGAAGTTCCACGGGATCACCTGCGCGGCCACGCCCAGCGGGCGGGGGTCGGCTCCCAGTCCGGCGTGATCGAGCTTGTCGGCCCATCCGCCGTAGTAGAAGAACCAGGCCGCCACCAGCGGCACGTCGACATCGCGGCTCTCCTTGATCGGCTTGCCGTTGTCCAGGCTCTCGGCCACCGCCAGCTCGCGCGCACGCTCCTGCACCAGGCGGGCGATGCGGAACAGGTACTTGCCGCGATCGCGTCCGCTCATCTTCGACCACGTCCGATCGAACGCGCGGCGCGCCGCGACGACGGCACGCTCGACATCCGCCTCGGTCGCGGTGGCGATCGTCGCGATCGGCTGCTCGTCGGCGGGCGAGATCGTCGTGAAGCTCGGCCCGCTCGCCTCGACGAACTCGCCGCCGATGAACAGGCCGTAGTCCTCGCGCAGATTCAGGATGGCGCGCGACTCGGGCGCGGGTGCGTATTCCAGGAATGACATGGATGCCTCAGTCGATCGTCACGTAGTCGGCACCGGAGTAGTGCCCGGTCGCCAGCTTCTGCCGCTGCAGCAGCACGTCGTTGAGCAGGCTCGACGCCCCGAACCGGAACAGGTGCGGTTGCAGCCACTCCTCCCCCGCCGTCTCGGCGACCGTCACGAGGTACTTGATCGCGTCCTTGGAGGACCGGATGCCGCCTGCCGGCTTGACGCCGATCCGCTCACCCGTTGCGCGATGCCAGTCGCGGACGACCTCGAGCATCAGCAGGGTCGTGGGCAGCGTCGCCGCCGGCTGGACCTTGCCCGTCGACGTCTTGATGAAGTCGCCGCCCGCGAGGATCGACAGCCACGAGGCCCGCTTGATGTTGTCGTACGTGTTCAGCTCACCGGTCTCGAGGATCACCTTGAGCGACGCGTAGGTGCCGTCGTCGCGGCGGCACGCCTGCTTGACGCGCCAGATCTGATCGAACACGAGCCCGTAGCGTCCGGCGAGGAACGCGCCGCGGTCGATGACCATGTCGATCTCGTCGGCTCCGTCGGCCACCGCGTCCGCGGTGTCGGCGAGCTTGACCTCCAGCGACGCCCGGCCGCTCGGAAACGCCGTGGCCACCGCGGCCACGCTCACCTGTCCGTCATCCGGGTCGCCGTGTGCGGCGCCGAGGGCTGCGATCGCGTACGGCACCATGTCGCCGTACACGCACACCGCCGCCACCCGCGGGCACGTCGGGTCCGCGGCATCCGGGGTCAGCGCCTTCGCCACCAGCGAACGCACCTTCCCGGGGGTGTCAGAGCCCTCGAGCGTCGTGAGGTCGATGAGCGAGATCACCTTGTCCAGCGCCCAGGCCTTCGAGCTCGTCTTGATCGATCGTGTGCCCAGTCCGGCGGCGCGCTGCTCGAGCCCCACGGCGTCCACGCCGGGCAGGCCGTGCAGATAGCGGCTCAGCGTCACGTCGTCCGGCTCGCCGCCGAGCAGCTCGATGGCGCGCTCGGGAAGGGTCTGCAGCTCGGTTCTGCTCATGTGCGCTCCCCTGTCATGGAATCGGACTCACGTCGACCGCATCTGCGCCCGCGCGCGGCCCGCGTGACGGACCAGCACGAGCACGCCGATCGCGACGACGACGACGAATGCGACCGTGAGCGTCGTGAACGCGAACCAGTTCTCGTCGAGGGCGAGCACGATCGCCGCCGAGATCACCGCGATCGCCGCGGCTGCGATCTTCGAGCCGAACTTCAAGCCTATCCCCGCCGTGAGCCTCCCGGGCGGTGAGCCGCCGCGGGCGAGGATGAGGTCGGCGAAGGCGTCGAGGGTCGCGAACAGCGACGCGGAGTAGGCGACGGCGCAGCCCAGCGCTCCCCAGAGGTTCACGCTCGGTGCGGCCTGGGCGGCGGCGATGACGGCGGCGATGACGGCGTCCACGCATCGATCGTAGGCCGCCGGCCGGGCGGCGGTCTATGCGGTCTCGTCCGTCACGACGACGGGGTCGGGCGATGCGAGCACCGGCGCGACGAGCTCCTCCACCGTGATCCCTCGCGCGCGGGCGGCGGCGGCGAGCTGCTCGGCGAGCACCGGCGGGATGACGATGGCGGCGTGCCGGTCCGGCATGAGCAGCGACATCACCGGCACCACGATCGCCCCGAGCGCGGCGAGGATCGCCACGATGCCGTACATGCGGGCGAAGTCGTCCCACGGGATCTCGCGTGCCCACGTCATGTACAGGGTGAGCGCCAGCAGCAGCGCAATCAGCGCGAGGGTGATCCACAGCCCGACGCGCACGGCCGGGCGCTGCCGGCTCGACAGCAGCAGCAGAAGGGATGCCACAGCGAACGCCGACGAGACCGCCACCGCGGTCCACACGAGTTTGAACACGAGCTCCCACTGCTCGTGCGAATCGACCCAGATGTTCCACACCACCAAGGCGGCCGACAGGACCGTGACCAGGACGCCCACCATCCCGAAGACATGCGCACGCCGGCCGACGAGCGCAGCGCAGCAGAGCACGCCGACGCTGAAGGCGCCGATCACCGCGGTCGTGGCCAGCACGCGGAAAGCGGTCTCGCCCAGGCTGCCGCCGAGCAGGACGATGATCCCGAGCACGGCGGCCAGACCGAAGGCGGCGATGATGACTCCGACGATGATGCGGCGCAGCAGGCTGATTCCGGGACGGGCGGCGTGTTCAGTCATAGACCGACCCTTGCACAGGTGGGTCGACGGACGTCAGATCAACGCGGCTCTGACACGCTGCACGTCATCGGCCATCTGCACCTTGAGCGGCTCGATGCCCTCGAAGGCGACCATGCCGCGGATCCGGTGCACGAAGCACACCTCGACCAGATGCCCGTACAGGTCGATCTCGGTCTCATCGAGCACGTGCGCCTCGACCTGGCGGCGGACCACATCATCGAATGTCGGGTTCGTTCCGACGCTGATGGCGGCGGCATAGCGGATGCCGGTGCGCAGCCCGTCGGCAGAGCCCTCGTCGACGAGCCATCCCGCATATACGCCGTCCGCGGGCACGAAGCCCTCCAGATCGGGCGAGAGGTTGGCCGTGGGAAAGCCCAGCTCGTGCCCGCGCTTGAGGCCGTGCACCACCTCGCCGAGCACCGACGGCGCACGGCCGAGGAGCTTGCCGGCCGTCTCCACGTCGCCTTCGGCCAGCAGCTCGCGGACCCAGGTGGATGACACCCGCCGATCTGCGTCGATCGCGCGCACGTCGGAGACGACGTCGACCCGGAAGCCGAGTTCGGCCCCGAGCTCGCGCAGGACCTCGGGGCTGCCGGCACCGCCCCGTCCGAAGCGGAAGTCCGCGCCCACCAGCACCGTGCGCGCGCCCAGCGCGCCGACCAGGACCCGCTCGACGAACTCCCGGGCAGGGAGGTCGGCCAGCGCGCGGTCGAATCGCAGCAGCAGCGTCGCATCGATGCCGGTCTCACCGAGCAGCCGCAGCTTCTGAGTCACGCCCACCAGATCCTGGGGGCAGACCTCGGGCCGCAGCAGGCTGAGGGGGTTGCGGTCGAAGGTGACGGCGACCACCTTGGCCCCGCTCGGGGCGGCATCCACCCGCGCGCGCTCGAGCACCGCGCGGTGGCCGGCGTGCACGCCGTCGAACTGGCCGATCGCGACGACCGACGGCCCGAACCCCGCGGGGACCTCACCGGGCTCGCGGAAGACGATCATGATGCCACCGCGGTGGGTGCGGCATCCGACTTGCTCGCCGCCACCGCCGGCGGATGCGTGATGAGCCACCACAGACCGAGGAACGGGAGCACCAGCGGGATGAACAGGTACCCCATGCCGAAGAACGACCATACGGTCGCCTCGGGGAACAGGTCGGGCCGGATGAGGCTGAGCGTGCCGATGGCGAGCACCCCGACCAGTTCGAAGCTGATCGCCACCCAGGCGATGCGGTACCAGACGGTCGACCCCGCGAAGATCAGCGCGAGGGTCGCGATGATGTAGACGGCCGCAGACAGCGCCGAGAGCGTGAACGCCAGCGGCGCGTGGTCGAATCGCTCGATGACCTGCACCAGCGATCGGCCGAACGCACCGACCGCCAGGATCCCGTAGACGACGACCAGGACACGGCCGATTCCGGACATCCGGCGACGAGGGCGTGCTTCAGACGACATGACCCGTCAATCCTAAGGCGACCCGGCTCAGGCCACCTGCACGGCCCAGATCACCTGCATCCGCCAGACCATGACGGCGACCGCCAGCGCGGCGACCCCGAGCACCACGGTGCTCCAGCGGCTGCGCTCGACCAGCGCCCAGGCGACTCCGGCCGGCGGCAGGAGCGCGGCGGCGACCAGGTAGACCCAGAACTCCAGCAGGCTTCCACTGGGCGGGTTGCCCGCCAGCGGCGCGATGATCGCGATCACGATCTGCGCGATCAGCAGCAGCTCGATAGCCGCCATCGCCCCGACGGTGAGATCGCTCGGGCGGCGCCCGATCAGCCCCAGCACGATGCACAGCACGCCGGCCAGGACGGCCACGATCACCTGGACGTAGGTGAACCACAGGATCATTCGCTCTCCTCGGGGAGGTTCATGGCGCTCTTGAGGTCGTCGCCGCGCGCTTC